>NZ_JRGL01000070.1 GCF_000764655.1 Aeromonas aquatica
CAGCCAAGCACTAAGCCGAAAACAACATTCGTCTGAATTAACAAAGCGGCCATGCCTGGTGATAAACCAGCACCTATCGCCCATGTTGAAAGTCCCCACACTCCAACCGAAAAAGTTAAACCATAGGCAGCCAGATAAAACCAATGCACATCAGGCTTTTTCACAAAGAAAACAGCTGGAATAGCCGCTAATGTAAACCTCAGCCCGGTCAGCAACATTGGATCAAGCGTATTTAGTCCCAATTTAACGACGGAAAAATTAAGACCCCATATAGCCATAATCAGAATGCAAAGGATATAGTCCTTCGACCTCATTGTTAAGCCTTTATATGTTATAGGGTGTATGAATCACATTGATTCCAGATTGCGAACTGCTTCGCGAAATAGGTTACGATGAGATCAGCCCCCGCGCGTTTTAAACCTGTCAGTGTTTCTAAAACTGTTTCTTGTTCGTTTAAGATACCCATTTGAGCGGCACATTTGATAGCAGCATACTCTCCGCTGACTTGATATGCTGCAAGTGGAAGCAGTGTTTTACTGCGCAAGCTGGTCAAGATATCCAAGTAAGGCGTGCCAGGTTTTATCATTAAAATGTCAGCCCCTTCTTGCTCATCGAGCAATGCTTCACTTAGCGCTTGTCTAGAATTGGCATAATCGAGCTGATAAGTTCGTCTATCTCCTTTAAGATCGCATTCAACGGCATGTCTGAATGGCCCATAAAAGGAAGATGCAAATTTCGCACTATGGGCGAGTATGGCAACACGAGAAAACCCAGCGTCATCCAACCCTTGACGAATAGCCATGACTTGACCGTCCATCATGGCAGAGGGTGCTAGCATATCGGCCCCGGCGCGTGCTGCATTGATGCACTGCTTGACTAAGTTTGTCACAGTCTGATCGTTATCTACGTCGTGATTGGCCAATGTACCGCAATGCCCGTGCGTGGTATACTCGCAAAAACAGATATCGGGTATCACCATCATTTGCGGACACGCAGATTTTATAGTGGTGATCATACGATTAAGCAGACCGTTGCTGTTCCATGTATCACTACCTATTTCATCTTTGTGATGACTAATGCCGAATGGCATCACGTATCGAATCCCTAACGCATAAAGCTCTTTTATTTCAGAAGCAAGCTGTGTTTCCGGTATTCTGGCCAAACCAGGTAAAGCGGGAATTGGAACCTCGCTTGAGATATTTTCTTCGACGAATATCGGATAAATTAAATCACTTAATTTAACCTCATTTTCCCGGACTAACTCTCTCATCAGTGA
>NZ_JRGL01000071.1 GCF_000764655.1 Aeromonas aquatica
CTGGTACCCCGCGAGATCCCATCGTTCCAACCACGCCGACCACGCCGATTACGCCGACGACTCCCGATAATTCCGATGTGGCGGCCAAGCCCGTGCTCGATCTCGATGCGCCTGCCAAGATCAAAATGGGGATATGGAATAACACCGAACTGGTCGTCGGCCAATCCCGCTCGATCGAAGCCATGTTGATCCCTGATGAATCTCTGCCTTATCCCGGCAGTCCCGAAGAGGTGCTGCATAAGCAGGGCATCACCTGGTCCAGCTCCAATGAGGCGGTGGCAACCGTCGACAAATTTGGCCGGGTCAAGGCCGTGAGCACAGGCGCGGTGGAAATCTCCGCCCGCTCAGTGACCAACACCACGGTGGTGGGGGTCGCCAAGCTGAATGTGGTGGCTACCCCGACCCTGAACAAGCAGAACCCGACTGTCATGATCAAGGGTGACAAGCCTGCCAAGAACCCGATCTTGCTGGAGAAGCAGGTCACCCGTTATGCCTCTACCAATGTCAGTCAGGACCTCGTCGACATTCGTGCCCAGATGGCCGCCGACGGTGGCGACGAAGTCCTTCAGGACAACATACGCTGGCTGATCCAGGAAAATACCAACCCGGGTCGTGAAGGCGTCTATATCG
>NZ_JRGL01000072.1 GCF_000764655.1 Aeromonas aquatica
CATGTAGATTACAGACGCACAGTGGAAATTGAAATTACCGGGTAGGCTCCGCCAAAATTGCACCCGAAGGGCACAACTTAAAATATTCGCCGATAGAAATTTGGTCACCATCCAATAAGGAACGATATAAATCGACTCAATTGAAGCAAAGCTATATCAACCGGAACCCACATTGGAACGAATTCTTGTTAAACATAATAATATCAAAAAAAAAACTATTAAACATGAACTTTACAATATCAATAACTGCCAAAAGATAAAAAACAGATTTTTATGCCACCAAGGCTGCCTGTAACAGCGAAATCCGCACTCATGGGAACGATTCCTCGACATATTCGATCGTTGTTCGGGAGTATAAAATTTTTTTCCGCACGGAGATTACTCGCTTTTTATAAAGAAAACTGAATAACACCTTAATTTGATCGAGATTAAGGTTTTCAGGCGCCACTCCATAATTATAATGGCTGGTTTTTTTATTAATTTGTGCCAAAAAAACGCTTCACTCACGAGATATCTCACCAAAAGTAGTGGCAACATTTGAAGCCTCACTGTGACGTGAACAAGGGCGTAAGGACGCACAGATTGCTCGATACATACCGATGTCGCTTGCCCCCGTCGTGGGACAGGATTTTTCCTCTCATCAGCGCCTCGCCAACTCACCAAGCTTAACTTCTGCATGAATCCTGCATTAAACGGCCGATGGTTCGAATCCCACTATTAGCTAGTAGTATTCGGGTCGTGCTCGAGCAGTTGCAGGAAACATCGTTTGTCGCAGGAGATCATGGGGCTGCGGCTATGTGAGCGAACAAATCGCTCAGGCGTGGTGTGAGAAAAGGCGGTACTCATCGGCCTCCCCTCTTCCTTCGACGCTGCAGAGGGT
>NZ_JRGL01000073.1 GCF_000764655.1 Aeromonas aquatica
GGCTATGTCCCAATTACGTGTTGCATGGGGCGCCCCAGCGCCTCATGCAAGCAACGCGGGATATCCACTGCCTGCCCATAACGCTCCAACATCCTTCGCCAGCCCAGATAATTCCTCAAATAGCTCGTCGCCACCCCATGGAACCGCGCCATCCACTCCTTCAACCGCCTGTGATATCCGTTCACATGCTGGATGTGATACGCACCCACCACCCGCTCTCCCGCACGGTTATGGACCACTTGATGTGTCATGCCTTGCCGTTCGCTGAAACTGGCATACACCGCCGCCCCGTCGCTGCACAGCACCGCATCGGGGGCGATGAGCGGTTTTAGCACCACCCTGACAGTCAGAGCATCCAGCCTCTCCAGTTGGAAATCTGCCAGGTGGCCTGCCCGGTCCTGCACCACCATCACCGGGATGTAGTCCGGCCCTGTACCGCGGGTGCGGCCTTTCCCACCCCGGTGACGGGCCGGTCGGGACAATCCGGACTGTCCTTTAAATGACTCCAGGAAGAAAGTTTCATCCACTTCGACAATGCCCTCTTCCCGCGTCGCCTGATGGTTCGCCATGGCCTTTAGGAAACGGTGACGCCACAAGAAGGCGGTGTTTTTGCAGACCCCGCAGCGACGCGCGGCTTGCCGGACGGTGAGCCCTTCGATGAGTGCCTGGGCGTAGTCCTCCCAGCATTGGGCCTTGCGCAGTCTGGCCATGGGCGTCTTGGTGAGCACTGAACTGGTGCGCAGGCACAGCTTGCAGCGATAACGGCGCAGACCTCGACTCCAGCCCCAAGGGGCCAATTGGGCGGCCTCGGCCTGACAGTGGGGGCAACA
>NZ_JRGL01000074.1 GCF_000764655.1 Aeromonas aquatica
CTGCCGTTCAAGATCAATGTCGTCGACAGTGACAAGGGTGCGGGCAACAACGACAGCACCAGCGGCACCCTCAACGTCAGCATCGGCGAGGGGAACAACCCGACCATCACCCTGACCGGGGTGACCCTGAAAGAAGGGCGCTTCGACGGCGCCGCCAGCGGTGCGACTGGCGACGATCAACACGCCACCGGCCACCTGACCATCACCGCCGACTCGGATCCCGTGGTGGACGTGCGGCTGACCCTCTCCGGCCAAGTATTGGATGCGAGCGGCAACCCCATCACCCACAACGGTGAGGCCCTGACCTGGCAGGAAGTGCCGGGCAGCAACGGCCACAGCTTCCAGGCGATCAGCCAAAGCGGCACCCTGGTGTTGACGGTCACCCTGCCGAACGTGCCGGGCCGCATCGAAGCTCACAGCGACGCGACCCTGGACTACCAGGTGACGGTGCACACCAACCTGGATCACGGGGCGAGCGATAACCTCAACCTGAGCCTGCCAGTACAGGTGACCGACAGCGACGGCTCTGTGATCACCGGCAACACCAATGTGGTGATCAATGATGCGGCAGACCCGAGTCTTGGCATCGACGGCGGCATCAGCCTGCAAGAAGGGGCATCGGGTCAGACAATGGATGGCCAACTGCCGGTCAATGTGGGCAGCGACTGTCTGGTGTCCCTCAACTTCGAGGCGAACCAGCCCGGCCTCGACGGTCTCACCAGCGGCGGTAAAGCCACTAGTTATCAGGTCAATGGCAACCAGATCACCCTGCTCGATGCCGCTGGCAAGGTGATTTTGACTGTCACCCTGGACCTGGACGGCAAATACCATCTGCAGCTCGACGGCGTGCTGGATCAGCCGCTGGACAGCAACAGCGTCAACCTGGGCCTGCAGGTGCAGGGCACCGATTTTGATGGGGACCAGAGCAACCTCGGCACCCTGAATATCGCCATCACCGACGGCGCCCTGCCGAGCGTGGATGCGGTCACTTTGAACCTGGTGGAAGACAGCGACTGGAGCGCCGCTCAGAGCCTCTCCGGGGATCTCAACATCACCGCCGGCACGGATCCCCTGGTCAACATCAGCTTCGATGCCAGCCAGCCTGGCCTGCAGGGGCTCACCAGCGGTGGCCAGCCGGTCGTGATCAGCGTCAGTGGCAACAGCATCAGCGGCACCGTCAACGGCCAGAACGTTTTCACCCTCACGCTTGATCAGAGAGGCCACTACGTCTTCACCCTCAACCAGCCGCTGGATCAGGGCAGTGCCGATAGCCTGCTCAAGGCGGGCTTCACCCTCACCGACAGCGACGGCGACAAGGTCTCCTCTTCCCTGAGCGTGTCTGTCGGCGATGGAGCCAACCCGGTGATCAGCGCCGTGACCGGCACCGAGATGACCGAGGCCAATCAGGGGGCCAAGGATGTGGTCAGCCACATGAGCTTCACCGTGAGTCACGGCGCCGATGCCCTCGATGCGACCAGTTTGAAGTTCGATATCGGCGCCATCCAGCAGAGCCTGGACGGTAAATACAGCAGCCACGGCAGCCCTGTTACCTTCACCCTGGACGCTGACGGCTCCCTGGTGGGCACCAGCGCCGACGGCCGCGAGGTGCTGCGCGCCGAGCTGAGCCTGGTGGATAACAACGGTAACTGGAGCGTCACGGCCAAGGTGACCCTGAGCGGTGAGCTGGATCATCAGGGCAACGAGTCCCTGGATCTGCCGCTCACCGTGACCCTGACCGACAAGGACGGGGACAGCGCCTCCACCGACTTGCCGCTGGTCATCAAGGATGGCAACGCGCCGGGCTTCGTGGCGGGCAGCGGGGTGAGCCTGGATGAGGGCAACCTCGATGGCAGCAACCCCCTGACCGGCACCGGTCACTTCAGCGTCAACGCCGGCTCGGATAGGGTGAGCGAAGTGTCGTTTGCCGATATCGCGGAGCAGCCAGCCCTGACCGCCCTAGGCCAGAGCGTGAAATACGAACTGGTGGACGGCGATGCTAGCATCCCGGGTAACCAGATCCTCAAGGGCTATGTGGAAGTCAATGGCCAGCGGGTCGAGGTGCTGCAGGTCGAAATCAGCGGCAAGCTCGACAACGCCGCCAGCAACGG
>NZ_JRGL01000075.1 GCF_000764655.1 Aeromonas aquatica
GTGTTGTTGTTACAGCCCCACAAACAACATTAGATGCTCGAAAGGCAAATATTTCTCAAGTATGGATGAAAGATATTAGTCAATTTCCAATTGTAAGAGATAATGTCGAAGATGAGTTGCTGAGTGTCGACTCCATAAAGATATTCTATGACAATAAAAATAGTTCTGACGTAAGTCATGTGGAGCACTTGAAAACACACATAAACTGGCTGGATGAATACACAATCCCGTACGCAACACACAATCTACCTAGAACATTAAAGGAGATGGGGCTTATTACATCACTAATCTCCGAATCATTTAAAAATGAAAAAAACAACAAGATTGAATTTAGAAAAAAAATTAGAGCGAATAAAACAAAGTCAATTTCTTACATCCTAAATTTAAGAAGGCACACTGAAAAATCAAAAAATAAATGGCTTCATCCATTTTACAAAAAAATTGCCACCTCTTATATTGAAAAGGAAATATCCAAGGTTAGAAAAAACGATTCCATCGCAAGCGATGATGGTTTTCGTGATTTAAATTGCAAATTAATATCGATGAATCAGCATGTCGAAATTTATGATGCAGATAAATTATTATTTTTATCTAGAGGAAATGACCCTCAATGAGTTTACAATGACATCCCTGATACTGAAT
>NZ_JRGL01000076.1 GCF_000764655.1 Aeromonas aquatica
TCAGCACCGCCACTCGTTGCTGACCACTGCGCTGTACCAGCGCCCGGAAAAACAGCCGCACACCACCGACCAGCAACACTGAAAAAGCAAAATAGATCACTGATACGGTTCTAGGAAGTGGAACTTCCATAAAAAATGCTAGCATTACCAAAGACATGGTAGAAAGTAGAACACCGAGTGACACCGTCCACAACACCTTGAAACCGACATAGCGTAATACCGCACGATACAGCCCCAACCGCATAAATATTACGATGGTGATCGGCAGCAACAATGCCAGCATTTGCCAGTGCAGCACACTCTGCAATGGAATATTGGCATCCAGCCGCACCCAATAACCGCCCCAGAATGCCAAAGTTAGCAATAGCAGATCAGCACAAACGCTAATCCCCCGTTTATAAACACGGGGGATAGCCAAGAAAGAGGTCAACATAATGGCACCATCTCGTTAATAACGGTAAGGAAGATAAGGTGAAGTAACTCGGCGTAATACTATTTCGATCCAACCGCATCGCCAGCACCGCTGCCGGTTGCCGTCATGATGATATAACGAAAGTAGCTAGTTAAGGTGAGGGAATCGATCATCTGCCGATCTGTTTTGGCAAGCAAAGCAGGGGTCGACATATCGATATTTTGTACCTGTGCCAACCCGGTAATCCCAGGTAACACCTCATAAACCCCCAAGGCATCACGCTCTTTGATCAGCGCCTCCTGATTAAAGAGATTAGGTCGCGGCCCAACCAAACTCATCTCACCTTTGAGCACATTGATCAGTTGTGGCAGTTCATCAATTTTAGTCTTGCGTAAAAAAGCCCCTAACTTGGTGATCGAACTTGTGCTCGCCAAGTGGCTCGCCACCGACTGGGTATCGACCGACATGGTGCGAAATTTAATCAACTTAAACGGCTTCTTATGTCG
>NZ_JRGL01000077.1 GCF_000764655.1 Aeromonas aquatica
TATCGAGCCGTGAGTTATGGGGGCGCTTGGCGGGCGTCGGGAAGGCGCTGGTCGGCACGGCTTTGACCTGGGTCACGGCCAACTCGACACCGGCGTCCCTCGCCTTGGCAAACACCCGCTGGGCATAATCAAACCAGGTGGTGGTACCGGAGGCGATCAGATGATAGAGGCCCGCCACCTCGGGTTTGCCTTGCGCCGTGCGGATCGCATGGGCCGTGCAGTCGGCCAGCAACTCCGCACCGGTCGGTGCACCGAATTGGTCATTGATGACCGACATCTCGCTGCGCTCCTTGCCAACCCGCAGCATGGTCTTGGCGAAGTTGGCACCGCGGGCGGCATACACCCAGCTGGTGCGGAAGATGAGGTGGCGGGCACACAGTTCTGCTGCATGCTCACCCGCCAGCTTGGTCTCGCCATAGACGTTGAGCGGGGCGGTCTGGTCGCTCTCGACCCAGGGACGTTCGCCACTGCCATCGAATACGTAATCAGTGGAGTAGTGTAC
>NZ_JRGL01000078.1 GCF_000764655.1 Aeromonas aquatica
TTGGTGCTAATTCCGTTGTAAGAGGTAATTTTCCTGATTTTTGTGTTATCGTTGGTGTGCCGGCGAAAATAATAAAACGCTATGATATAGTAGAGCAGTGCTGGAGGCGAACAGACCCTAACGGTAACTTTTTAACTGATTTAGAGTAAAACCAATTTGGATTATATTATGAAAAGAAACGTTTTGATTACTGGTGGCGCAGGTTTTATTGGTTCTAATTTAGCATTACAGCTTATCGAGGATGGGCATTCTGTATCTGTGCTGGATAACTTGTCCCCACAGATTCATGGTGATAACCCAGACCTTTCTCCACTCTATTCTGCAATTAAAGATAAGGTTAACTTTGTCAAAGGTACTGTTGAGTCGAGAGAGGATTGGTTAAGGGCATTAGTCGGGGTAGATACAGTTGTACACCTGGCTGCTGAGACGGGCACTGGGCAATCGATGTACCAAATAAAACGCTATAGTGACGTCAATATTGGTGGCAGCGCGATATTTCTCGACCTGTTAGCCAATCAAAAACATGGCATTAAAAAAATGGTAATTGCTTCTTCTCGCTCTATCTATGGAGAGGGCAAGTACCAGTGTAAAGAACATGGCATTGTATATCCGACTGCGCGTGATGATGCAGCGATGCTGCAAGGGGACTTCAATGTCAAGTGTCCTTTATGCAATACGGATGTAGAATTATTAGCGACAGATGAAGCAAGTAAAATTCATCCTTCATCTATTTATGGTGTTACTAAGCAAGTTCAAGAACAGATGTTTTTGATCACCGGTAAGAGCTTGGGCATTGATACAGTTGCGTTGCGCTTTCAGAATGTATATGGGGC
>NZ_JRGL01000079.1 GCF_000764655.1 Aeromonas aquatica
ATGAAGACGAGATGCTGGTTCAGGAATTCCAGCACGTCGTTACCGTGCCGACCGACCCGCAATCCGGTCAGCCGGCTGGTCAGCGTGTCCACAAGCCGTTCAAATTCACCGTCGCGCTGAACAAAGCCGTACCGCTGATGTACAACTCCCTGGCTTCCGGCGAGATGCTGCCGAAAGTGACCCTGAAGTGGTACCGCACCTCGGTCGAAGGCAAGCAGGAACACTTCTTCAGCACAGTGTTGACCGATTCCACCATCGTCGACATCGACTGCCAGATGCCCCACTGCCAGGACCCCGCCAACGCTGACTTCACCCAGCTGATCCAGGTCTCCCTGGCCTACCGCAAGATCGACTGGGAGCACACCGTTGCCGGTACCTCCGGTGCCGACGACTGGCGTGCGCCGATCGAGGCTTGATGCCATGAGGGAGCACCCGTCCAGGTGCTCCCTTTTCTGTATTCAGACAGGGAGGCCTTATGCCGAAAGAGTCGTTTTATCCCGATACCAATGAACCGCACATTCACCTGCACAGGGGGGGCGCCACCTTCACCGACATTGGCCATAACCACCGGACACTGGTCCGTGGCTCTCTGGTCTATCGCGGCACAGTACAGGAAGTCATCGTCGATCTGCAGGGGCGTGGTGATAACCGCAGCATTCAGATAGCGCAATACATTCAGTCCAACTTGGCCTGATCTCAAAGGCCGGGATACCGGCCTGCTTCTCATCTTTGCCTGCCCTGGTCACCTCTTTCTTCTGCTCACTTGCTCGTTGAGCGAGCACAAGAAAGAACATGACGTTGATCCCACCGCGCGCCTCAGGGCGTGCGGTAGCCATGGCGCCGAAAACACGGCGGCCATGGCGGATCTCTCACCCTTGAGGCCAGCCTGCAGGATTGCGGGGGCGACAGCAGAGGCGCACCG
>NZ_JRGL01000008.1 GCF_000764655.1 Aeromonas aquatica
ATTTCAGGACTAGACACCGAAAAACCTTCATTGATGTCAAAGGGAATGCAGACGATGGCCAATCCACTCTATAACAAACACGTCATCTCCATCTCGGATCTGACCCGGTCCGACATGGAACTGGTGGTCGCAACCGCCCAGCGGTTGAAGGCCGAACCCGACACCCGCCTGTTGAAAGACAAGCTGGTCGCCAGCTGTTTCTTCGAAGCCTCCACTCGCACCCGCCTCTCGTTCGAGACCGCGGTTCAGCGCCTTGGCGGCAACATCATCGGCTTCGCCGACGGCGGCAACACCAGCGCCAAAAAGGGTGAGACCCTGGCCGACTCCATCCAGATCATCGGCTCCTACGCCGATGCCGTGGTGATGCGCCACCCGAAGGAGGGCGCCGCCCGCCTCGCCTCCGAGTTCTCCCGGGTACCGGTCATCAACGGCGGTGACGGCTCCAACCAGCATCCGACCCAGACCCTGCTCGACCTCTTCTCCATCCACGAGACCCAGGGCAAGCTGGACGGCCTCAACGTCGCCTTCGTCGGTGACCTCAAGTACGGCCGCACCGTCCACTCCCTGGCCCAGGCCCTGAGCCTGTTCAACTGCCGCTTCTTCTTCATCTCCCCGGAGGCGCTGGCGATGCCGGACTACCTGTGCGAGGAGCTGGAAGAGAAGGGCATCCAGTTCAGCGTCCACGAGACCATGGAAGAGGTGATGCCGGAGCTGGACATCCTCTACATGACCCGGGTTCAGAAAGAGCGCTTCGACGAGACCGAATACAAACACATGGCCGCCAAGTTCGTGCTGGAGCTGGCGACCCTGGAAGGGGCCAAGCCCAGCATGAAGATCCTGCATCCCCTGCCCCGCGTCGACGAGATCGAGGTCGCCGTCGACAAGACCCCCCATGCCTACTACTTCCAGCAGGCGGAAAACGGGGTCTATGCACGCCAGGCGCTGCTGGCACTGGTACTGAACGAAAACGTCTAAGGGAAAGGGGAACATCATGTCCGAGAAGAACCAACTGCAAGTCGAAGCCATCCGTCACGGCTCCGTCATCGACCACGTCCCCGCCGGCCAGGGCATCAAGATCCTCAAGCTGTTCCAGCTGATCGAGACCCAGGAGCGCATCACCGTCGGCTTCAACCTGAAATCCGGCGCCCTGGGCAAGAAGGATCTCATCAAGATCGAGAACACCCGCCTGACCGAGCAGCAGGCCAACCAGCTGGCGCTGTTTGCCCCGACCGCGACCGTCAACATCATCGAAGACTTCGCCGTGGTGAAGAAGCACCAGCTGAAGCTGCCGGAGTTCATCGCCGGGGTGTTCCACTGCCCCAACTCCAACTGCATCTCCCACAACGAGCCGGTGGACAGCTACTTCCGGGTGCGCGAAGTGAAGGGCGCTGTGCGCATGAAGTGCAAGTACTGCGAGAAGTCCTTCACCCAGGACATCGTCAGCGAACGTTACTGATATTCGATTGGGCCCGACAGGGCCCAATTTTGACCCCTGTCACATCACTTATTCCTCCTTTGGTTATAATTTGCCATCTCATAACGGCTATACATCGCTCATCACCTGCCTCACGCCTCACCATTAGAATTTTTTACTGTCAAAGACATGAGTGGCAGATTTAAGAGCGATAGCCATCGGTTATCATCAAAGGACATTTCCGTGGTCAAGACCCTCAGTCGCCCCGTTGAACAAGAGTCCGACTTGGCCCAGCTCGATGCCTGCCGCCAGATCATCGGTCAGCACTGTTACAGCACCCAGGAAGAGATCCGCCGCGAGCTGACGGTGCGGGGTTTTGCCGACATCAGCCAGTCCACCATCTCCCGCCTGCTTCGCCGCCTCGGCGTGGCCAAGGCCCAGAATGCCAACGGCAAGAAGGTCTACACCCTGGTGGACGATCAGCTGGAACCCGCCGGCAGCACCCGCTCCGTACACGACATGGTGCGCGGCGTGGTCCATAACCAGCAGATGGTGCTGGTGCACACCACCCCGGGCGCCGCGACCGTAGTGGCCCGCCTGCTGGATCGCAACGCCGATCCCGAGATCCTGGGAGCCGTGGCCGGCAACGACGTGGTGCTGGTCGCCCCGCGCCACATCAGCCGCACCCGTCAGGCCCACGCCGCCGTGGTGCGCACCCTGGCCCAGGCGCGCTGACCTTTCTCCTTGAATACAAGAGGCGACCTCAGGGTCGCCTTTTTCATCTCAGTACCTTGCTCTTCCTGTCGCACCTTCCCGTTGCCGTCGCGGGCCTGCACAGCAATCCCTGCCCCCTCTCCCACTGGCCGCAACGCCCTTGGCGCAATAAAAAACGGGAGCCAGTGGCTCCCGTTTCATCACAAGGGTAAGGGCTTAGGACAGCAGGGCCCCCAGGCTCAGGCAGACCACGATCAGCACAGTCAGTATGCCGAGCAGCGGCGCCACCCACTTCAGCCAGCGTACATAGGGCACCTTGGCGATGGCCAGGCCACCCATGACCACGGCTGAGGTCGGGGTCACCAGGTTCACCAGGCCGGAGGCGGACTGGTAAGCGGTGACCACCAGCTCGCGACCCACGTTGGCGAAGTCGGCCAGCGGCGCCATGATCGGCATGGTCAGCACTGCCAGACCGGAGGAGGACGGCACCAGGAAGGAGAGCACCACTTCCAGCACGAACATCACGTTGATGAACACCACGGTGGAGAGGCCAGTCACTATGCCTTCCGCACTGTTCAAGATGGTATGGGTGATCATGCCGTTGTCCATCACCACCACGATACCGCGGGCGATACCTATGATGAGGGCCACGCCGAGCAGGTCACGGGCACCGTCGATGAAGTTGGAGGTCAGCTCCTCCTCGCTCATGCGAGAAATCACACCGACTATGATGGCGGCGGCCAGGAAGACGCCGGAGATCTGCGCCATCCACCAGCCGAGCACGGCCACACCGTAGATCATCACGGCGAAGGCGGCGACGAAGATGCCGAGCACGATTTTACGGGTCAGGGTGAACTCCAGCATCTCATCGCTCTTGTTGGCGAGGAAGTGGGCACGGTTCTCTTCCCACTTGTCAGCCACCAGAGATTTGCTGGGGTCGTTGCGCACCATCTTGGCGTAACGCATCACATAAGCCACGCACAGCAGCCAGCCGGCCACCAGCATGGCGACCCGCAGCCAGATACCGTCGGTGAAGGAGATGCCGGCGGCGTTGGCGGCGATCACGGTGGCGAACGGGTTGATGGTGGAGCCCAGAGTACCGATACCGGCGCCGAGCAGCACGGTCGCGGCGGCGACCACGGGGTCGAAGCGGGCGGCCATCATCACCGGCACCAGCAGGGTGTAGAACGGCAGCGACTCTTCGGCCATGCCATAGATGGTGCCCCCTGCGGCGAACAGCGCCATCAGGATCGGGATCATCCACTCCTCGCGGCCACGCAGCCGATCGGTGACGCGCTCGATACCGGCATCGATGGCGCCGGTCTTGGTCACTATGCCAAGGAAGCCACCGATGATCAGGATGAAGAGGGAGACGTCGATGGCGCCTGCCTCATAGGTGTCGTGGTTGTAGAGACCATCGATGGGTGCCAGCAGCACGTCGACTATGCCTTGGGGATTGGCCTCTACCAGCTTGTAGGTGCCTGCCACCGGCACTTCTTTGCCGAGGGCTTCATTCATTACCATGTCGTATTTGCCGGCCGGCACTATCCAGCTCAGGGCGGCCACCAGGGCGATCAGCACAAACAATATCGTGTAGGCTGACGGGAACTTGAATTTGGTCATGGTCCAGCTTCCTTCTGTGGTGCGGTATCCATGTATCTGCGGGTCGTAGGGTTAGAGGTGTTATGCCGCCGTCACATGGTCGAAAAGCCGGGGGTCACCCCCCGGCACCACTACTGCGACCTTAGTCGCCCAGCGTAGCAACCATCACTGCCTTGATGGTGTGCATCCGGTTTTCGGCCTCGTCGAAGACAATGCTGTGCTCGGATTCGAACACGTCCTCAGTCACTTCCAGACCCTTCATGCCATATTTCTCGGCCACTTCCTTGCCCATGGTGGTCTCATCGTTGTGGAACGCCGGCAGGCAGTGCATGAATTTCACATCCGGGTTCTTGGTGGCGTTGATGACGTCCATGTTGATCTGATAGGGAGTCATCAGTTTCACCCGTTGATCCCAGGCTTCTTTCGCTTCACCCATGGAAACCCAGACGTCGGTGTAGAGGAAGTCAGTCCCCAGCACACCCTCTTTCACATCTTCGGTCAGGGTGATGCGGGCGCCGGTCTCTTCGGCGATCAGGCGGCACTGGGCGACCAGCTCTTCTTCCGGCCAGAAGGCCTTGGGCGCAACCAGGCGGATGTCCATGCCCATCTTGGCGGCACCGACCATCAGGGAGTTGCCCATGTTGTTGCGAGCATCACCCAGGTAGGCGAACTTGATTTGATCCAGACGCTTGCCCTTGCCGTGCTCCAGCATGGTCATGAAGTCGGCCAGGATCTGGGTCGGGTGGAACTCGTTGGTCAGGCCGTTCCAGACCGGGACACCGGCGTGGGCACCCAGCTCTTCGACGATCTCCTGGCCATAGCCACGGTATTCGATGCCGTCATACATGCGGCCCAGTACACGAGAGGTGTCCTTCATGGACTCCTTGTGACCGATCTGGGAACCGCTTGGGCCAAGGTAGGAAACCTGGGCGCCCTGGTCGAAGGCCGCCACTTCAAAGGCACAACGGGTGCGGGTGGAGGTCTTCTCGAAGATCAGGGCAATGTTCTTGCCGGTGAGGTGCTTGCGCTCATAGCCACCGTATTTGGCTTTCTTCAGGTCGATGGCAAGGTCGATCATGAATTGGATTTCGCGTGGGGTGAAGTCCAGCAGTTTCAGGAAGTTACGGTTACGCAGATTAAAGGCCATGATGAGTTCTCTCTATTAATTTGTTCAAACCAAATTGGGCAGTGTTGTTAACTACGCAGTTATTCAACGACTCAGACATTCACGGTATGGGTGGCAACGATATTGGTGCCGGCTTCGCCTCTGAGGATGGCCAGACCATCTTCCAGGGAACCGATCCCGACCATGCCGCCGGTTGCCTTGACGAATTCGCAGGAGGCTTCGACCTTGGGCCCCATGGAGCCGGCATCGAACTTGACGCCAGCCAGTTCGGCCGGGCTGGTGACCCGCAGCGGGTGCTGGGTCGGCTTGCCCCAATCCAGGTAGACGGCATCGGCATCGGTCAGGATCAACAGGGCATCGGCCTTGATCTGTCTGGCCAGGTAGGCGGCGGACATGTCCTTGTCGATGACGGCTTCGATGCCGGTCAGGCACTGGCCATCCCAAGTCACAGGAATGCCACCACCACCGGTACAGATGATGAGGTGTCCCTGGGCGATCAGGGTTTCGATGGCATCGCCTTCGACGATGCGCTGGGGCAGCGGGGACGGCACCACGCGGCGGAAGAACTTGCCATCAGCCTTGACCACCCAGTGCTTCTCTTCGGCCAGGATGCGGGCTTCCGCTTCCTCATAGACGGGGCCGATAAACTTGGTCGGATTGGCGAAGGCCGGATCCTTGGGGTCGACCTGCACCTGGGTCAGCAGCGCTGTGACGTTGCGGCTCGGCATCAGGTTTTTCAGCTCCTGGATCAGCATGTAGCCGATCATGCCCTGGGACTCCGCGCCCAGCACATCCAGGGGATAGGGGGAAACCTTGGTGTAGGCGCTGTTTTGCAGGGCCAGCAGGCCGACTTGCGGGCCGTTGCCGTGCACCAGCACCACGTTGTACTCCTCGGCGATCCGGGCGATGGTCTTGGCGGCAGTGGCGATGTTCTTGCGCTGGATGTCGGCTTCGAGGGGTTCGCCACGACGGAGCAGGGCATTGCCACCCAGGGCGACGACGACAGTTGGTTTTTTCATGAGTGTTACTCTCGAGTCTTGGTGTGTGTGGCGCCAGCCTCTGCCGGCGCCACGCCGTCTTGTCAGATGCCGTCACGTTCCATCGGGCAGCTCATGCAGCGGGCGCCGCCGCGACCACGTCCCAGCTCTTCACCCGGGATGGGCAGCACTGTGATGCCGGCCTTGTCGTATTTCTCGTTGGTGTAGGTGTTGCGCTCGTAACCCACGACCACGCCAGGACGCACGGTCAGCACGTTGTTGGCATCGTTCCACTGCTCGCGCTCGGCTTCGAAGCTGTCGCCACCTGTGGTGATGAGCTTGAGCTGATCCACACCCAGCGCCTTCTCGATGGCGGTCACGAAGTAACCCTCTTCCTTGATGTTCATGCCACTGGCACCGCCCGGGGTCAGGCTCCAGCAGTTCACATCCTTGCGGATGACTTCCGGATAGACGGAGAAGGTGTCTATGTCCATGTGGGTCATGACGGTGTCGAGGTGCATGCAGCTGCGGTGTTTCGGCAGTTGCATGGCGATGACCTGCTTGGCCTGGCCGTGTTTGAACAGGCTGCGCGCCAGGTGTTCGACCCCTTGGGGGGTGGTGCGCTCGGACATGCCGATGAGCACGGCGCCGCGGCCGATGACCAGCACGTCACCGCCTTCGATGGTGGAGTTGTCGTAGTCACGATCCTCGTCACCGAAGTACTTGATGAAGTCCTGACCGGCAAACTGCGGGTGCCAGCGGTAGATGGCCTTCACATGGTTGGTCTCGCGGCGACGGGCGGCCTTGGCCATGGGGTTGATGGAGACGCCACCGTAGACCCAGCAGGAGGTGTCACGGGTAAAGAGGTGGTTGGGCAGCGGCTCTATGATGAAGTCGGTCGGGGCGTGCATGCCGACCACCATGTTGACGCCACTGTAGGGCATCTCGGAGTAGGTCAGACCGCCGGAGAGGATGCGGGCCAGCTCGCGGTGCGGCATATCCGCCAGGAAGCAGCGCACGTCATTGGCAAGAGAAGAGCCGAGGCGATAATCGGAGACCTGATGTTGCAGCAGCCAGGCTTTGGCTTCCGGCACATCCAGGGTTTCGGCCAGCAGGTTGGTCAGCAGGAAGACTTCGACATTCTGATCGCGCAGCACTTGAGCGAATTTGTCATGCTCCTGACCGGCGCGTTCAACCGACAAGACGTCATCGAACAGCAGGTCCTGGCAGTTGGAAGGCGTCAGACGCTTCAGGCTGAGGTTGGGGCGGTGCAACATGACACGGCGCAATTGGCCAACTTCAGAACCTACATAAAATTTGCTCATGATTATATTCCGTCTAGCAGTGGTCCCTGCGAGTGATTGAATAGATTCCTTCTATTCATGCTCGTGGCTAAGGCGGGATATTCTTTATGTAGGGTACTCGGCTTGTGTTCTATCCTGCCCTTGCCTTTCGTGACAGAGGTTAGGCCTGCGAATCACCTAAAACTTAGACATTGATCACATTCACTCAGAACTGAATAAAACCAGGAGTTAATTTTTGATGGAGCTTACATAAATGATATTTCCTCATTAAACACCACAGCATGAACATTCATAAAACCACCTTTTTATTTCAATTTGAGACCGATTTCATTCACAAAAAATATCTACAAAGGGATAATCAAAATATTGAATTACCAATAAAATCATAAAGATAAAAAACAAGATCAGTTGAATTGAATTTTATATGCAGATGTATGAATTTATCCCCGATAGAGTCTCATCAACTCGCCACATAAATAGTCATAATGAGTGCCCAGCCTGAATAATCTGTTTTTTGTCCCAGATCATGGCACCCGGGCCAGGCCGCACCAACAGGCCCTCGGATGACAGGGCTCATCTCATGTCTCTTATATGGATATGCATTCTGAACGCATCCTGTCGGTGATTTTTTCAGCAAGGTCATCCCGCCCTGTTTTTAAACTTTTTTCATTAGTTGAATTTATTTCACTCCCTTGCGTAGCGCGGCGGCTCGGCTTAACTCAAAACGTGATCCATGTCACACCGAGTCCTATCACCAAGGAGATAACCATGAAGGTAAAATCGCTGTTTCTGCTCGTCGCCCTGGTTTTGCCCGCCACTCCCACGTTGGTCAGTGCCCAGGGAGCCCCCGCCATGCCGCTGGTGGTGTGCCATGTTGGCCAGGCCTCCCAGATGCAGGTTCCCGAATATGTGTGCCAATGGCAGGGTGGCAGCCAGCACTACTAATGGTGAAGCTCAAGGGAGGCAGCTCCTCTTGGCTTGCCTCTCTCCTCATTATCAAACAGCTAGCCCGGCATCCTGGCGCTCAACCCGAACCACCTCGGTGAGTAGGCAATAAATCGCAGGCGATGATCTGGCGCTCTCCCCCTCTGATGACGCAGCCAGTCGGTTGCCCCCCCCACCAACGATGGCGGGTATTTCGCTAGCCCACCTCCAACCGTATGGAACAGGTCCTTATGGCGGCCTCAGGGATGATGGTGCGCACTCATACGCCACCCCTGATCCGGTGAACGTCGCCAGCCCTTGTTAACTTTCTGAACCTCAGTTAAACGGCGTGTAAGACATTCGCCATTCATGGCGTAAGCCAAGCACCTGTAAATCTCTCGCCATAGTCGGAAGACAAGATCGAAAAACCTGCGCAATTAAAATACAAGATAATGATTTATAACAATAAAATGTCATTATCATTTCTCGGGAAACCAGTTATATAAAAACGTTTTTCCAGGTGCCATTGTCGTCCCCGCCGAAATCCTTATAGTTACTCCTGCACGGACGCAGTAGAAGTCGGTCAGGAAGACTGGCTGCCAGGGTTGGGCAAATGGACTCACCACAGGATGTGGTAAAGGACACCTCCCAGGACGGAGAAAGTGCGACGGGAATGGATGACTCGTCAGGCCAAGATGGCTAAAGGACACCCCAAAGGATTGGGAAGGGGAAACCTAAAGGAAGAGGTATAGTCAGGGATTGCAGGGAGCAACTTCGTTCAAGGACATGAGCGATAAGACTATCGGGGGCGACGCAAGTCGCCCCCATCTTTTTTGGCCGCGTGTTACGTCGGCCACTCTGTCAGACACAACGATATCAGCCGCCACTACTCCAGCCGGAAGTGCCCCACTATCTCCCTCAGCCTTTCATAGGTGTGCTGCATCGAGGTTGAGCTGTCTGCCGTCCGCTCCCCATTGCCCTTGAGCTGGGTGATCACCTCGGCAATCGCGCTCATGTTGCGGTTGATCTCCTCGGCGACGGCGCTCTGCTCCTCGGCCGCCGTGGCGATGTGGCTGATGAGGTCGTTGATCTCCACCACCTCCCCCGCCATCAGATCCAGGGACGCATTCACCTTGTTGGTATTCTCCGCCGCGTCCTGGCAGCTCTGCCGGGTGTTGCCCATGGCGACCACCACGGTCTGGGTGCCCCGCTGCAACCGGATCAGCATGGTCTGGATCTCGGCGGTGCTCTGCTGGGTGCGTCCTGCCAGAGAGCGCACCTCATCGGCTACCACGGCAAAGCCTCTCCCCTGTTCCCCAGCTCGGGCGGCCTCGATCGCCGCGTTCAGTGCCAGCAGATTGGTCTGCTCGGCGATGCTGCCGATGACCCCGAGAATGGAGCCTATCTGCTGCACGTCCTGCTGCATGGCGGCGATGGAGTTTGCCGTGGTCTCCACCTCGGCCACCAGTGCGGTCACGCTGGCCATGGCCTGATCGACCACTAGCCGCGACTGGCTGGCCAACTGCTGACTCTGGCCGGTCAGCTCGGCCGTGCTGGCCGCACTCTCCGATACCGATACGGCGGTGCGGCTCATCTCGTTGATGGCGGTGACCACCTGCTCCGTCTCACGCACATGCTCTGCCAGCAACCCCTGCGCCGAACCGGTTTGCCTGGCCAGACCCGAGATCCCCTCATTGAGCTGCCCGCTGGCCTCCCTCACCTCCCCCATCATCTCCTGCAGCCGCTCGATGAAACGGTTGATGCCGGTCGAGATCTGGCCGAGATCGTCCTTGCTGGTCACCGTCAGGCGGCGGGTCAGATCGCCGCTGCCCTGTGACAGCTCCTGCACCAGATCCCGCAAGGAGAGAATGGGTCTATAGGCCAGGTTGAGCGCCACCATGGAGATCAGCAGCACCAGCGCCGCCACCCCGAGCAGGGCCAGGGTGATCTTGCCGTTGAGCGCCTGGGTCATGGCCTGGATATGGTCGAGATCCACGTAACCGGTCAGGGTCCACTGGCTGCCCCGGATATCCAGCTGGTTGGGGCGAGTCTCGCTCTCTCCCTTGGGCTTGCTGCTATAAAGCACCTTGCCCTGGCTGTCGCTCAGGGAGAAGTAGCGCCCCTCTCCACTCACCCTCTCAAGCAACTGCTTGAATTCGCTCATGTCGAGATAGTAAAGGTAGGCGGAATCGGCCCCCCGCGGCACCAGGATAGAGATGACTGGCTTGCCATCCTGCTGCTCCAGCGAGCTGACGGTGATCTGGTTGTTGGCGGCCGGGATCAGTTTGCGCAGTGCCTCGACCCTGGCCGCATCGTCGATGACCCCGTTCACGTCGAACGCCATGTCGCCGATCAGCTTGACGATGTTCTGAAAGCCGGTCTCTTGCAGCGCCTTCTTGACGCTGGTCACCCCGAGGTTGAGGTTGGCGGCCAGCAGCACTTTCTGATTGATGTCCCCAGCCAGCTTCTCTTTGACCAGGGTGATCTGCTCGTTGATGTTCTGGGTGGCCTGGGTGCGGATGTAACCGCTGATGAAGTGATTCACGCTGAGCCAGGCGGTGCCGATGGTGACCAGGATGGCGAGCAGCAAGAGGACGTTGATCTTGACTTTGAATGGCATGGATTGGGTCCCTCCAAATAGAGAGGGCCGGAATGTTTCCGGCCCTCTCTGGTAACGCTTACTTCTTCTTGGCGTACTTCATGGAGTCCAGTGCGACCGCCAAAATGATGATGCCGCCCTTGATGATGAACTGCCAGTAAGGGCTAACGCCGATGTAGGTCAGACCGTAGTTGATCAGGGTGAAGATGAGCACCCCCGTGATGACACCGGCCACCGTGCCCACACCACCGGCGAAGGAGACGCCGCCGACCACGCAGGCCGCGATGGCATCGAGCTCATACATGAAGCCGAGGTTGTTGGTGGCACTGCCGACCCGGCCTGCCTCCAGCATGCCGCCGAAGGCGTAGAAGACACCGGCCAGGGCGTAGATGATCACCAGGTTGACGGCGACGTTGACGCCGGACACTTTGGCCGCCTCGGGGTTGCCACCGATAGCGAAGATGTTCTTGCCAAAGCGGGTCTTGTTCCACAGCACCCAGACAAACACGCTGGCGATGGCCGCATAGAAGGTCAGATAGGATAGTTTAAAGCCCCCTATCCGGATAAATCCCTGCGCGAAGCTGGAGAAACGGGGATCGAAGCCGGCCACCGGAGAGGCACCCACGGAGTCGAAGTACAGCGAGTTGATGCCGTAAACGATGATCATGGTCCCCAGGGTGGTGATAAAGGGAGTCACGTTCAGGTAGGCCACGATCAGACCATTGACCAGACCGATCAGGGCACCCACGGCACACACCAGCAGGATCACCACCGGAATGGGCACTTCACCCAAGCTGGGGAACACCTTGTTGACGTTGGTCAGGGCCTGCAGCATGGTGGCGGCGATCAGCGCCGCCAGACCGACCTGACGACCGGCCGAGAGATCCGTACCCTGGGTGATGATGATGCCCGCCACCCCGAGGGCGATGATGACCCGCACCGAGGACTGGGTCAGGATGTTGCTGAAGTTGGTGAGGCTGAGGAAGGAGGGCTCCTTGATCACGATGATCATGAGCAACACCAGCAACACCACGTAGATGCCGTTCTCTTTGAGCGCCTGCATCAGATTGAAATTTTTAGCCGACTCCATAAATGTCTTCCTGTCTTATAGGTACAGAGATGCCAGGCGCAGGATCTCGCTCTGGTCAGTTTCTTTGGTGTTGACGATCCCCGCGACCCGGCCATTGCTCATGACCAGGATGCGATCCGTGATCCCGAGCAGCTCAGGCATCTCGGAGGAGATGATGATGATGCCCTTGTCTTTCTTCGCCAGCTCCAGAATGAGCTGATAGATCTCGAACTTGGCGCCTACGTCGATGCCGCGGGTGGGTTCGTCCAGCATCAGTATCTCCGGCTGGGTCAGCAGCCAGCGGCCTATGATGACCTTCTGCTGGTTGCCACCGGACAGGGAGCCGATCTGTGTCTGCTGGGTCGGGGTCTTGACCCGCATGGAGTCGATGACCCACTGGGTATCGCTCTTCATCTTGTTGTTGCTGAGCAGCCCCATGGAGCTCTTGTAGCTGTCCATGTTGGCGATCAGGGAGTTGAAGGCGATGTCGAGACGGGAGTAGATGCCGGTGGAACGGCGCTCCTCGGTCACCAGTGCGAAGCCGTTCTGGATCGCCTCGTGGGCGTTGCGATTGGCCACCACCTTGCCATGCAGCTTGATGACGCCCTCGTTATGATCGCGGATACCGAACAGGGTCTCGACGATGTCGGTACGCTTGGCCCCCACCAACCCGGCGATGCCGAGGATCTCCCCCTTGTGCAGGTCGAAGGTCACATCCTTGATGGAGGGCTGATTCTTGGCCGTCAGATGCTCGACTTCGAGGATGACTTCTTTGGGCTGGTTGGTTTTCTCCGGGAAGCGCTGGGTCAACTCGCGACCGACCATCATGCCGATGATCTGATCCATGGTCATGCCCTTGAGCGGCTGGGTTGCCACCCATTGCCCATCCCGCAATATGGTGATCTCGTCGCACAGCTGGAAGATCTCTTCCATCTTGTGGGAGATGTAGACGATGCCGCAGCCCTTTTCCTTGAGCTTGTTGATGATCTTGAAGAGGTGATTGACCTCTTTCTCGGTCAGTGACGAGGTGGGCTCATCCATGATGACGATCTTGGCGTCATAGGAGAATGCCTTGGCGATCTCGATCATCTGCATCTGGGAGACGGAGAGGGTCGCGACCTTGACCCTGGGATCGATGTCGATGTCCAGTTCGTCGAAAATTTGTTTGGTGTCGTGGTACATCTTGCCGTGGTCGACGAACAGACCCTTGGTGGGGTAGCGACCGAGCCACATGTTGTCCATCACGGTGCGTTGCAATACCAGGTTCAACTCCTGGTGCACCATGGAAACGCCGTTTTCCAGGGCTTCTTTGGAGGAGGTGAAGTTGATCTCCTCGCCCTTGAAGAAGATCTTGCCCTGATCCTTTTCATAGATGCCGAACAAGCATTTGAGCAGCGTGGACTTCCCTGCGCCATTCTCGCCCATCAACGCATGCACAGAATGAGGACGGACCCGTAAATTGACATTATCGAGTGCCTTGACGCCGGGAAAGCTCTTACTGACGTCAATCATCTCCAACAGCCATTCTGATTGTTGCCGTGTTGTCATATCAGCCATCACATCTGGTTGAAACAGAGGGCAAGGGGGTCTCCCTTGCCCAGGAGGAGGGAATTATTCGAATTGAGACAGGTTGTCTTTATCCACACCCACGTAGGCAACGCGGACGACCTTGTTATCGATCTTCCAGTTGGTGCCTTCACCGGCCGGCTTGCCTTCAGCCAGGTTCTTGGTCAGCTCGAAGGTCGCCTTGGCCTGGTTGGCCGCATCGTTCAGCACTGTACCCGCCATGGCACCGCTCTTGACCATGGCCAGGGCTTCCGGCAGGGCATCGACGCCGAACACCGGGATGGCGGTCTTGCCTTGAGCCTTGAGGGATTCAACAGCGCCCATTGCCATGCCGTCGTTGTTGGCGATGACCACTTCGATCTTGTTGGCGTTCGGGCCGGAGATCCAGGCATCCATCTTGTCCTTCGCCATGGCGGTATCCCACATACCGGTATCCATGTGCAGCTGCTGGGTCTTCAGGCCGCCATCGTTCAGGGTCTTGATGACGTAGGTGGTACGGGCTTCCGCATC
Source organism: Aeromonas aquatica (assembly GCF_000764655.1). GTDB lineage: Bacteria > Pseudomonadota > Gammaproteobacteria > Enterobacterales > Aeromonadaceae > Aeromonas > Aeromonas aquatica. The sequence goes on from NZ_JRGL01000008.1 coordinate 13,806, forward strand.
CGGGTGGCCAGGCTCGCCCTTCAGCAGCACGAACTGGATGACGCCATCCTTGTTCAGATCCCACTCAGGGTGTGCCTTCCAGTGCTTGGCAATCAGTTGACCCTGGATGATGCCTGACTCCTTGGAGTCGGTCCCCACGTAGTAGGCCTTGTCATAGCTGGCCAGATCGGCCGCACTCGGTTCCTTGTTGTAGAACACCACGGGGATCTCGTCGGCACGGGCCTTCTCGATCACGACAGGGGCCGCCGCCGGGTCAACCAGGTTGATCGCCAGCGCCTTCACGCCCTTGGCCAGCAACACATCGACCTGATCGTTCTGCTTGGACTGGTCATTCTGGGAGTCATTCATCAGCAGCTCGACCCCGGGGTTGGCCACCGCTTCCTTCTCGATGGCCTTGCGCACAACGGCCATGAAGTTGTCGTCATATTTGTAGACGGTGACGCCGATACGGGTGTCGGCTTGTGCTTGGGCTCCCGCCATCAGTCCCATCAGCAGGGTGGCGACTGTCGTGAGTTTTTTCATTGTTATGCTCCGATCTCTGATATCTGTTTTTGTAGGGAATGCTGTACACCGTTTGAACTGGCGCCAGCCTAATGTAATCAGTTTGTTGTCCGGTGATCTGTGATCCTGACGACAAAATGAAAACGTTTACACTCTGTTACATAGAGACAAATTCGTTATAAATTAATTAGTTGAGTCATTTTAGCGTCTAACGGGTCTTTTTTCGATTCAGGGCCGAGTCAGATTCAGCGTAGAACACAGTTCCAATGGTAGCTCCCCGGCCGCAACCAATATTCGGATCGCACGCTCTGGCTCCAGGAATCATCGCCCCCCACCCCCATGTGGAAGCCATCGAGGCAGAGGTGCAACCCTCCCTCTGCCCGCAGATCGGTCTGGTGGCGCGCCTGGGCCAATTGCGGCTGACTGTAGCGGCTGACGCTGAAGTGGAACTTGCCAGCGATGGTGATCTCCCCCAGCTGCAGCCGGCGGGTATCGCAACGCAGCCCGTTGTCGGTCGGGAACACATAGGGTGTGTGCAGGGCATCGAACGGCAGCTGCCAGCGACCGAGATCGGCGGCGAGCAGGCGATCCGGGTAGTTCTCGTGGGGACCGCGCCCCAGCCAGCTCACATCGCTTGCCTCCTCCGCCAGCCAGAGCTTGGCGCCGATGCGGGGCAATGAGGGCATGTCGGGAGCCACTTCCACCCGGATATCGAGTCTCATGCCACCATGGATATCGAAACTGTGTTGCCAGCGCGTCAGCAACTTGAGTTCCTCGCCGACGAAGTAGCCATGGCGGACCAGGATCACGCCTTGGTCAGGGCTCACTTCCAGCCCGAGGCAACGATGCTGCAGGTCGTTGAGTCCAGCCTCCTGCCAGCGGGCGATCCAGGCGTTGGGGTCGGCGTGATCCGCCTCGCTGGTGCCGATGTCATTGTCGAGCGGCGCCCGATAGAAGTGATCGGCGATGGCCTCCCTCAACTGCTCGCGACCCTGCTTGCACCAACTGCGGATGTGACCGCTGGTTTTGTCCAGTTGCCACTCACTGCCTGAGGCGGTAATCAGCCAATGATCTGACTGCTCACTCAAGGTGGCGCAGCCAAAGGCCGCTGGTAATGCCATCGGCGTTGGCAGAATAAGCTGTTGGCGTGCCACCTCATGCCCCGCCTCGACCCAGGCCGTGGCATCCGGTTGCACCACGGCGAGATCCAGCCAGGCTTGTGAGCCGGCAGTGAAGCCCGGCAGCCTCTCGAGCAGGGTCAGCGTCACACTGCCCTGAGGGGCCAGCGTGAGCGGGCACTCACCCTCTTGCAGGGTGATGCCGTCCTCACAGAGTCGCCAGCGCAGCGACTCGTTATCCGTGACCCGGAACAGATACTCGCTGCGAATCTCGACCCGCAGCGGCTGCCGGCTTTGCAAGCTCAGCACGAAGGGCTGCTGGGCCCGCTTGGCCTCGAACAGGGAAGGGTGAGGTGTCCTGTCCGGGAACAGCAGGCCATTGCAGCAGAACTGGCGATCGTTGGGACTGTCCCCGAAGTCGCCGCCGTAGGCCCAATAATGGCGCCCGTCATCTGTGTGCTTGTCGAGCCCTTGATCGACCCAATCCCAGACAAAGCCGCCCTGCAGCCGGGGGTGATCGCGAAATGCCTGCCAGTAGTGGGCATAGCCCCCCAGGCTGTTACCCATGGCATGGGCGTATTCGCACAGGATCAGCGGCCGGGTCTCGTCCGGCAGGCCTATCCACTTGGCCAGCGCCCACTTGGGCACCGCCGGGAAGGGCTGATCCTGGTGGGTGCGGGCATACATGGGGCAGATGATGTCGGTGGCCGGGGTGTCGGCGCCGCCGCCCTCATACTGGACCGGGCGACTCGGATCGGTCCGCTTGACCCACTGATACATGGCGTCGTGCGCCGCGCCATAGCCGGACTCGTTACCGAGGGACCAGATGATGATGCTGGGATGGTTGAAGTCCCGTGCCACCATGCGGGTGACCCGCTCCAGGAAGGCGCAGCTCCAGGCGGGATCCCGCGCCAGCCGCCCCATGGGGCTCATGCCGTGGGTCTCCAGGTTCGCCTCGTCCACCACATAGAGGCCGAGCCGATCGCACAGTCGATAGAAATCGGGGTGATTGGGGTAGTGAGAGCAGCGCACCGCGTTAAAGTTGTTCCGCTTCATCAGCAACAGATCCTGCTCCATGGCGGCGGGGGTCACCACGTGCCCCAGGGCGGGATCGTGCTCGTGACGATTGGCGCCACGGATCAGCAGGGGCTGGCCGTTGACCCGCAGCAGACCGCCACGGATCTCCACCGCCCGAAAGCCCACATCATAGGCCTCGCTCTCGATGGGCGTACCCTGTTCATCCAGCAGGGTCAGGGTCAACCGATAGAGATAGGGGGTCTCGGCACTCCACTTGTGGGGCGCAGGCACCTCCAGCCACAGCTCGCCCCTGTCCCCGTAGGCGCCCTTCTCATCGATGGGGGCGGTGCCGAGGGGCTGACGCAGGCTGGTTACTGGCTGCTCGCCAAAATAGAGGTTCGCCTCCACCGCCAGCCCGTCGCCCTCGTTGACCTGCAGCTCCACCTTGAGGCGGGCATCCCGATAGCAGGCGTCCAGCACCGGCGTCAGCCGGATATCTTGCAGCTGGCGCGCCGGTTTATGGAGCAGGCTGACGGAGCGGAAGATGCCGCTCATGCGCCACATGTCCTGATCCTCCAGATAGGAGCCATCGGACCAGCGCAGCACCAGCGCCGCCAGCCGGTTGGTACCGGCGTGCAGGAAGGGGGTCAGATCGAACTCGGCGGGCAGCCGGCTGTCCTGGGAGTAACCGACCCAGCGACCGTTGCAGAACAGATAGAAGGCACTGTCCACCCCGTCGAAGATGATGCGGGTCTGGCCGCTGGCCAGCCAGTCGGCGGGCAGCTCGAGCTCGCGGGAGTAGCAGCCGGTGGAATTGAGTGCCGGCACCCTGGGAGGATCACAGGGGAAGGGGTACTTGATGTTGGTGTAGATGGGGCGATCGAAACCCTGCAGCTGCCAGTTGCCAGGCACCCGGATGCTGGTCGCCCCGGGTAAATCCTGCTCGAGCCAGGCATCGGGCACCTGCTCGGGCGCCTCGAAGAAAGAGAACTGCCAGTCACCGTCGAGCAACATCCGTGACGATGAGGCGAGCCCCGCCCGCGCGGCGGCTTCACTGCGCCAACTGGACAGAGGGGTATGAGCGGCCAACCGATTGACGGACGTGATCGCCTGGGTCTGCCAGTCCTGGCGGGCCAAGATCTCCCTGAGCATCCTCTTCTCTCCCTGCATGAGTATTGAAAACCTATGCAGTGTAGGAGAGTTTCACGCCGGAAACGGCGATCTCGCTCACACAGGTGTAAACGATTACACTGCAATTGTTAAGTAAAACGGGGTAAAAATGATTAAAGATGAGTAAAAATGAGCAGCCGTCGTCATCAACAACCCGATGGCGACGATGGAGGGGGGAATCGAGGGCTGATCGAGTGGTGACTTGTCGGCAGGTGGACGAGTCGCTGCGCCTTGGTGGCGTCGCTCACAGGTGATGAAGCAGGATCGGGGGCTGATCGCGCGACAGAGTGACGATTGAGGGGAAGACCTGGCGGGTAGCTAACACCTCAACCACGTCATTGCAGCAGCAAAGTGCCCGTAACAAGGGGTGGACTGGCGTGGCAGAGTGACGACTGAGGGGAAGACCTGGCGAGTAGCTGACACCTCAACCACGTCATTGCAGCAGCAAAGTGCCCGTAACAAGGGGTGGACTAGCGTGGCAGAGTGACGGACCTGGCGAGTAGCTGACACCTCAACCACGTCATTGCAGCGGCAAAGTGACCACAACAAGGGTGTATTGGCGCGGGAGCCCTGGCGGCTATACGCCGCTTCGGCCCCCCATCGTCATCAAGGCGGCAAAACAGAAACCGGGATCAGGGTCTGACTGGCGCCACCGAGTGGCGATTGATCAGGGTCGGCGTGTAGACGCGGCTCTGCACCGCCTCACTCTCCCCTGCGGCGAGTTGCAGCGCCAGCTTGGCGGCCTGGGCGGCCATCAGCTCGATGGGGTAGCGCATGGTGGAGAGCTTGGGTCTCAGGTATCTGGCGTAGATGATGTCATCGAAACCGACCACCGAGACCTCTTCCGGCACCTTGAGGCCATTGTCCGCCAGCACCGAGATGGCGCCGGCCGCCATGGCGTCGTTGTAGGCCACCACGGCCGTGATGGGCAACCCCTTGGCCAGCAGGTTGAGCATGGCGCGCTCGCCCCCCTCTTCATTGGGTATACCGCTCTCGACCAGCTCGGGATCCGCACTCAGGCCCGCCTCGAACAGGGCGTCCTGATAGCCCTGATGACGCAGCAGGGCATCCTCGATGGCGTGATCCGAGCTGACGAAGGCGATGTGGCGATGACCCAGCTCCAGCAGATGGCGGGTGGCGGTGGCCGCCCCCTGCCGGTTGTTGAGGGAGATGCAGCGCCCTTTCAGGGACGGAATGTCGCGGTTGATCAGCACCATGCCCGGGGCCCGCAGGGCGTAATCGATCAACTCCTCATCACTCAGCGCCTTGCTGTGCACCACCAGCGCCTCGCAGCGTTTACCGATCAGCAGATCGATGGCTTCCCGCTCTTGCTGCGCCCTGTGAAAACCATTACCCATCAACAGATGCAGCCCCTGCTCCACCGCCACCGCAGCCACCCCTTTGACCAGGGCGCCGAAGAAGGGATCGGCCACGTCGCCGACCACTACGCCCATGGTGTCACAGGTCTGGCTGACCAGCGCCCTGGCGTTCGCATTGGGGGTATAGCCCAGCTCGGCCATGGCTTTTTGCACGACCTCGCGAGAGGCAGCGCTGGCCTTGGGTGAGTTGTTCATCACCCGTGAAACCGTTGCCACCGATACATTGGCCAAACGGGCGACATCCTTGATGGTGCTCATGCTGTTTTCACTTCTTTCACGGTTCAAGACCGAGCCATTATACCGGGCAATGCCAGTGATGACAGGGGAAATACCGATAGCGCTTCATTTTCACTCACCCACAAAGTGTAATCGTTTACACAATTATGTTACGCTGCTCACAGTTTAAGGTGGAACGCCTCGGCTAGACTCCTGTTCAGGCTTTCCTTGTGTGGGGAACGAGTGTGGAGAAGAAGATGAAAGTACTGGTCACCGGCGGTTGCGGCTATATCGGCAGCCATACCTGCCTTGCCCTGCAGGCGGCGGGCATGGAACCCGTGGTGGTGGATAATCTGTGCAACAGCAAGCGCGGCGTGCTGGCCAGGATCGCGGCCATCAGCGGACAAGAACCCCTTTTCTATCAGGGGGATATTCGTGATGAGGCCCTGCTGGATCGGATCTTCGCCGAGCAGGAGATCACCGCGGTCATCCACTTCGCTGCCCTCAAGGCGGTCGGCGAGTCGACCCGCATTCCGCTCGACTACTACCAGAACAACCTCGGCGGCAGCCTCGTTCTGTTGCAGGCAATGAAACGCGCCGGCGTCCACAACCTGGTGTTCAGCTCGTCGGCCACCGTCTATGGGGATCCGGCCAGCACGCCCATCCGCGAGGATTTCCCCCGCAGTGCCACCAACCCTTACGGCCAGTCCAAGCTGATCATCGAGCAGATCCTCGAGGATCTGCAGGCCGCCGAGCCCCACTGGAGTATGACGCTGCTGCGCTACTTCAACCCGGTCGGCGCCCATGAATCCGGCACCCTGGGGGAGGATCCGCAAGGCATTCCGAACAATCTCATGCCATTTTTAACCCAGGTGGCCATAGGTCGCCGCGACTGCCTCTCCGTCTTTGGAAACGATTACAACACCCCGGATGGCACAGGGGTGCGCGACTACATCCACGTGATGGATCTCGCCGAGGGTCACGTCAAGGCGCTGCAGCATTGCACCCACAAGGGTGGCGTGCACGCCTATAACCTGGGCACAGGTCAGGGCCAGAGCGTGCTGCAGATGGTGGCGGCCTTCGAGGCGGCCAGCGGTCGCCCCCTGCCCTATCGCATCGAACCCCGGCGCCCCGGCGACATCGCCGAGTGCTGGGCCGACCCGACCAAGGCGGAGCGCGAGCTGGGCTGGCATGCCCGCCGGGATCTCGCGGCCATGTGCGCCGACAGCTGGCGCTGGCAGTCCACCAATCCACAGGGCTATGAAGCCTGATGTCCGCTCTTTTCGTTCTTGCCCCCTTCTCCCCTCGCGGGAGAAGCGTTGGGGATGAGGGGGCGAACAAAGAGATCCAGATGCTAACCATGAGGGGAAAAATTCCCCTCACCCCGCCCTCTCCCAAGGGGAGAGGGACCAGATCCAGAAGGCCAGGCGGCTCACCCCATGACGAGAGCTGTTTTCTGATGTCGCCTTTACCCCATTTTTCATTCAGTTTTGAGGAGTGACGATGTTCAACCCGGTTGATCACCCCCACCGCCGTTTCAATCCGCTGACCGGCCAGTATGTGCTGGTCTCCCCCCACAGGGCCAAGCGCCCCTGGCAGGGGCAGATCGAGAAGATAAGTCAGGCACCGAGCCAGTCCCACGATCCGGACTGCTTCCTCTGCGCGGGCAATCACAGGGTCACCGGCGACCAGAACCCCGACTATCGGGAGACCTTCGTCTTCACCAACGACTTCGCTGCCCTGATGCAGGACACCCCGGCCGCCGGCGACGAGCAAGATCCCCTGCTCAAACTGGAGGCCGCCCGTGGCACCAGCCGGGTCATCTGCTTCTCGCCGGATCACGGCAAGACCCTGCCCGAGCTGCCACTGGCCGCCATTGAGGCGGTGATCCGCACCTGGATGAGCCAGGTGGCCGAGTTGTCCCAGCAGTGGGAATGGGTGCAGGTCTTTGAAAACAAAGGCGCCGTCATGGGCTGCTCCAACCCGCACCCCCACGGTCAGCTGTGGGGCAGCGACTTCCTGCCCAACGAGATCGCCCGTGAAGAAACCCACCAGCGCGACTGGCTGGCCGAACACGGCCGCCCGCTGCTGCTCGACTACGTGGAGCGGGAGCTGAAGGATCGCTCCCGCATAGTGGTGGAGACAGAGCACTGGCTGGCGGTGGTGCCCTTCTGGGCCGCCTGGCCATTCGAGACCCTGCTGTTGCCCAAGGCCCATGTGCCCTCCCTGCTGAGCCTCAGCCCCGAGCAACAAGAGGATCTGGCGCGGGCGCTCAAGGAACTCACCAGCCGTTACGACAACCTGTTCGAATGCAGCTTCCCCTACTCCATGGGCTGGCACTTCGCGCCGCCGAACTCGGATTGCCCCGAGGCCTGGCAGTTGCACGCCCACTTCTACCCGCCGCTATTGCGCTCCGCCACCGTGCGCAAGTTCATGGTGGGCTTCGAGATGCTGGCGGAAACCCAGCGGGACCTGACCCCTGAGCAAGCCGCTGAACGGCTGCGCGCGCTCTCTCCCATTCACTACAACCAGACCAATCAAGCCAATGAGGTAACCCCATGACCCCCAGCCAACGCGTCAGCGCCGTTTTTGCCGAGCAGTTTAAGCAGCAACCCGACCTGCTGGTGCGCGCCCCCGGCCGCGTCAACCTCATCGGCGAGCACACCGACTACAACGACGGCTTCGTGCTGCCCTGCGCCATCGACTACGAGACCTGCGTCGCCATCGGCCTGCGCAACGACAATCTGGTACAGGTGGTGGCTGCCGACTACGACAACCAGCGCGACCAGTTCGATCTCGATCAGCCCATCAGCCATCACCCGGACCAGCGCTGGAGCGACTACATCCGCGGCGTGGTGAAGCACCTGCAGGAGCGCGGCCATGTCCTGCGCGGCCTCAACCTGGTGGTCTCCGGCAACGTGCCGCAGGGCACGGGCCTCTCCTCCTCCGCCTCGCTGGAGGTGGCCATCGGCCAGGCCTTCAAGGAGGCGCTGGGGCTTCACATCAGCCAGGCCGAGATCGCCCTCAATGGCCAGCAGGCGGAGAACCAGTTCGTCGGCTGCAACTGCGGCATCATGGATCAGATGATCTCCGCCAGCGGCAAGACGGATCACGCCCTGCTGCTGGACTGCCGCTCCCTGGAGACTCGCCTCATCCCCATGCCCGCCGATCTGGCGGTGCTGATCGTCAACTCCAACGTGCGCCGCGGCCTGGTGGACAGCGAATACAACACCCGCCGCCAGCAGTGTGAGACCGCCGCCCGCCACTATGGGGTCAAGGCGCTGCGGGATCTGGATCTCGCCGCACTGGAGGCCGGCAAGGCCGGGCTGGACGAGGCCTGCTATCGCCGTGCCCGCCACGTGGTGGGGGAAAACGCCCGCACCCTGGCCGCCGCCGATGCCTTGGCCAGCGGTGATCTGGTGCGCCTCGGCGAGCTGATGGCCGAGTCCCACGCCGCCATGCAGGGCGACTTCGAGATCACGGTGCCCGCCATCGACGGCCTGGTGGAGATCATCAAGGCCAGGATCGGCACCCAGGGTGGCGTGCGGATGACGGGGGGCGGCTTCGGCGGCTGCGTGGTCGCCCTGCTGCGTCCGGAGCAGGTGGATGAAGTGATAGCTCTGGTCGAGGCCGAATACCCGGCCAAGTTTGGCCTCACCGCCGACTGCTATGTGTGCAGCGCCAAAGCCGGGGCAGGCAGGCTATGACCCATCAAGCCATGATGCCATTCGAGCTGGAAAACGAAGAGGGGCTGCGCCTGCGCGGCCTCGATTTCGGCGCCATTCTCAGCTCTCTGACGCTGTCGGTGGCGGGGGAGCGGCGCGAGGTGCTGCTCGGCTGCGCCGATGACGCCTATCCAACCCAGCAGGTGTGGCTGGGGGCGGTGGCGGGGCGCTTTGCCAACCGGATCGGCGGCGCCGAGCTGGTGCGAGACGGCGAGCGCTGGTCCCTGGACGCCAATCAGGCGCCCCATTGCCTGCACGGCGGGCGGGATGGCTTTCATCGCCGTCAGTGGCAGATAAAGGAGCTGGAGCCGGATCGGGTCAGACTGGCTTTGCTGTCACCGGCGGGGGATCAGGGCTTTCCCGGCAACCTGAGGGTGACGCTGGAGTATCGACTGGAACAGTGCGATCTGGTGGTGGAGTTCAAGGCCACCACGGATGCGCCGACGCCGGTCAGCCTCACCAGCCACGCCTACTTCAATCTGGATGGCGGCGGTGATGTGCGCAGCCACCACATTCGGCTCAACGCCGATCGCTTCCTGCCCACCGATGAGCGCGGCCTGCCGCTCGCCGTTGAACCGGTGGAGGGCCCCTTCGATCTGCGCGCCGAGCGCCTCATCGGTCAGCAGTGGCTGAGCCATCCCCAGCAACAGCAAGCCAAGGGCTACGATCACGCCTTTCTGCTGAACGGCCCCGAGCAGGAGTGCGCGGCGCGGGTGCTGTCAGGGGATGGGCAACTGGCACTCGAGGTCTACACCAACCAGCCTTCGCTCCAGTTCTACACCGGCAACTGGCTGGCCAATACCCCGGATCGAGCGGGCGGCCGTCATCAGGACCACGCCGGCTTCTGTCTGGAGGCGCAGCAGCTGCCGGACAGCCCGAACCGCCCCGAGCTGGGGGATCCCTGGCTGCTGCCGGGCCAGCGGTATCACCACCAGACCCGTTATCGCTTTATCCCCGCAGGCTAACGCCTGTACAGGCCCCTTCCTCCGCTTGCTTGAGCAAGAGTGGAAGAAGGGGCCGAACCTGCGACTTATCGAGCCAACTCAGGAGTCTTGATGAACATGGATGACAGCTATCTCGCCGCGACCGACCGCTACCAGCGCCAGCCTTATCGTCAGGCCGGCCATCACGGCCTGCGGCTGCCCAGCATAGGGCTGGGACTCTGGCACAACTTCGGCGAGGGCAGCGATCCCGCCAGGGTGAAGGCCATGGTGCACCAGGCGTTCGATCTGGGCATCACCCACTTCGATCTCGCCAACAACTACGGGCCGCCCCCCGGCTCTGCCGAGACCACCTTCGGCACCGTGCTCAAGGGCAGCCTGGCCCCCTATAGGGACGAGCTCATCATCGCCAGCAAGGCGGGCTATGTGATGTGGGACGGCCCCTATGGGGACGGCGGCAGCGCCAAGTACCTGTTCGCCAGCCTGCACCAGAGCCTGCGCCGGCTCGGCCTCGACTATGTGGACATCTTCTATCACCACAGGCCGGACTCCCGCACCCCGCTGGAGGAGACCTGTCAGGCGCTGGCGCTGATGGTGCGCCAAGGCAAGGCGCTCTACGTCGGCCTCTCCAACTATCCGGCCGAACTGGCCGCCAGGGCGGCAACCCGGCTGGCCGAGCTCGGTACCCCCTGTCTGGTCAATCAGCTCAAATACTCCCTGTTCCAGCGGGAGATAGAGGCGCAGACCCTGCCGGTCTGCCGCGAGCAGGGGGTGGGGGTAGTCGCCTTCTCCCCCCTGGCCGGCGGCCTGCTGAGCGATCGCTACCTGGCCGGGATCCCCACCGATTCCCGCGCCGCCAGCAACAGCCCCTTCCTCCAACCCGATCAGATCACCCCCCAGAAGCTGGCCACCATCCGGGCCCTGCATGCACTGGCACAGGAGCGCGGACAGGCGCTGTCCCAGCTCGCGCTGCAATGGGTGTTGCGTGACCCCGTGGTGAGCTGCGCCCTGATCGGTGCCAGCAGTCCGCAACAGATAGTGAGTGCGGTCGACGCCCTGAGTCTGCCGCCGCTGGACGGGGAGCTGCGGCAGAGGATCGAGGCCGCGCTGGTCTGACGAAACCGGTCGCCAGCCTGAGCGAGATTCCGGACCGAATGCCTCGGTCTAAGGCGGCAGCAAAAGATGCTGGCTGTAGCACCCCACACAGCCGGCATGAGCGGCACTATCCACTTGCGCGATGGGTCACTCTGAAAATGATGGTGGTGAACGCCGAAAATCCTGCCATCACCCACCCCGGCGCGTCGCAATATTCTCTGGTTGCCCGCCCGCTTTTCCTCCATCATTGGCTACCCCGACTCCGCTCGGGGCTGCTTTTATCCGGACCCATCAACCAAGAGATCTGAATCATGACAGAGTCCTACGCCCTCTTTGTCGCCTTCGTGCTGGGCATAGTGGAAGGCCTGACCGAGTTTCTGCCCGTTTCCTCCACCGGCCACATGATCATCGTCGGCCATCTGCTCGGTTTCGAAGGCCCCAAGGCCGCCACCTTCGAGGTGGTCATTCAGATGGGCTCCATCCTGGCGGTGGTGGCCGTGTTCTGGCGCCGCCTGTTCGGCCTGATCGGCATCCATTTCGGCCAGAAGCCGGCACCCGGCCACGCCACCCTGTCGCTGATCCACATCATCCTCGGCATGTTGCCCGCCGTGATCATCGGCCTCGCCATTCACAGCTGGATCAAGGCGAACCTGTTTGGCCCCGAGACGGTGATGTATGCCCTGGTCGCCGGCGGTATCCTCTTGATCATTGCCGAGAAGTTCCGCCCTGCGGTGCGCTCCGAGACACTGGATGACATCAGCTACCAGCAGGCATTCGGCATAGGCCTGTTCCAGTGCCTCGCCCTCTGGCCCGGCTTCTCCCGCTCCGGCGCCACCATCAGCGGCGGTATGCTGATGGGCATCAGCCGCCAGGCGGCGGCCGAGTTCTCCTTCATCCTGGCGGTGCCCATGATGGTGGCGGCCAGCGGGCTCGACCTCTACAAGAGCCGCGACTTCCTCTCCATGGCCGATTTCCCCATGTTTGCGGTGGGCTTCGTCACCGCCTTCGTGGTGGCCATGATCGCCATCAAGACCTTCCTGGCACTGATCCGTCGCCTCGACTTCATCCCGTTCGCCATCTACCGCTTCGTGGTGGCCTTCGCCGTCTATCTGGTGTTCGTGGCCTGATCCACTGCGGTGACATGAATGAAAAAAGGGACCGATACGGTCCCTTTTTTATTGCGTCAGCGTCCTCAATAGAGGCGATGACTGATGCCATTGAGCAGCCGCGACAGCCCCCTGGTGAACTGCACAGGCGCATCCTGCACCGTGTAGCAGAGACAGCCGTCCGGGGTGTGCGGGCTGTGGGCGTGACTGGCGTCGCGCCAGATGAAGTCGCCGGCCTGATAGCGCATCTCGCCATCCTGGATGCTGCCCGCCAGCAGCAGGGTCAGCTCATAACCGCGATGGGTGTGCTCCGGGATGCGCCCACCGGCCTCGATATGCAGCAGGCTGGCACGGGCCCCCTGCTCGGTCAGCGGCAGACTGTGCTGGCGAATGGCGCCAAAACGCCGCCAGTTGACCCTGTGGTAGCGGGCCAGGGCCCTGGGTAGCCGGTAGCCTCGATCGCCCACCTGCAATTCGGGGACAGGATCGACGGGGGCAGTCTCGAGGAGGACGGGTTGTTGCAGGATGTTCGCCAGCAGGGCGTCCAGCACAGTCGCCTCAACCTCTGCGGCGACTGGCTCGTGGAGATGATGCGCCGCCAGCTCCGCCTCGTAGCGGCGCAGTCTGACACCGCAATCGGCGCAGAGTTCACAGTGGGCGGAGACGCCGACCGTCAGCGGCAGTGGCAGTTCACCGGCGGCAAAGGCATGCAGCATGGCGTGGGTGGGGTGGGCTTTAATCATGATCTTGCTCCACTTGTTCCTTGAGCTTCTGTAAGGCGAGACGCAGGCGGGACTTGATGGTGCCGAGCGGTACGCCGAGCCGCGCGGCCAGCTCCTGCTGGGAGAACTCCTGCAGGTAGATGCCGCGCACCACCTGCTGCTGGGATTCCGGCAAGATGGCGAGGTAATGGGCCATCTGGCTCGTCAGCACGGCGCCTTCCCCCTCGCTCAGGTGATCCTCCTGCGCCCTGAACTCCAGCACCGGCCACAGCTCCTCGGCGCAGAGATCCTCCTTGCTGGCCCGGCGCCGACGCAGCATGTCGAAGCACTGGTTGCGCATGACGGTGTAGATCCAGGTGGTCGGTGCCCCCTTCTCGGGGTGGTAGAGCCGCGCCTTCTGCCAGACCAGCAGCATGGTCTCCTGCACCAGCTCCAGGGCATTGGCTTCGCTGCCGAGATGGCGCAGGCCATAGCCGCGGATGCGGGGGGCGAAGTGGTGAAACAGGGCGCAGAAGGCCGTCCGGTCGGCCTGCTCGGCCACCCGCAGCAGCTGCGACTTGAGATCCCCGTCGGGACTGTCCATGGGCGCGGAGGTCCTGTGCCGAATAGATGGTTGGCTAGTATATGTCATCGCACCCTACCTTGATGGGAACAGTCCTCTTCAGTACGAGGGCCCGCCAAAAAGGATCTGCGGCGGCGATTAAATTCAGTGACTCGCCACCAGCAGGCCGCTCAGCAGGGAGAGCGCGGGCTGGTTGTCCCTGGCCGCCAGCAACCACTGCTTCTGCTCCACCGGGATAGGCAGCACCTCTAGCCAGCGCTGCGCCACCCAGCTGGCGTCGTCCCAGTCCGGTTGGGCGTAGAGGGCCGCGTATTCGGGGTAATCGTTGAACACATCCTGCAACGCCTTGGCGAGCGCATGCTGATCGGCCCTGAGCCGACCGGTTTGCCAGGGCGGCAGCAGCTCCACCTCTCCCACCCGCAGGCCATCGGGTTCCTGCCACAGATCGCAGATCCTGACCCTGTCCAGCCCCAGCACTGTGATGCCGAGCAGGCCGTCCGGCAGCAGATCGAAATCGATGATCCGCCCCCGGGTGGCGATGGGGTACATGTTGCGCATCGCCTCCGGCTGGCGGGGATCCAGCATGCAGAGCGCAAACGCCCGCTCCTGCGCCTCGGCGACCATGCGCTGATAGCGAGGCTCGAAGATGCGCAGCGGCATGATGCCACCGGGCAGCAGGTGAGCGGAGAGTGGAAATAACGCCAGTTTCATCGGGATCGCCCTCATGCCGATTTCTCCTGATGATACGACAGCCTCAGGAGGCGAGATCATTCCGATCGGACCGGAATAAATAACCCCTTAACAATCAGGGGAAAATAGCCTGGACAAGCCGCTTCGATATGCAGTAGAAATGGATAACCACCACTTATTCGGTTCATTATTCTGGAATGTGGTGAGAAACGCAGTGAAATATCCGCCGTACCAATACGGGCGGGCCATTCCTATAGTTTTCTCGGCCCGATGCGGGTAAAATTCACGCCCTTATCTAGTCAGTCATTTTTCGACGCGCAACCTCGGTGGTCAGTTATGAAAGAGCATATTCATCATCTACTTGAACAAACGGTAGCCAATCTGAAGTCAGCAGGCGTGTTGCCGGCCGACCTGGAAGCCCGGGTGCAAGTAGACCGATGCAAGGAGAAGGCTCACGGTGACCTGGCCACCAACCTGGCCATGCTGCTGGCCAAACCGGCCCGCAAGAATCCCCGCGAGCTGGCTGCCGCCATCATCGAGCACCTGCCCGCCTCTGACCTGATCGCCAAGGTCGAGATCGCTGGCCCCGGCTTCATCAACTTCTTCTTCGACCAGCGCTGGCTGGCCGGTCAGGTCGAAGCCATGGTGCAGAGCGCCAACGCCAACGTGAAGCTGCCGACCCCGCAAACCGTGGTGGTGGATTACTCCGCCCCGAACGTGGCCAAGGAGATGGCGGTGCACCACATCCGCTCCACCGTCCTCGGTGACGTGGCGGCCCGTGCCCTGGAATTCCTCGGCCACAAGGTGGTGCGCGCCAACCACATCGGTGACTGGGGCACCCAGTTCGGCATGCTGATCGCCTATCTGGAGAAGATGGCCAACGAGCACGCCAGCGACATGGAGCTGCGCGACCTGGAAGCCTTCTACACCCAGGCCAAGCGTTACTACGACGAAGACGAAGCCTTTGCCGAGCGCGCCCGTAACTACGTGGTCAAGCTGCAGGGTGGCGATGAGTACTGCCGCACCATGTGGAAGAAGCTGGTCGACATGACCATGGAACAGAACCAGCGCAACTACGACCGCCTGAATGTCTCCCTGACCAGCAAGGACATCATGGGCGAGTCCATGTACAACGACATGCTGCCCCAGATCGTCGCCGATCTGAAGGCCCGCGGGCTGGCGGTCGAGAGCGACGGCGCCACCGTCGTCTACCTGGACGAGTACAAGAACAAGGATGGGGAGCCCATGGGCGTCATCATCCAGAAGAGCGATGGCGGTTTCCTCTACACCACCACCGACATCGCCTGTGCCAAGTACCGTTACGAAACCCTGGGCGCCGAGCGAGTCATGTACTTCATCGATTCCCGTCAGCACCAGCACCTGATGCAGGCCTGGACCATCACCCGCAAGGCGGGTTATGTGCCGGAGTCCGTGCCTCTCGAGCACCATGCCTTCGGCATGATGCTGGGCAAGGACGGCCGTCCCTACAAGACCCGCTCCGGTGGCACCGTCAAGCTGGTCGAGCTGCTGAACGAGGCAGAAGATCGCGCCGCCGCCCTGCTGGAGAGCCGCAACAGCGACCTGTCTGCCGAAGAGAAGGCCAAGGTGGTGCAAGCCATCGCCATGGGTGCGGTCAAGTACGCGGACCTGTCCAAGAACCGCACCACCGACTACATCTTCGACTGGGATCTGATGCTGTCGTTTGAAGGCAACACGGCCCCTTACCTGCAGTACGCCTACACCCGTATCCAGTCCATCTTCCGCAAGGCCGGCGTCGATGCCGACACCCTCGGCGGTAACCTGGTGCTGAACGAAGAGGCGGAAGAGGTGCTGGCCCAGAAGCTGATCCAGTTCTCCGACGCGGTCAACAGCGTGGCGGACAAGGGCATGCCGCACCTGCTCTGCACCTATCTGTACGAGCTGTCCGGCAACTTCATGACCTTCTACGAAGCCTGCCCGATCAACAAGGACGGCGTAGACGAAACCAGCCGTCAGAGCCGTCTGCTGCTGTGTGCCGCCACCGCCAAGGTCCTGAAACTGGGCTTGGGCGTGCTGGGCATCCACACCCTGGAGCGCATGTAATAGATGGCGACCCGGGATTACGTCGGCAACAGCCCGAGACGACGGGCCGGTGGTCGTAACACCAAGAAAGCGGCACCTCGCCGCTTTCCTGTTATCCCGGCACTGCTGGCCGGGGCCCTGGTCGTCGGCTTTGGCGCCTTCCTCTATCTGATCAACGGCAAGGGGGCGGATGCCCCCACCATCGAAGAACAGGTCAAGGCCAACAAGCCGAAGGCACAGAACGATGGCCTGCCGCAGGAGAAGTGGAGCTACATAGAGCGGCTGGAGAACAAGCAGGTGGACATCATGGAGCCGCCGCCCCAACCGGGCGTGCTGCCGCCCCAACCGGCTGACACCCTGACCCTGCAGCCGGAGAAACTGCCGCAGCCGATACCGACCGATATTCCCCAGCCGGGGACGCCCATCGGCCAGGTGAAGCCCTTCCAGCCGCAACCGGTGCAACCGACCAAGCCGGCCCCCGTGACCAGTGCCCAGGAGCAGGTGATCGACCGCAAGGCCGAGCTCGCGCGGATGGAGAAGGAGATGCGGGCCGAACAGGAGAAGGCCAAGGCCGCCGCGTCGCAACAGACTGCGGCGGCGGACAATGGTCGCTACATGATGCAGTGCGCCGCCCTGCGCTCCCAGGATTCCGCCGAATCGCTCAAGGCGCGCATCGCCTTCGGCGCCGGCCTCTCCTCCAGCCTGCAGGTGGTCAATGGCGCCAACGGCACCGTCTACAAGGTGATGGTCGGCCCCTTCAGCGGCAAGCCCGCCGTCGATGCGGCCAACCGCAAGCTGCAAGGCGCCGGCATCAGCGGCTGTATCCCCAAGAAGGGCTGATACTCGTTCGCACCAGACAGCAGGCAGGGCTCAACACCCTGCCTTCTTTTTGTCCTCCGTCTGGCCTGCAGGCCATATGACGCCCTCTTTTATCCGCACCATCGGCAGGGTTGAAAAACTCCGGCCTGACCCCCATCTTTCTTGCCATGCACAGTCAGGCCGTTTTTCGGCTCAAGCGAGGTAAGTAAAGTGACTACCATAGTTTCTGTCCGCCGCAACGGCCAAGTCGTGATCGGGGGGGATGGCCAGGTATCCCTCGGCAACACCGTCATGAAGGGCAACGCCCGCAAGGTTCATCGTCTCTATAACGGCAAGGTGCTGGCGGGCTTCGCCGGCGGTACCGCCGATGCCTTCACCCTGCTCGAGCGTTTCGAGGCCAAGTTGCAGGCCCACCAGGGCAATCTGGAGCGCGCCGCCGTGGCGCTGGCGAAAGACTGGCGCACCGATCGCGCCCTGCGCCGCCTCGAGGCCCTGCTGGCGGTCGCCGATGAGCACAAGTCCTTCATCATCACCGGCAACGGTGACGTGGTGCAGCCGGAGCATGATCTCATCGCCATCGGCTCGGGCGGCAACTTCGCCCAGTCGGCGGCCACCGCCTTGCTGGAGAACACCGATCTGGATGCCAAGAGCATCGTCGAGAAGTCCCTCAAGATCGCCGGTGACATCTGCGTCTTCACCAACCAGCACCACACGGTTGAAGTGCTGGAGTACGCGCCCAAAGAGACCGAGCCGAAGTAAGGCCCCTCTTTGCCAATTTGCAAGGGGTGGGCCCTGCCCGCCCCGGATACAGGAATGCCATCATGTCCGAGATGACCCCGAGAGAAATCGTTCACGAGCTGGACCGCCACATCATCGGCCAGGCCGATGCCAAGCGTGCGGTGGCCGTCGCCCTGCGTAACCGCTGGCGCCGGATGCAGCTCAGCGAGGAGATGCGCCACGAGGTGACCCCGAAGAACATCCTGATGATAGGCCCGACCGGCGTCGGCAAGACCGAGATCGCCCGTCGCCTCGCCAAGCTGGCCAACGCCCCCTTCATCAAGGTGGAAGCGACCAAGTTCACCGAGGTCGGCTACGTGGGCAAGGAAGTGGACAGCATCATCCGCGATCTGACCGATGTCGCCATCAAGCTGGTGCGCGAGACCGAGATGGAGAAGATGAAATACCGCGCCGAGGAAGCCGCCGAGGAGCGCATCCTCGACGCCCTGCTGCCCAACCCGCGCAACAGCTGGGGGGAGGAGGAGAAGGCCGACAACTCCAACACCCGCCAGATCTTCCGCAAGAAACTGCGGGAAGGTCAGCTGGATGACAAGGAGATCGAGCTGGATCTGGCCGCCACCCCCATGGGCGTCGACATCATGACCCCGCCGGGCATGGAGGAGATGGCGAACCAGCTGCAGGGGCTGTTCCAGAACCTGGGCCAGCAGCAGAAGAAGAAGCGCAAGATCAAGGTCAAGGAGGCCATGAAGGCGCTGATCGAGGAGGAGGCCGCTCGCCTGCTCAACCCGGAGGAGCTGAAGCAGAAGGCGATCCACGCGGTCGAGAACAACGGCATCGTCTTCCTCGACGAGATCGACAAGATCTGCAAGCGCGGCGAGTCTTCCGGCCCCGACGTCTCCCGCGAGGGGGTACAGCGGGATCTGCTGCCGCTGGTCGAAGGTTGCACAGTTAACACCAAGCACGGCATGGTGAAGACGGATCATATCCTGTTTGTCGCCTCCGGCGCCTTCCAGGTCGCACGCCCGTCGGATCTCATCCCCGAGCTGCAGGGTCGTCTGCCGATCCGGGTCGAGCTGACCGCACTGACCACCGAAGACTTCGAACGCATCCTGACCGAACCGAACGCCTCTCTCACCGACCAGTATCAGGCGCTGATGGCGACCGAAGGGGTCAAGATCGAGTTCACCAAGGACGGCATCCGCCGCCTGGCCGAGGCCGCCTGGCAGGTCAACGAGCGCACCGAGAACATCGGCGCCCGCCGCCTGCACACCGTGATGGAGCGACTGATGGAAGACATCTCCTACGATGCCTCCGAGCAGTCCGGCGCGACCTTCGTGATCGACGCCGACTACGTCAACGCCCACCTCGGCAAGCTGATCGAGGACGAGGATCTGAGCCGCTACATTCTGTAAGCGCGCCCCTCCCGATAAAAAACGCCTCCCTTCGCGGAGGCGTTTTTGTATGCGTTTCTGCTCAGGCTCAGGCGCTGACCAGCACTCCCTCCCGGCGGCGACCTACCAGCCAGAACGCCAGACCAATCAGCAAGGCGCTCAGGGCGAAGAGGGCCCGGGTGCCGAACACCAGCTCGCTGGCCAGGGTCAGGCCCTGCTCTCCCACCAGGGCGGCGAACAGGCCGCCGAGCCCGGCCACCCCGGTCAACTGGCCCAGATTGCGCGACAGGGTCAGCAGACCGGCCACGGCGCCACGGGTCTGCTCACTCGCCTCCCCCACCACGGCACTGTTGTTGGCGGTCTGGAACAGGGCATAGCCGGTGGTCAGCAGCAGTATGGGCAGCAGGTAGCCGAGCGGGCCGAACTGCCCCGCCGCCCCGGCCAGGCCGAGGGCCGCAGTCCCCATGACTGCCAATCCCAACCGGACCACCTGCCGCGTACCCAGCCTGTCCACCAGCCAGCCAGCGGGCATTCCCGTCAGGGCCGCCAGCAGGGGCCCACCCGATATCATCAGGCCGACAGTCCCGAGACTGAGACCGAAGACGCCCCTCAGGTAGAAGGGGCCTATGAGCAGGGTCAGCACCATGACGCTGGCCACCAGGGCGCTGGCGACAAGGCCGTTGCCAAGCCCCGGGGCCCCCAGCAGCGCCAGCGGCAACAGGGGCACAGGGGCGCGGCGCTCGCGGCGAACGAACGAGGCCGTGACCAGCAGGGCCCCCGCCCCCCACCAGAGGGCCAGGGCGCCCCCCTGAGTCAGCGCCAGGCCGTAGCAGAGCAGGGCCGCCACCAGCAGTGACAGGCTCGCGAGGTTCATCCTCTCTGGTTGTGGCGAGGAGCCGTCCCGGGGCAGACCGAGCCGGGCACAGCCCAGCGCCAGCAGGCTGAGGGGCACCAGCAGCAGGAAGGGGGCCTGCCAGCCAAAGCCGGCCGTCAGCAGGCCGCCAAAGGAGGGGCCAAGCGCAGTGCCGCAGGCCGACAGGGTACCGAGCAGCCCCATGCCCCAGCCCCGCCGCGCCGGCGGCACCAGCTGGCCCACCATGGCCAGCGCTAGGGACAGCATGCAGGCCGCAGCGACCCCCTGCAGGGCACGGGCCGCGATCAGCCAGCCTATGGTCGGCGCCAGAGCGCACAGCAACGAGGCCAGCGCAAAGAGCCCCAGCCCCAGGAGCAGCAGACGACGCCGACCGAACCTGTCCCCCAGTCGGCCCGCCACCACAGTCAGGCAGGTGATCCCCAGCAGATAGGCCACCAGCACCCACTGCAGGCTGGCAAAGGGCACTGCAAAGGCCTGCCCCAGGGCGGGCAGCACCATGTTGGCCAGGCTACCCCCCAACATGGGCAGCAGGGTGGCGAGGCCGAGTGCCAGCAGGCCGAGGCGGCGAGTCAGAGGGGGCGAAAGAACGATATTGTGTGGCATGGGCATGAGCTCCGGCGGACTAGGATGCCGACAAGGCTAGCCAGCAAGCTGAACCGGCGGAAGACGCACGACTTGCAGCTTATAGCTGCACGGCACGCCATATGAAGGCGCCCATTCTCGCGTATGATGAGGCGAGAGGCGTCGCCATGAGGCGGTCACCCTGAAGGCTCGGCGAGGCAAAGATCATGAGCACACCCGATTTCAATCTGCTGCTAACCCTGGAGGCGCTGCTCGATGAGGGCAGCGTGGCCGGCGCCGCCAGACGGCTGCGGCTCAGCCCCTCCGCCATGAGCCGGGCGCTGGCCCGGCTGCGCGCGACCACGGGGGATCCTCTGCTGGTGCGGGCCGGCCGGGGGCTGGTGCCTACCCCCCGCGCTTTGGTCCTGCGCGAGCAGGTCAGCCAGCTGGTACAGGAGGCCGAGGCCGTGCTGCGCCCCCAGCAGGAGGTGGATCCGGCCAGCCTGGTGCGCACCTTCCGGCTGAGGGCCAGCGACGGTTTCGTGGAGAGCGTCGGGGCGGCCCTGCTGACCCGGCTCGCCACCGAGGCGCCCGGGGTACGGCTGCATTTCATGGCCAAGCCCGACAAGGAGAGCCACGCCCTGCGCGGCGGGGAGCTGGATTTCGAGACCGGGGTGATCGGCGCCAACACGGCGCCCGAGCTGCACACCCAGGCGCTGTTCCAGGATCGCTTCGTCGCCGTGGTGCGCCCCGGTCATCCCCTGTGCGAAGGCCCCCTGACCGCCGCCCGCTATGCCGCCGCCCGCCACATCATGGTGTCACGCCGCGGGCAGGAGCACGGCCCCGTCGATGAGGCGCTCGCCGTCTTCAAGCTGGAGCGCACCATCACCACCCTGGTGCCGGGGTTTGCCACTGCGCTGGCGCTGGTGCGGGGCAGCGATCTGGTGGCCACGGTGCCCGCCCTGCACTGCGCCGCCCTGCACGCCGATCTGGTGACCCTGCCCCTACCCTTCCCCTTGCCCAAAATCACCCTGGCCCTGCTCTGGCATCCCCGGCTCGATGCCGATCCGGCCCACCGCTGGCTGCGCCATCTCATCCGCGAGACCTGCGCCCGCGCGCCCTATCAAACGCCACAGCCAATGCGCTGATCCCGGGGCAGCCCCCTACTCGGGACCCTGCGATAAACATCGCCTCGCCGAGGTATTTTTTCATCATGGTTGGCGAGCCAGGCCGCCCTAGGCCACCCAGCCGAATGATAAAAGTGAGCGTGTGGCGGCCCACGAACGAGTCAAAGTCCCATCGCCACCCCCCCGCCTGACCGCCAACCCACCGACGGTGGCCGCAGCCCTCTCATTGCCATTTGACACGCAATTAGCCTAATTGCACCACTGGTATACCTATTTATACATAGCTTTCTATTTCACCAACTTACCTCTGAGGAGATATATAAATAGACACTTGATTTGCATCAATTGCCCGCCCCCCGTGACTGGGTAGCCTAACGCCAGAATGACGTTTTATTACTCCAAATCAGAGGCAATCATGAGCAAAGTCAGACTGGCCGTCATAGGGAACGGCATGGTGGGGCACCGCTTCATCGAAGAGTTGATCGAGCGGGCCGATCCGGGCCGGTTCGAGATCACCGTCTTCGGTGCAGAACCCCGTCCCGCCTACGATCGTGTCCATCTCTCCTCCTACTTCTCCCACCACACCAGCGAAGATCTCTCCCTCGTCAAACCCGGTTTCTACGAGAAGCACGGCATCCGTCTGCTGCTCGGCGAGGCGGTGAAAAAAATCGACAGGGCGGCCCGCGAGGTGCACTCCAACAAGGGCACCGTGGTCAGCTATGACAAGCTGGTGCTGGCCACCGGCTCCTACCCCTGGGTGCCGCCCATCCAGGGCAGCCAGCACCACGAGTGCTTCGTCTATCGCACCATCGAGGATCTGAAGGCCATCCGCAGCGCCGCCAAGAGCGGCAAGAGCGGCGTGGTGGTGGGTGGCGGTCTGCTCGGGCTGGAGGCGGCCGGTGCCCTCAAGGCGCTGGGCCTCGAGACCCACGTGGTGGAGTTCGCCCCTGTGCTGATGGCGGAGCAGCTCGATGGCCAGGGCGGCCAGCTGCTGCGCCGCAAGATCGAGTCCATGGGCGTGCAGGTGCACACCAGCAAGAGCACCAGCGAGATCCTGATGCACGGCGGCAAGGAGGCCAAACACCGCCTCGCCTTCGCCGACGGCAGCGCGCTTGACGTGGATGTGGTGGTCTTCTCCACCGGCATACGTCCGCAGGACACCCTTGGCCGCTACTGTGAGCTGGCCATAGCCCCGCGCGGCGGCGTCGCGGTCGACGATCACTGCCTCACCTCCGACCCCGACATCTATGCCATCGGCGAATGCGCCGCCTGGCAGGGTCGCTTCTTCGGCCTGGTGGCGCCGGGTTACAAGATGGCCCAGATCACGGTGGATCACCTGCTCGGCGGCGACAGCCGCTTCGAGGGGGCGGACATGAGCGCCAAGCTCAAGCTGCTCGGCGTCTCCGTCGGCTCCATCGGCGATGCCCACGGCCGTACGCCCGGCAGCCACAGCTATGTGTTCCAGGACGATCAGGCCGGGGTCTACAAGCGGATAGTGGTGAGCGAAGACAACAGTCGCCTGCTCGGCGCCGTGCTGGTCGGTGACGTGGATGACTACGGCAACCTGCTGCAGCTGATGCTCAACGCCATGCCGCTGCCATCCCACCCGGACACCCTGATCCTGCCCGCCTATGCCGGTGCCAAGCCGACCCTGGGGGTCGATGCCCTGCCATCGACCGCCCAGATCTGCTCCTGCTTCGACGTCTCCAAGGGCGACATCGCCCAGGCGGTGGCCGAGGGTCATACCACGCTGGCTGCCATCAAGCAGCACACCAAGGCCGGTACCGGCTGCGGCGGCTGCGTGCCGCTCATCAGCCAGGTGCTTAACGCCGAGCTGGTGAAGCAGGGCATCGAGGTCAACAACCACCTCTGCGCCCACTTCCCCCACTCCCGCCAGGAGCTGTTCCACCTGGTCAAGGTGGAAGGGATCAAGAGCTTCGACGAGCTGCTGGCCAGGCACGGCCAAGGCTATGGCTGCGAGGTGTGCAAACCCACGGTCGGCTCCATCCTCGCCTCCTGCTGGAACGGCCATGTGCTGAGCCCGCAGAACACCCAGCTGCAGGACACCAACGACATCTTCCTCGGCAACATGCAAAAGGACGGCAGCTACTCCGTCATCCCGCGCATGGCCGGTGGCGAGGTGACCCCGGCAGGCCTGCTGGCGGTGGCCGAGGTGGCCCGCGACTACCAGCTCTACACCAAGATCACCGGCGCCCAGCGCATCGGCCTGTTCGGTGCCCAGAAGGACGATCTGCCCGCCATCTGGCGGAAATTGCTGGCCGCCGGCTTCGAGACCGGCCAGGCCTACGCCAAGGCGCTGCGCATGGCCAAGACCTGCGTCGGCAGCACCTGGTGCCGCTTCGGCGTGCAGGACAGCGTCGGCCTCGGGGTCTTCCTCGAGAATCGCTACAAAGGCATACGCACCCCGCACAAGATGAAGTTCGGGGTCTCCGGCTGTACCCGCGAATGTGCGGAAGCCCAGGGCAAGGACGTCGGCATCATAGCCACAGACGCGGGCTGGAACCTCTATGTGGGCGGCAACGGCGGCATGAAGCCGCGCCACGCCGACCTGCTCGCCTCGGATCTGGACCGCGAGACCCTGATCAAGCTGATCGACCGTTTCATGATGTTCTACGTCACCAGCGCCGACAAACTGCAACGGACCTCGGTCTGGCTCGGCAACCTGGAAGGGGGCGTCGACTACCTGCGCGAGGTAATCGTCGACGACAAGCTGGGATTGAATGAGACCCTGGAACGTGACATCCAGGTGCTGATCGACGGCTACGAGTGCGAGTGGTCCCGCACCCTGAATGAAGAGGAGGCGCTCAAGCGTTTCAGCCACTTCATCAACAGCGGCAAAAGAGACCCTGACGTGCAGTTCGTCAGCGAGCGTGACCAGCACAGGCCCGCCACCCCGGCGGAGCGGATCCCCGTCTACCAGATCGAAGTGGAGGCCAAGTAATGAAATCTGTCTTTCAACTCAATGACGTGATTCTTGGCAACAGCGTCTGCGCCCTGCTGGATAGCCAGCCCATCCAATGCGAAGCGGAGATGAAGCGATGAAATTAGCCTGTCAACTCAACGACATACTGCCTGGCACCGGGGTTTGCGCCCTGATCGAAGGTCGTCAGATCGCGCTGTTTCGCCCGAGCGAGGCGGCCGAGGTGTTCGCCATCGACAACCGGGATCCCTTCTTCGCCGCCAACGTGCTGTCGCGCGGCATCATCTGTGAACACGACGGCGCGCTCTGGGTCGCCAGCCCGCTCAAGAAGCAGCGCTTTCGCCTGAGCGACGGCCACTGCTTCGAGAATCCGGCCATGTCGATTGCAGCCTATGCCGTTGAAGTGCGTGACCAGCAGGTCTGGGTCGCCGTCTAATCCCATACACATCAGGGCGGCCTGCGGGCGGCCCGTTTAAAGAGAACCAGCATGTATACCGACACCATCAACAAGTGCGCCGCCAACGCGGCCCGCATCAACCGCTTCGAGCGCAGCGACAAGCTCGGCTTCTGGCTGAGCTCCGCCATGGCGGGGGCCTATGTGGGCCTGGGCATCATCCTCATCTTCACCCTGGGCAACCTGGTGGATCCCAGCGTACGTCCGCTGGTGATGGGGGCCACCTTCGGCATCGCCCTGACCCTGGTGATCATCGCCGGCTCCGAGCTGTTCACCGGCCACACCATGTTCCTCACCTTCGGGGTGAAGACGGGCAAGATCTCCATGGGGGATCTGCTGCGCATCCTGCCCCAGACCTGGGCCGGCAACCTGCTCGGCTCCATAGCAGTGGCGCTGATCTACTCCTACGGCGGCAGCCTGCTGCCGGACGCGGGCAGCCTGGCCCACAAGGTGGCGCTGGCCAAAACCCAGGCGCCGGCCCTGACCCTGTTCATGAAGGGCATACTCTGTAACTGGCTGGTCTGCCTCGCCATCTGGATGGCGCTGCGCACCGAGGGTGCCGCCAAGTTCATCGCCATCTGGTGGTGCCTGCTGGCCTTTATCGCCTCCGGCTACGAGCACTCGGTCGCCAACATGACGCTGTTCGCCCTCTCCTGGTTCGGCGCTCACTCAGATGCCTATACCCTGGGAGGCATAGGCCACAATCTGCTGTGGGTCACCCTCGGCAATACCGTCTCCGGCGCGCTCTTCATGGGCCTCGGTTACTGGTATGCCACCCCCAAGGCGGATCGTCCCGTCCCCGTGACCGACGCTGCCACCGCCAGCCAGACCCAAACCGCCTGATCCGGAGGTCCCATGGACTACTTGCCCATCTTTTGCCGACTCGACAACAAACCCGTGCTGCTGGTTGGCGGCGGTGAGGTGGCGGAGCGCAAGGCGCGCCTGCTGCTGGACGCCGGCGCCCGACTGACGGTGGTCTCCCCCGCGCTCGACTCCGAGCTGGCTGGGCTGGCCGCCGGCGGGACCATCGATTGGCTGGCCGGTGAATTCGAGCCAGCGCAGCTGACGGGCAAGTGGCTGGTGGTGGCCGCCACCGACAGGCGCGAGGTCAACGCCCTGGTCTACCAGAGCGCGAACCAGGCGGGGATATTTGCCAACGTGGTGGACGATCCCAAGCGCTCCAGCTTCATCATGCCGTCGATCATCGACAGATCGCCGCTGATGGTGGCCATCTCCTCAGGTGGCAAGGCCCCGGTGCTGGCCCGTTTGCTGCGCGAGAAGCTGGAGGCCCTGCTGCCCCAGCACCTCGGCGCGGTGGCGGCCTTTGCCGGCGGCCTGAGAGACAGGGTCAAGGCCCGCTTCGCCAGCATGGGGGAGCGACGCCAGTTCTGGGAGCGGCTGCTCGGCACCGACCGGCTCGGTCAGGCGCTGGCGCGCGGCGACAAGGCCGCCGCCAACCAGCTGGCCGACGCGCTCTTTGCCGAGGATGCCGGTGCCAAGGGCGAGGTGATCCTGGTGGGCGCCGGCCCCGGCGATCCCGGCCTGCTCACCCTGCACGCCCTGCGCCAGATGCAGCAGGCGGATGTGGTGGTCTATGACCGGCTGGTGTCGGACGAGGTGATGGCGCTGGTGCGACGGGATGCCAGACGCATCTTCGTCGGCAAGCAGGCGGGCAACCACTGCGTGCCCCAGGAGGGCATCAACCAACTCTTGCTGGATGAGGCGAGGAAGGGGCAAAGGGTGGTGCGGCTGAAGGGCGGCGACCCCTTCATCTTCGGCCGGGGCGGCGAGGAGTTGGAGACGCTAGTCGGCAGCGGCGTGGGCTTCCAGGTAGTGCCGGGGATCACGGCGGCGAGTGGCTGCGCCGCCTACGCGGGCATCCCCCTCACCCACCGGGATCACGCCCAGAGCGTGCGCTTCGTCACCGCCCACGGCAAGGGCGGCGTCCAGGATCTCGACTGGCCTCTGCTGGCCCGGGATCGGCAGACCCTGGTGTTCTATATGGGGCTTTCATCCTGTGGGGTGATCCGTGAGCGACTGATGGCCCACGGCAAGGCCGGCGACACCCCGGTGGCGCTGATCGAGCGCGGCACCCAGCCGAGCCAGCGGGTCATTCGTGGCACCCTGGACCAGCTGCCCGAGCTGGCGGTCGGGGTCGAGAGCCCGGCCCTCATCATGGTCGGCTCGGTGGTGACCCTGGCCGACCAGCTTGCCTGGTTCGGTCAGGCCAGCGACCCGCTGCAGACGATGGCATCCGCCTGATCCGGCGCCCATCGCCCCTGTATTGCAAACGCCACCCAGAGGGTGGCGTTTTTTTTACTGCATTTACAGTCATAACCTATTGTTTTGGGTCTGGTATCCTATGGGGCACGGCCATCCGGCCAACCGAATTCAGGAATCTTGTTGCATGTCTCTCCCCCCCAAGAACAGCGCCAAGCAGCGTGAACACGACAGATCCCGCATCCTCACCCTGCTGCTGGCCGACGATGCCCTCACCGACAGCCTGCTGGATCCGCAGGGGGTGCAGGACGCCGAGCTGCGGGATCAGACCAGCGAGCTGACGCGCCTGGTCAACAGCCTGCCGGCCGCCGACGTCGCCGATGCGCTGGAATCCCTGCCGCCGGACGAGCGCCAGGTGCTGTGGCAGCAGGTGGACCCGGAGAGGCATGGCCAGATCCTAGTCGAGGCGTCGGAGACGGTGTGGGACAGCCTGATCAGCGGCATGAGCGACAAGGCGCTGCTGCATGCCCTGCGCACCCTCGACATCGACGATCAGATCTACCTCGGCCAATACCTGCCCCGCAACCTGATGGGGCGGCTGCTCACCTCCATGGCCCCCGACCAGCGCGACCGGGTGCGGGAGGTGATCCGCTACGGCAAGCACACAGTCGGCGCCATGATGGACTTCGAGCTGATCACGGTGCGGGCCGACATAAGCCTGGCGACGGTGCAGCGCTATCTGCGCCAGCTCGGCAAGATCCCCACCAACACCGACAAGCTGTTCGTCACCGACAGGCGCAACCGGCTGCTGGGGGAGCTGCCGCTCACCACAGTGCTGCTGCACAAGCCGGATACCAAGGTGGGGGACGTGATGGAGCGCAACCCCGTCACCTTCGATCCGGAAGACAACGACGAGGCCGCGGCCCGCACCTTCGAGCGGGACGATCTCATCTCCGCCGCCGTGGTGGATGGCAAGGGCAAGCTGATGGGCCGGCTCACCGTCGCCGAGGTGGTGGATCTGGTCTATGAGGAGAGCGACACCGATCTGCGCCGCATGGGGGGGATCAGCGAGGATGAAGATGTCTTCGCCCCGGTCAGCAAGGCGGTCAAGACCCGCTGGGCCTGGCTCGCCCTCAACCTCTGCACCGCTTTCATGGCCTCGCGCGTCATCGGCCTGTTCGAGCACAGCATCTCGCAGCTGGTGGCGCTGGCGGCGCTGATGCCAATCGTCGCGGGGATCGGCGGCAACACCGGCAACCAGACCATCACCATGATAGTGCGGGCGCTGGCGCTGCAGCACATACAGCCGGGTAACGTCTCCTTCCTGCTGTGGCGCGAGCTCGGGGTGGCGCTGGTCAACGGCCTGGTGTGGGGCGGCACCATGGGAGTCGCCACCTACTTCCTCTATCAGGATGCGGCGCTGGGCGCCGTGATGACCCTGGCCATGATACTCAACCTGCTGGTCGCGGCCCTGATGGGGGTCATCATCCCCATGACCATGACCCGCCTCGGCCGGGATCCGGCGGTGGGGGCCAGCGTGATGATCACCGCCATCACCGACACCGGCGGCTTCTTCATCTTCCTCGGGCTGGCGACCCTGTTCCTGCTATAGCGGCGAAGGTCTGCCTCGATGAAGAAGGGAGCCTGTACGGCTCCCTTCTTTCCTGTGAGGCGCCAAGTCGTTGTCGAACATGGAAATGCATCCTGCACCCCGGCCGCAAAAGCGGCGATTCCTTGACCAGAACAAGGAATATTCGTTGAAATGCCCCCCTCACTCCTTATACTGGATCCCACCTGTTTCCAGCGGTGGATCTGACTCAATGGAATACAATACTTCAGAACTGTGCGACATCTATCAGGACATGGTGGATGTACTCGAACCCATGCTCTGCTCCTTCGGCGGACGCGCCTCCTTCGGCGGTGTCATCACCACGATCAAATGCTTCGAATCGAACGGCCTGATCCGTGAACTGGTCAAGGAGAACGGTGTCGGTCGCGTGTTGCTGATCGACGGCGGCGGCTCCATGCGCCGGGCGCTGATCGACAGCGAGATCGCCACCACGGCGGCGGAAAATGGCTGGGAAGGCATCGTCTGCTACGGCTGCGTGCGTGAGGTCGACATCCTGGAGGATCTGGACATCGGCATCCAGGCCCTGGCGGCCATCCCGGTCGGTGCCGACCACAAGGACGTGGGAGAGACCGATCTGCCGGTCAACTTCGGTGGCGTCACCTTCCTGCCGGATGATCACCTCTATGCCGACACCACGGGAGTGATCCTCTCCCCCGATGCACTCGACATCGAGTAAGCAAACACAGACTGAAGATGGGAGCCTTGGCTCCCATTTTTTATGGCCGTCTTTATATGGCGGTAAGCGACTGAAAAAAGATAAAAAAAGAGGGCCAGTAAAAACTGGCCCCTTAACTGGAAGCAATGTGAGCAATGTCGTGCCTTCACAAGAAGTCCATCACGTTGGAACGAATGAAGTCTTTCCCGGAAAACAAGTTAACAATAATCATTCTCATTTAACTGTGCAAGTCTTATTTACCAGAAATGCAAAAAAAATGACCACCCTGGGGTGGTCACTCTTCATCAGGCCTGACGGCTCGCGGTCTGCAAACCGGCAATGCCGGCCTCCCCCACCAGCTTGCGGCTGAGGTAGCGCAGCAGCACGCCGTAGAGCGGCACAAACAATCCCAGGCTTATCAGCAGCTTGAACACATAATCCACTGTCGCTATCTCGACCCAGTGCTCGGCCATGAAGGGATCCGTGCTGCGCCAGAAGGCGATGCTGAAGAAGGCGATGGTATCCACCAGGTTGCCGAACAGGGTCGAGGCCGCCGGTGCCACCCACCAGGCTTTGAGCAGCCGCAGGCGGTTGAACACCACCACGTCCATGAACTGGCCCACCAGATAGGCCATAAAGCTGGCCAGGGCGATGCGCGCCACGAACAGGTTGAACTCGGCCAGGTTGCCCATGCCCTGGTAGCTGCCCTCGAAGAACAGCACAGAGAGCACGTAGGAGACCGCCAGCGCAGGCAACATCACGGTCTGGATGATCTTGCGCGCCAGCCCGGCGCCGAAGATCCGCACCGTCAGATCGGTGGCCAGAAAGATGAACGGGAAGCTGAAGGCGCCCCAGGTGGTATGGAAGCCAAAGATGGTGATCGGCAGCTGCACCAGATAGTTGCTGCTGGCAATGATCAAAATGTGGAACAAAGAGAGACGCACCAGCGCCGTCTGGTGCTGAGCAGGGGTCAGATTCATATTGTGACCTTTTTGGTTAATGGGGTTAGGGAACCCATACCGCCACCATGGCGATAATTGAGGGGCGAGATTATACGCCCCAAAACTGATAGTTCAATCCTTATGCGATTGTTCCAACCTTCGGCAACCATCATCGAGGAACAACGTCATACGCCCCAAAACCGATAGTTCAATCCTTATGCGATTGTTCCAGCCTTCGGCAACCATCATCGAGGAGCAACGTCATACGCCCCAAAACCGATAGTTCAATCCTTATGCTGCTGGCCGAGCCAGAGCACCACCTCGTTATCGGCCGAGTGCACCGCCTCCAGCCAGCAGCCGCCGTGATGCTCGAACTCCAGCCGCAGCGGGCTGCCCTCAAACGCCAGCAGCCAGCTGTGGCGATCCGCCCCCCAGTCCCTCTCGACGGGCTCTAGCTCCCACGCCTTCAACAAGGCCTCGGCCAGGGTGGGGAAGTTGTCCCAGCAGAGCCCGGGGCAGTCCAGCATCAGCACCGCTGGCTCCATGTTTACCTGCGTGATACGCCAAGTCATCTCTCATCCCTCCACTGCTGCATCTCTCAGCTACTGCAAGAAAGCTCGCCACCGCAATACCAGGCAGGCACCGGGGTGGCGAGATCCTCATATTCCGGTTGCTCGTCGTAGGGGCGCCGCAGGGCCGCAAACAGCCGCTCGAACGGCGCCATGTCGCCCCGCTCGGCGGCCGCTATCACCTGCTGGGCCAGGGCGTTGCGCAGCACGTACTTGGGATTGACGGCGTCCATTCGCCCCCTGCGGGCAACGTCTTCACTCCCCTCCCGGATCAGGCGCTCCCGATAGCTCGTCAGCCACTCCTGCCAGAGGGCGGGATCCGGCAGCAGCGCCAGCAAGGGGGCGGGCCAGTCTCCTGCAAGGGTCAGCTCACCCAACCGGCGCAGGAAGAGGTGATAGTCCACTCGCTGGTTCGCCAGCAGTCGGAACAGCTCGCGGAACAGGGCCGGATCCTGCTCCTCCCAAGTTCCCAGGCCGAGCTTTTCACGCATCAGCTCCGAATAATGCAGCATCAGCTGGTGCTCGTACTGGGCCAGCGCCCCTGCCAGGGCCTCGCCCTCCACATGGTCCGCCAGCGCCTGGGCGAGTTTTTGCAGGTTCCAGTAGCCGACCGCCGGCTGCTGATCCAGCGCGTAGCGACCGCCCGGATCCGAGTGGTTGCAGACGAAGTCCGGCACATAGGCGTCGATGAAGCCGTAGGGGCCGTAATCCAGGGTCAGCCCCAACAGGGACATGTTGTCGGTGTTCAGCACCCCGTGGCAGAAGCCGGCGGCCTGCCACTTGGCGATGAGCCGCGCGGTGCGGCGCACCACCTCGGCGAACAGCTCGGCCCCGTTGCTGAGCTCGGGGAAGTGGTGACGCAGCAGGTAGTCGATGAGGGCGGGGATCTTCTCCCCCTGCCCGCTCCAGGCGAAATACTCGACGTGGCCGAAGCGCAGGTGACTCGGTGCGGTGCGAAGCACAGTCGCTCCGCTCTCGGTCTGCTCCCGGTAGATGGGCTCGTCACTGCCCACCAGCACCAAAGCGCGAGTGCTGGGGATGCCGAGGGCGTGCAGCGCCTCTGAGGCCAGATACTCACGGATGCTGGAGCGCAGCACGGCGCGGCCGTCCCCGAAGCGGGAGAAGGGGGTCTTGCCCGCCCCCTTCAGGTGCAGATCCCAGCGGCTGCCATCGGGGGCTTGTTGCTCCCCGAGCAGCATGGCGCGGCCATCGCCGAGCCGCGGGCTGTAGCCGCCGAACTGATGACCCGCATAGACCTGGGCCACCGGCTGCATGTCCGGCAGGGGCTGGCCCTGGCCGCAACAGGCGAGCCAGTCCGCCTCGCTGACCTCCGCCAGCCCCAGCTCGCGCAGCAAGTCGTAGTTGAGGTGCAGCAGTCTGGCGTTGTGCAGGGGCTGGGGCGCCACGGCTTCACAGGCCCAGGGCAGTTCGGTGGCGAAAGTATTGATCAGCTTCATGGTGGTGAGGGTCGTCCCTGCGTATGCTCGTGTCACTCTTTATACCGCCGTTGTCCCCTCTTGGGCCAACGGGGATGACGCTATTTCAAATCGAGGAAAATGAAGATGCAAAAATGGGTCTATGTCCTGCCACTGCTGGCACTGTTCTCGGGTCAGCACGCCAGGGCGGCCGATGTGGACGCGGGCAAGGCGAAGGCCGTGCTGTGCGCCGCCTGTCATGGACCCGAGGGCAAGGCCAGCGTGCCCATCTATCCCAACCTGGCGGGACAGAATGCCCCCTATCTCCTCAAGCAACTGAAGGCGTTCAAGGACGGTCAGCGCAAGGATCCCATGATGGCGCCCTTTATGGCACCGCTGACCGAGGCGGATCTGGAGAATCTGGCCGCTTACTACGCCAGCCTGAAGCAGTGAAATATATCGTCTAGATAGTGAATTAATTCACCAAAATCTCGCAAGGCAGCTCGTTTTGCTGCCTTTGACGAGGTGGTCGCCCACCCGATTGAGCATCAGCTGCTCGCCTTCGGTCATCGGCATCGCCGCTGGCCCCATCTCCACCCCTGTACTCTGCTACCGGTGGGAGATCGTCTTCCTGAAAGGCACGTCTACCGCCGGCAGTACTCGATGATCAGGTCCATAAAGGCCTCGCCGAAGCGCTCCAGCTTGCGGTGGCCGACGCCGTTCACCGCCAGCAGCTCGTCTTCCGTCATCGGCATCAGCTGGGCCATCTCCACCAGGGTCGCGTCGTTGAACACCACATAGGGTGGCACCTCTTCTTCCTCGGCAATCTGCTTGCGCAGGTTACGCAGCTCCTTGAACAGCCGCTTGTCGTAGTTGGCGCTGTCGAGCAGGCTGCTGCGCTTCTCCTTGCGACTGGAGATGGGCTGCAGCCGCGGCACCGCCAGTTCCAGCGGTACCTCGCCGCGCAGCACCGGACGGGCCGCCTCGGTCAACTGCAACACCAGGTTGCGGGTGATGTTCTGGGTCAAGAGCCCCTTGTGGATCAGCTGGCGGATGACGCTCATCCAGTATTCGTGGCTCTGATCCTTGCCGATGCCGTAGGTCGACAGCTTGTCGTGGCCGTGATCCTTGATGCGCTGGTTGAGGGAGCCACGCAGCACCTCTACCACGTAACCCACCCCGAAGTTCTGCCCCACCCGCCAGACGCAGGAGAGCGCCTTCTGGGCGTCTTCGGTGCCGTCGTAGCTCTTGGGGGGATCCAGACAGATGTCGCAGTTGCCGCACGGCTTGTCGTTGTACTCGCCGAAGTAGTTGAGCAGCACCTGACGGCGGCAGGTCTGCGCCTCGGCGAAGGCCGCCATCACGTTCAGCTTGTACTGCTCGACCTGCAGCTGCTGGGGGTTCTCGATGTTGTCGAGCAGCCGGCGCACCCGGCCGATGTCGGCGGGATCGTACAGCAGCAGCGCCTCGGCCGGGGTGCCGTCACGGCCGGCCCGGCCCGTCTCCTGATAGTAGGATTCGATGTTCTTGGGGATGTCGTAGTGCACCACGAAGCGCACGTTCGGCTTGTCGATGCCCATGCCGAACGCCACCGTCGCCACCACTATCTCGACATCGTCCTTGAGGAAGGCATCCTGGGTGCGCAGCCGTTGATCCAGCGGCAGGCCCGCGTGATAGGGCGCCGCCTTGCAGCCGTGACGGGAGAGCCGCTCGGCCACCTCCTCCACCCGGTTGCGGCTGGAGCAGTAGACGATGCCGCAGTTGCCCTTCTGGCTCTGCACGTAGCGCAGCAGTTGCTCCGCCGCCTTGAACTTCTCCACTAGGCTGTAGCGGATGTTGGGTCTGTCGAAGCTGGCGGTGTGGATAAAGGGATCATGGAGCTCCAACCGGTGCAGCATGTCGCTGCGGGTCGCATCGTCGGCGGTGGCGGTGAGCGCCACCACGGGCACCTGGGGGAACCACTGCTTGAGCCGCCCGAGCGCCGCGTATTCCGGCCGAAAATCGTGCCCCCACTGGGAGACGCAGTGGGCCTCGTCGATGGCGAACAGGCCGAGCGGCAGCTCCGCCAGCCGATCCATGAACTCGTGCTGCAGCAACCGCTCCGGCGAGACATAGACCAGCTTGATCTCGCCGCGGCGCATGGCGGCAAAGTTCTGGATCATCTCCTCCCGACTCAGGGCCGAGTTGATGTAGACCGCCGCCACGCCGTTGGCGCGCAGGCTGTCGACCTGATCCTTCATCAAGGAGATAAGCGGGGATACAACGACCCCCAAGCCAGGGCGCAGCAGCGCCGGGATCTGGAAGCAGAGCGACTTGCCGCCGCCGGTGGGCTTGAGCACCAGGGCATCGCGTCCCGCCACTATCTGCTCGATGATCTCCAGCTGGCCCGGCCGAAACTGCTGGTAGCCGAACACCGCCTGCAGCAGGGCAAGCGGCGTCTCTGGCACAGCGGCAGGCTGAGAGTCGGGCTGGATGTCGGCGATAGCGGTCATGGGCTCTCCTTTGGGGTCGCCATTCTAAAGCAGCAGCCGCTCACAATAAACCTGCCATTGCGACTGTTACGGAACTGTTGCAGACTGGCTGGAGTTTTTACTCGGCCAGGCCGCCAGGGATTGGGATCAGGGAATGAAACACATGTTGAAGAAGATGGCGCTCAGTGGCATCGCCAACCTGTTTGCCGAGCGGATGCCATTCAACAAGCTGATCGGCATGCAGGTGACTCACTACGACTTCGAGAAGGTGGAGCTGCGCATCAAGATGGAAGACAAGCTCATCGGCAACCCCTTCCACAATATCTTGCACGGCGGCGTCACCGCCAGCCTGCTGGACGTGGCGGGGGGCATGATAGTGGCCGCCTCCTGCATCGACGAGCTGGAGGATTTCTCCCCCAGCTACCTCAAGGAGCGCTTCTCCCGCCTCGGCACCATCGATCTGCGGGTCGACTACCTGCGCCCAGGTCGTGGCAACGAGTTCATCGCCACCGCCCACATCATCCGTGCCGGCAGCAAGGTAGCCGTCGCCCGGATGGAACTGCACAACGAGGAGGGGACTCACATCGCCTTCGGAACCGGTACTTATCTCGTCGGCTAAGGGCTTTATTGCATAAAAACTGCACTTCTAAGCTGATTTTAATCAATAGAATCCCTACCCCCACGCCGCCTCGGGGTCCATACTGAAAGTCGGGATTGTATGCAGAGGGAGGATTGCAGACGATGAGCGCGACACTGGCTACCAAACCATCCAGAGCCTTACTGACACAGCTCGAGTTCATGCTCGACGAGGTACATACGCCTGAGTGTCGTCACTGGTTGGAACAGGAGCTGGAGGGGTATTCTCTCTGTTCACCCCTGCCTTGGTATCGCATCATCGCCTGTCGGCAACGCGGTCACTTCTTGAACCTGAAGACGGGAAAATTTTTGACCTGCCATATCGGCAGTCAAACGCTGAGCCAACGCGACCTGGCCCAAGTTCAGTTCATCTATGCCCGTGAACCCGCCGCCCACTATTTACTGCGTCATGATTCCGGTATCGAACCCTGGCCAGAACAACTGCTGGAAGCGTATCGAGAGCAGCTGATCCCCGGCCATCTCTGCCTGCAAGCCTGGCATGAGCCCGTGTCTTCGTTGCGCTCACAGCTGGTGGAGGGCCTCGGCCACTTCATCAGTGAGTACCCCAAGCATGCGGCCCTGCAAACTCAACACGGCTTCAAGGCATTGCGCCATCAACATTGGCACATCTGAGCAAGCGCCCCGGGCGCAAGGAGGGCACCATAGAGCAGACCCACAACGAGATTGCCACAATCTAGAGTGCCGGAGTCAATATCAGACTCCACCAGTGGGCCACCGAGCGGTGGCCCTTTTAATGGCTGGCATTCAGCCCGAACAACATGTCGAGGTCGATCCTGCCTTCGGTTGACCGAAGTCCCAGCCAGATTTCAAATGCGAAAAGGCCGCTCTATGAGCGGCCTTTTCTAATGTGGTCGGTGTGAGAGGATTCGAACCTCCGACCCCTTCGTCCCGAACGAAGTGCGCTACCAAGCTGCGCTACACACCGATGTCTGCGGGGCGAGAATTTACCGAAAGCCCCGATCATACACAAGCCTTTTTTATCTCTGGCGGGAAAAAACCACTTATCGCTCAACAATTCAGCATTTTTCGCACCTTCGGCATGCGCTGCCACAGGAGGGGGCTGTTATCCCCCTTACGCCGATAGCTGGAACTCGACCGGCCCCAGCAGGCGGCGCCGCCAATCCGCCAACACCCCGTGCTCCAGCCAATTGGCCGCATGCTGGCGCCAGTTGGACGAGAGCGCCGGATTATCCAGCAGCAATTGCAAGTCATCCTCGTTGCGCACCTGGTTGAACAGGATGTCGGCGGTGCGCTTCACCGTCAGCGCGGGATAGGGCCTGTCGGCCAGTTGCAGCTCGGCGTCCGGGGGCACCAGCCCCTCCTCCAGCACCCGCAGCAGCCAACCGCTGCGACCGCTGAGCTGCATCACCTGCGAGAGATGGGGATAACCAAAACGCTGATTCAACTTGAAGCAGGGGGATCTCGGCTGGCTGATCTGGATCAGGGCCTCACCGAGGCGGTAGACATCGCCGATGCAGGCATCGACTTCGGTCAGCCCGAGGCCGGAAATATTCTCGCCAAAGGCGGCCGGTTGCCAGGGAGTGCGAGGAGCAGGCAAGCCCAGCGCGCTTTGCCAGGTCTGCCACCAGGGATAGTGATCGGCGGGGTAATGATGCAGCGCCCTGTCCGGGCCGCCGTGATGGCGCTGGTCACTCTGCTCATCGCCAGCCAGACCCGAGAAGCTGCACCACAGGGGCTTGTCGACGGCTTGCTTGTGGATGGCGCTGATGAGGCCCGGGGCCAATTCAGGATTCAGTTCGGCGCCCTGGCCGATAAAGAGGGAGATCCGCATTCTATCCTCCTGCTGGATGAGAGAATACGGATCTTAGGGGCTATCGATGCTTTGGCGCAAGCCGCGTTGCTTCGTCAACAGCCC
Organism: Aeromonas aquatica; assembly: GCF_000764655.1. Classification (GTDB taxonomy): domain Bacteria; phylum Pseudomonadota; class Gammaproteobacteria; order Enterobacterales; family Aeromonadaceae; genus Aeromonas; species Aeromonas aquatica. The sequence continues at coordinate 51,448 of NZ_JRGL01000008.1, forward strand.
TGTGGTCAGGCGACGGCTTGCATCTGGGTGGTCATGGCGATCTCGGCGCGGCGGCGTTTCTCCGCCTTGGCCATCAGATACCAACTACTGAAGGTAAACAGCGACACCGACAGCAGGATCAGGCTGGCTACCGCGTTGATCTCGGGTTTCACGCCGAGGCGCACCGCCGAGAACACCTCCATCGGCAGGGTGGTGGAGCCAGGACCCGAGACGAAGCTCGCCAGCACCAGATCATCGAGTGACAGGGCGAAGGACATCATGCCGCCCGCCGCCAGCGAGGGGGCGATCATGGGAATGGTGATCAGGAAGAACACCTTCCAGGGTTTGGCCCCCAGATCCATGGCCGCCTCCTCAATGGAGAGATCCAGCTCCCGCAGCCGCGCCGACACCACGATCGCCACATAGGCGGTACAGAAGGTGGTGTGGGCGATCCAGATGGTCAGCATACCCCGCTCCGCCGGCCAGCCAATCAGCTGGGCCATGGCCACGAACAGCAACAGCAGCGACAGACCGGTGATCACCTCCGGCATGACCAGAGGCGCCGTCACCAGGCCACCGAACAGGGTGCGGCCGCGGAAGTGCGGGATCCGGGTCAGCACGAAGGCCGCCATGGTCCCCAGCGCCACCGCCGCGATGGCGGTATAGAGGGCGATCTCCAGCGAGCGCAACACAGAGCCAATCAGCTGCTTGTTGTCGAGCAGGCCAAAGTACCACTTCAGCGACCAGCCTCCCCACACCGTCACCAACTTGGAGGCGTTGAAGGAGTAGATCACCATAATGACCATAGGCAGGTAGATGAACAGCAGCCCCAGCCACAGCATCAGCTTGGCAAAACCGAAGCGTCTCATACTTTACCCTCCCATTCCTTCGCCTGGTTGCAGTTGCACAGGGACGGTACGGGGACAATCAACAATGCCGTCTTCATACCTTACCCTCCAGCTCTTTGGCCTGGTTACGGTTGAACAGGATAATCGGGACTATCAGCACCGCCAGCATCACCACCGCCAGGGCAGAGGCCACCGGCCAGTCACGGTTGTTGAAGAACTCCTGCCACAGCACCTTGCCGATCATCAGGGTCTCGGGGCCACCGAGCAGTTCCGGGATGACGAACTCGCCCACCACGGGGATGAACACCAGCATGCAGCCGGCGATGATGCCGTTCTTGGAGAGTGGCACCGTGATCCGCCAGAACCGGGTCAGGTTGCGGGCGCCGAGATCCGAGGCCGCCTCCAGCAGGCTCTGATCGTGTTTGACCAGGTTGGCGTAAAGTGGCAGCACCATGAACGGCAGGTAGGAATAAACGATGCCGATATAGACCGCCAGGTTGGTGTTGAGGATGGTCAGCGGCTCGTCTATCAGGCCAATGCCCATCAGCAGGCTGTTGAGCAGGCCGTTGTTGCTGAGGATCCCCATCCAGGCGTAGACCCGGATCAGGATCGCGGTCCAGGTCGGCATCATGATAAGCAGCAACAGAACGGTCTGGGTCTCCTTGTTAGCCCGCGCAATGGAATAGGCCATGGGATAGCCGATCAGCAGACAGAGCAGGGTGCTGATGAAGGCCATCTTGAGGGAGCCCAGATAGGCCGCGATATAGAGCTCATCCTCCTGCAGCAGCAGGTAGTTGCCCAGGTGGAGCAAGATGGTGAGCTGATTGTCAGCCCAGCTCACCACGTCGGTGTAGGGCGGGATGGCCACGTCCGCTTCGGCGAAGCTGATCTTCACCACTATGATGAAGGGCAGCAGGAAGAACAGGAACAGCCAGAAGAAGGGCACGCCGATCACCAGCTGGCGCCCGCCCAGTCGCTTCAGTCGTCTCAATGCCTTCATGATTGCAACACCACGCCGCTGTCATCTTCCCAATAGAGGAACACCTGGTCATCCCAGGTCGGCCGCTTGCCGTGGCGTTCGGCGTTGGCGATGAAAGCCTGAACGATTTTGCCCGAGGGCAGCTGGATGTGATAAACGGAGTGGCCGCCCAGATAGGCGATGTCGTAGACCAGCCCCTTGGTCCAGTTGAAGTCGGGATGCTCCAGATCGCTCGGCTTCTGAGTGCTCATCAGCAGCTTCTCCGGCCGCAGGGCATAACTCACCTTCTTGTTCTCGGCGCGAGAGCTGATGCCGTGACCCACGTAGATGGGCTGCTCCAGATCCGCACAGGCGATGGTGGCGTGGTCCTGTTCGTCTTCCACCAGCAGGCCGTCAAACAGGTTGACGTTGCCGATGAACTCGCACACCAGCCGGCTGGCCGGGGTCTCGTAGATGTCCATCGGGCTGCCGATCTGCTCGATGCAGCCCAGATGCATGATGGCGATCCGTTCGGCCATGGTCATGGCCTCTTCCTGATCGTGGGTCACCATGACGCAGGTCACGCCGACCCGCTCGATGATCTCCACCAGTTCGAGCTGCATCCGCGAGCGCAGCTTCTTGTCCAGCGCCCCCATGGGCTCGTCCAGCAGCAGCAACTTGGGGCGCTTGGCCAGGGAACGGGCCAGGGCCACCCGCTGACGCTGGCCACCGGAGAGCTGATGGGGCTTGCGACGGGCATACTGGGTCATCTGCACCAGCTTGAGCATCTCCTCGACCTGGGCATCGACCTCTGCCTTGGGCAGACCGTCCTGCTTGAGGCCGAAGGCGATGTTCTGCGCCACCGTCATATGGGGGAACAGGGCGTAGGACTGGAACATCATGTTGATCGGACGTTCATAGGGCGGCATGTCGGTAATGTCGACCCCGTCCAGGAACAGCCGCCCCTCGGTGGGGCGCTCGAACCCGGCCAGCATCCGCAGCAGGGTGGACTTGCCGGAGCCGGATCCCCCCAGCAAGGCGAAGATCTCCCCTTTATGGATGTTGAGAGAGACGTTGTCGACCGCCAGCGTTTCGTCGAACTGCTTGCTAACCCTGTCTATTTTGACCAGCACTTCTTTACGCTGCTGGCTGCCCTCGAGGGCTTTCTTGTAGGCACTGGAGGCTATCGCCATTACCAAACTCCCAAACGTGATACCGATACAATCTGGCGCCCCGGGATGGGCGCCAAGGTTAGGTTCCGGACTTGATCCTGGTCCAACTCCGGGTGATCAGGCGCTGCACCGAGCGCGGATGTGCATCCTGCACATAGAGCCGCTCCAACACTGCCTGGGGGGGATAGACTGATTCGTCATCGCGCACGCGCTTGTCCATGAATTCTCCCGCCTTGGTGTTGGGGTTGGCATACCCCACGTAGTCGCTCACCTTGGCGATCACTTCCGGCTCAAGAATATAGTTGATCAGGGCGTGTGCCTCTTTGACATTGGTGGCGTCCACCGGGATGGCCATCATGTCGAACCAGAGGTTGCCACCCTCCTTCGGGATGCTGTAGGCAATCTTGATCCCCTTGCCCGCTTCGTTGGCACGGGCTGCAGCCTGCAGTATGTCACCGGAGAAACCGGCGGCGACGCAGATGTCACCGTTGGCCAGATCGCCGATGTACTTGGAGGAGTGGAAGTAGGCCACATAGGGGCGCACCTTCAACAGCAGCTCCTCGGCACGCTTGAGATCGGCCGGCTCATGGCTGTTGGGGCTGATGCCGAGGTAGTTCAGCGCGGCCGGGATCATCTCGTCGGCCGAGTCGAGGAAGGCGACGCCGCAGTGGGACAGCTTCTTCATGTTTTCCGGCTCGAAGATGACGGCCCAGGAGTCAATCTTGTCGACCCCGAGCACCGCCTTCACCTTCTCGACGTTGTAACCTATGCCGTTGGTGCCCCACAGATAGGGCACGGCGTATTGATGACCCGGATCCACCTTGTCGAGCTGCTTGAGCAGCATGGGATCCAGGTTGGCCATGTTCGGCAGCAGGGCAGGATCCAGCTTCTGGAAGGCCCCCGCCTTGATCTGTTTGGCCAGGAAATTGTTGGAGGGCACGACCAGATCATAACCGGTTCGCCCGGTCAGCAGCTTGCCTTCCAGCGTCTCATTGGAGTCGAACACATCGTAGACGGTCTTGATCCCGGTCTTCTGCTGAAAGTCACTGAGGGTGGTTTCGCCGATATAATCGGACCAGTTGTAAAAATGAACCACAGGGGCTGCCTGGGTCAGATTTGCAAACCCCAGGGTCAGGGCCAGCGTTGCTATCTTGGTCATGTGCACTTATCAGTCCTCATATGTGTGATTACCAGTCGCGCATCCATACGCGCCGTCCAACCTGTCGGGTGGTCACCTCCCTCCCGGCCGAACTGCGGACCGGGAGGGGTACTCGTCACTTACTTACCTGATTTGATCTTGGTCCAGCTACGGGTCATCACACGCTGCACCTTGGCCGGCAGATCCGGGAAGGTGTAGATCTTCGCCAGAGTCTCGTCGCTCGGGTAGATGCCCGGATCGTTGCGGATCTTCTCGGAGACCAGGGGCACGGAGGCCTTGTTCCCGCTCGGATAGCTGACGGCGTCGGAGATCTTGGCGATCACCTCGGGCTGCATCAGATAGTTGAGGAACACATGGGCCTCTTCCACGTTTTTGGCATCGGCCGGAATGGCCAGCATGTCAAAGAAGCTGCCAGCCCCCTCTTTCGGGATCACGTAGGTCAGGTTGATGCCGTTCTTGGCCTCAATCGCCCGGGATTTGGACTGCTGCAAGTCACCGGAGTAACCGACCGCCACGCACAGGTTGCCGTTGGCCAGATCCGAGATGTACTTGGAGGAGTGGAAATAGGCGGTATAGGGACGCACGGAGAGGAACAGCTCCTCCGCCTTCTTCAACTCGTCCGGCTTCTGGCTGTTCGGCTCAAAGCCCAGATATTGCAGGGCGGCCGGCAGCATTTCGGTCGGTGAGTCGAGGAAGGAGACACCGCACTCCTTCAACTTGGCCATGTTCTCCGGCTTGAACACCAGATCCCAGGAATCCACCGGAGCGTCCGCACCCAGCACGGCTTTCACCTTCTCCGGGTTGTAGGCGTAACCGATGGTGCCCCACAGGTAAGGGATGGAGTACTGGTTGCCCGGGTCACTCGGTTCGAGTGCCTTGAGCAACGAGGTATCCAGATTATGCCAATTGGAGAGTTTGGACTTGTCCAGCTTCTGGAAGACACCTGCCTTGATCTGCTTGGCCAGGAAGGGGTTGGACGGTACGACGATGTCGTAACCCGAACTGCCCGCCAGCAACTTGGCTTCCAACACCTCGTTGCTGTCGAACACGTCGTAGATCACCTTGATGCCCGTCGCTTTCTGGAAATCTTCCAGGGTATTTGGCGCGATGTAATCGCTCCAGTTGTAGACGTGCAGCACCTTCTCGTCGGCCATCGCCCCGGTACTCATCATGACCAGCGCCACGGAAGCAGCCATCATTCCTTTTTTAAAAGACATAGTCCTTGTCTCCTAAGCAAATTGTATGCGTAAGCCAATCTGCCTGGGTACAGCCTATTCCTGCAGCTTTGCCGCCGTCAGGTCCAGACTGAGCCTGGCCAGTTTGACCAATTCATCCACCTGTTCCTCGGTGATCACCAAGGGGGGCGATATGATCATGGTATCGCCGACCGCCCTCATCACCAAGCCATTGTTAAAGCAGAACTCCCGACAGGTCATCCCCGCCTGTAGCTCGGCCGGGAAGCGGCGCTTGGTCTGCTTGTCCTGCACTATTTCCAACGCGGCAACCAGGCCTTTACCCCGGGTCTCCCCCACCAGTGGGTGATCGGCCAGTTCGCTCCAGCGGCGTTGCAAATAGGGGCCGATGTTATCATGAATTCGCTTAACTATGCTTTCGTTTTGCATAAGCTTAATGTTGGCAATCGCCACGGCGCAGGCGACCGGATGACCGGAATAGGTGAAGCCGTGATTGAACTCGCCCCCCTCTTCCACCAGCACCCTGGCAACCCTGTCACCCACCATCACGGCCCCCATCGGCAGGTAGCCGGAGGTGATGCCCTTGGCCAGACACATCAGATCCGGCTTGATGCCGAAGTCTTCGCTCGCGAACCAGTGGCCGGTGCGACCGAAGCCACAGATCACCTCGTCGGCGATGAGCAGGATCTCGTACTTGTCGCAGATGCGCTGGATCTCGGGCCAGTAGCTGGCAGGCGGGATGATGACGCCACCGGCACCCTGGATGGGCTCACCGATGAAGGCGGCCACCTTGTCCACCCCCAGCTCCAGAATTTTCTGTTCGAGTTGGCGGGCGCGCTCCAGTCCGAACTCCTCGGCGCTCATCCCTTGCCCCTCACCGAAGTGATAGGGCTGATCGATGTGCACTATGCCGGGGATCGGCAGACCGCCCTGGGCGTGCATCCCTTTCATGCCACCCAGGCTGGCGCCCGCCACGGTGGAGCCGTGGTAGGCATTGTGGCGGCTGATGATCACCTGCTTGTCCGGCTGGCCCTTGCTGGCCCAGTAGTGGCGCACCATGCGCAGCACGGTATCGTTGCACTCTGAGCCCGAGCCGGTGAAGAAGACGTGATTGAGGTGGGGCGGCGTGACCTCGGCCAGCAGGGTCGCCAGCTCGGCGGCGGGCGGATGGCTGGTCTGGAAGAAGAGGTTGTAATAGGGCAGTTGTTGCATCTGTTTGGTGGCGGCATCCACCAGTTCCTGGCGGCCGTAGCCCATGTTGACACACCACAGGCCCGCCATCCCGTCCAGGATGCGGCGCCCGTCGGAGTCTTCCAGATAGACGCCCTCGGCCTTGGTAATGATGCGGCTGCCCTTCTTGTTCAGGGCCTGAAAATCGGTAAAGGGGTGCAGATGATGGCTGGCATCCAGTTGCTGCCACTCACGGGTAGTACGTTGCATTGCTTGCTCCTCGATTCCTTCGATTTAAGCGGTATTGTTATGACTCGATGAGGTGGCTGGCAGCATCCCGGTTATTGCCACTTACGAGTAGCTCGCGGGTATCAGGCTGCATGGCTTGCTGCTTGAGTCATGGGCGGGAGAGACCGGTGCTGGTCTCTCCCTGTGGCGGTCAGGCGCGTCTCGCGCCCGGGGATCACACGTTCAGCAGCAGGAATTCCCGTTCCCAGCGGCTGATCACCCCGAAGTAGGTCTCGTATTCCTTGCGCTTGACCGCGACGAAGGCGCGGATGAAGCGCTCGCCTAGCATGTCCTTGATGGCCTCGCACTGCTCCAGATGACTGAGGGACTCCTCCAGAGAGCGGGGCAAGCTGTAGGGCAGATCATAGGCACTCGCCTTCATCTCCTGCAGCGGCTCCAGCTTCTCCAGCATGCCGAGGTAGCCGCAGGCCAGGGTCGCGGCCAGGGCCAGATAGGGGTTGGCATCGGCCCCGGCGAAGCGGTTCTCGACCCGGCGAGCACTCGCCTCGGAGAAGGGCACCCGCAGCCCGCAGGTGCGGTTCTCCACCCCCCACTGCACGTTGCGCGGGGCGCTCTCGCCGAAGGTGAGGCGGCGGTAGGAGTTGACGTTCGGTGCCAGCAGCGCGGTCACCGCCGGGGTGTATTTCTGCAGCCCGGCGATGAAGTGCATGAATTGCTCGGTATTGCCGCCATTCTCCGTACCGAACAGGTTGCGACCGTTCGCATCCTCCAGGCTCTGGTGGATGTGCATGGCGGAGCCCGGCTCCTCGCTCATGGGTTTGGCCATGAAGGTGGCGTAGATGCCGTGCTTGTGCGCCGCTTCACGCATGGTGCGCTTGAACAGGAACACCTGATCCGCCAGATCGATGGGGTCACCGTGCAGGAAGTTGATCTCCATCTGGGCGGCACCGGACTCGTGGATCAGGGTGTCCACCTCCAGCTCCTGCGCCTCGCAGTAGTCGTACATGTCCTCGAAGATGGGATCGAATTCGTTGACCGCATCGATGCTGAACGACTGGCGGGCGGTCTCCGGGCGGCCGTTGCGGCCGATCGGCGGCACCAGGGGATAGTCGGGGTCTTCGTTGCGCTTGACCAGATAGAACTCGAGCTCGGGGGCCACAACCGGCTTCCAGCCCTGTTTCTCGTAAAATGACAGGACCCGGCGCAGCACGGAGCGCGGCGCTATGTCGATGAGCTTGCCATTGATGTCGAAACAGTCGTGGATCACCTGAGCGGTCGGCTCCAGTGCCCAGGGGACGAAGCGAATGGTGTTGGGATCGGGATAGAGCTGCATGTCCCGCTCCAGCGGGTCAATCATGCTGTCGTCATCCGGATATTCGCCAGTCACCGTCTGGGTGAAGATGACTTCGGGTAGCCGCATGCCCCCTTCGCGCAGAAATTTATTGGCTGGAATGATCTTGCCTCGGGCATTGCCGGTGAAATCCGGGAACAGGCACTCCACCTCAGTGATGCGATTGCTCTCCATCCAGCCCTTGATACTGTCCATGTTAAACCCCGACTCTACGGTTGTCATAGGCAAGGGTGTCTAATATAAGGAACACCCTTGTTAAATAAATGTAATCAGCAACACCATAAAAGCCCGCGATAAGGGCCTTTGTCAAGCGGTGGTGTTTAAAAAACTATAAACATTGGCCTATATAATGACCAGGCCGACACCAAATACTAAACACCTTGTATCCCTATCAAGCTACTGCAAACCCAAGTTGCAAAGCCGATGCCAATCGCGGACAAATTCAGGGTGATACTCAGTCAGCCCCTGTCGGAACAGGGGTATTTCTTTGCAAGGGCGCACAATCCTTACCCGATGTGCTTTGCATCCGTGCTTTTTTTTGGTACAAGGCCCGCCCTGATTTGCACTCTCCTGCATGGATTTGGTGCAAATCGGGATACGAGGGCTTGGTCTGCAGGCAGACAGCCCCCATAAATGGGAAAAATTGGGAAACTGACTGGTAGCTAACCGTATGTGTGATTTCATGACTGAAGACCAACTGGCCTTTTACAAGGGGCAGATCGAGCGACAAATCATCGAGCTCGAAGAACGTCTCAACTCCCAAGCCAGCCAGGCCATCGCCACCGATACCAACGAGATGGCTGATGAAATTGACCGTGCCAGCATCGAGGAAGCCCGCCGTCTGGAGCTGAACCGCATCGAGCACGACAAGTTGCATCTGCGCAAGCTGAGAGGGGCGTTGAAACGCATCAACGAAGGAGACTTTGGCTACTGCGAATCCTGCGGTGACGAGATCTCCCTCAAGCGGCTGCAGGCACGCCCTGAGTCCCGCTTCTGTGTCGAGTGCCAGAGCACCAAGGAATTCAACGACACCCACGTGTTCCGCCGCGTCGCCTGATCCTGCCGGGCACGGTTCCGATCGGTAGTGAGCCCGCCTCCAGCGGGTGACCATCCTCCGGCAGGTGAAGAGAGCCGTTACCCTGGATAGACAGGGATAGCTGGCGACACCTGCGCCTGGATCATGGCGTCGACATCAGATCGTGAACAAGTTCTGATAGACTCCGGGCAAGTCCCGGAATCTATCAGGAGAGCAGAGAGTGAAATGGCTCATCAGGCTGTGTTTGTGCCTGCCACTGCTGGCACAAGCACAGACTCTCACCGTCAAGGTCCCCAGCCGGCCTATCAATGACCTCGACAACGAATACCAGCTCAAGCTGCTGGAACTAGCGCTCGATCGCGCCGGGCAGCCGTTCAAGCTGGAGCGGGTCGAACTCAACCTCAATCAATACAGCCTGCAGCAAGAGCTGCGTCGGGGTAAAACCATCAATGTGTTCTGGATGGGCACCTCCAGCACCCTCGAATCCTACCTCATCCCTGTCCCCATCCCGCTGTTTCGCGGCCTGGAAGGGCTGAGGATTTCCTTCATCCACAGCGACGCCCAGGAGAAGTTCAACCAGGTCAACTCCCTGGCGGATCTCAAGAAACTGAAGGCGGCGCAGGGGGTCGGCTGGGCCGACAACAAGATCCTGGAGCATGCGGGCATCCCCACCTATGCCGGTCGCTACAGTAACCTGTTTCGCCTCATCAACGACGGCGACAAGCTCGACTTCTTCCCGCGCAGCCTGGTGGAGATCTTCGCCGAGCGCGCCGAACTGGTGGCCCAGTATCCCAACCTCGCCGTCGAGCAGCACCTGCTGCTGCGCTACCCCTTCGCCGAATTCTTCTTCGTCAGCCCCGAGTACCCCAAGCTGGCCAAGGCGCTCCAGCTCGGGCTAGAGCGGGCCTACGCCGACGGCAGCTTCATGAAGTTTTTCCACGAGAACCCCAAGATCCGTGAGGCCCTGGCCAGCGCGAACCTGGATCAGCGGGTCAGCATCCCGCTTGTCAATCCGGACATGACCCCCTTGCTCAGGAGCATTCCGGCCCAATATTGGGAATATCCACCCCGGCAAGGGCAGTAAAGCGCTGACGCAGGGAGACGATCTTCCGGCAGGGCAGTGACACAGCACGATCACAGCCTGGGGCCCCATGAGGTCACAACAGGTCTGGTGCCCGCCAGGGAGAGGCGGGCGATGAGTTTCACCCACAGCACCAGGGAGGTGCCATGAAACGACTCGAACAATGGTTCAACGACTACGGCCAGAGCCACCGCCACCCGGTCAACATCGCCATTCACAAGGTGGCGGTGCCCGGCATCTACCTGTGCGGGCTCGCCCTGCTCTGGTGCCTTCCCCAGGGGCCGCTGCCAGCGGGGCTCAACTGGGCGATGCTGGCGGCCGTGCCTGTGCTGCTGTTTTATCTGCGGCTGTCCCTTCCCCTGTTTCTGGGCATGGCAGCCTTCACCGGCCTCGGGCTGCTGGTCTGCGCCCTGTGGCAGGGGCCTCTGCTGCTAACCGCGCTGGCAGGCTTCGTGCTGCTCTGGATAGCCCAGTTTGTCGGCCACCAGATCGAGGGCAAGCGCCCCTCCTTCCTCGCCGACCTGCAATTTCTGCTGATCGGCCCCGCCTGGGTGCTGGCCAGCCTCTATCGTCGCTTGGGCCTCCCCTATTGAGGCCAGGAGGAATCTTGATGTCGTATCAACGCATGCTGCCACTGCTGCTGACCCCCCTGCTCGCCGGGCCAGCCCTCGCGGACAAGGCCGATCCCATCGGCGAGGTGAGCACCGCCTTCCAGCTGGTCGGCCCCAACCACAAGATCCTGGTGGAGGCGTTCGACGACCCCAGGATCGCCGGTGTCGCCTGCTATCTGGCGCGCCCCAAGACCGGGGGCGTCAAGGGCGGCCTCGGGCTGGCGGAGGATCCCTCCCACGCGTCTCTGTCCTGCCACCAGACGGGCCCCATCACCCTGCCCGCCAAGTTGAAGGCGGGGGAAGAGGTGTTCGATGTCAGCACCTCCCTGGTATTCAAGGAGCAGAAAGTGGTGCGTTTTTACGACGAAAAACGTAATGCCCTGGTTTATCTGACTTACAGCACCAAGTTAGTGGATGGTTCTTATAAAAGCGCGGTGAGCGCCGTTCCCATCATGCCCTGGGGCTAATTCCCCACCATTTATCCCGTGATGAAGGGCGCGAGTTGTTGTAATTTAACCACATCGAAACCTGCGGAGAGCGCATCATGAGAGTCGCCGTTTTCAGTACCAAGAGCTATGACAAGGAACACTTCAACCAGGCCAACAGTCAGTACGGCTTCGAGCTGGAGTTCTTCGACGTGCGGCTGGAGGCCAAGACCGCCCGCCTCGCCCACCAGTTCCCCGTGGTCTGCCTGTTCGTCAACGATGACGCCGACCGGGAGGTGTTGACCGAGCTGGCCGCCAACGGCACCAAGGTGATTGCCCTGCGCTGCGCCGGTTACAACAACGTGGATCTGGTCGCCGCCAAGGAGCTGGGACTGAAAGTGGTGCGGGTGCCAGCCTACTCACCGGAGGCGGTGGCCGAGCACGCGGTGGGCCTGATGATGACCCTCAACCGCCGCATCCATAAGGCCTATCAGCGCACCCGCGACGCCAACTTCTCCCTCGAGGGGCTGGTCGGCTTCAACATGCACGGCCGTACCGCCGGCATCGTCGGCACCGGCAAGATCGGCATCGCCACCCTGCGTATCCTCAAGGGCTTCGGCATGCGCCTGCTGGTGAGCGATCCCTACCCGAGCCAAGCCGCGCTGGATCTCGGCGCCGAGTACGTGGACATCGACACCCTGCTGCGCCAGTCCGACGTCATCAGCCTGCACTGCCCGCTGTTCAAGGAGAACTACCACCTGCTGAACAAGGAGGCCTTCGCCAAGATGAAGGACGGGGTGATGATCATCAACACCAGCCGTGGCGGCCTGCTCGACTCCAACGCCGCCATCGAGGCCCTCAAGACGTCCCGCATCGGCGCCCTGGGGCTGGACGTCTACGAGGAGGAGGAGGATCTCTTCTTCGAGGACAAGTCAAACGAGGTGATCACGGATGACGTCTTCCGCCGTCTCTCCGCCTGCCACAACGTGCTGTTCACCGGTCACCAGGCCTTCCTGACCCGGGAGGCGCTGCACGCCATCGCCGATACCACCCTCAGCAACATCCAGGCCATCGAGCGTCAGGGCCGCAGCGACAACGAGGTGGAATAAGCTTTCCGCGCAATAAACCGGGCGCCGGGTTGTGAGACCCGGCGCCATCGGGTAGGCTACCAGCCCTTTTTTACTCAGGAGCCTGGCCGCCATGTTTGTCGGATTTGATTACGGTACCTCCAACTGTGCCGTCGCCGTGATGGAACAAGGCAGCCCCAGGCTGCTGAGCCTGTGCGGTTCCCATTATCTGCCCTCCACCCTGCACGCTCCCCACAGAGAGGCCATCGCCGGCCTGCTGGCCGAAGGGCTGGCACCGGCCCAGCAGCAGGAATACCTCAAGCTGCGCGGCCCCGTGGTGCCCCGTGCCCAGGCGGTGCGTCGCCAGATGCGCGAAGAGGGCTTGATCGATGAGCTCAGCTTCGGGGCCGCCGCCCTCGAGCGTTACCTGGAAGAGCCGGACGACGGCTACTACATCAAGTCACCCAAGTCCTTCCTCGGTGCCTATGGCCTCAAGGCCCCCCAGATCGCCCTGTTTGAAGACATCGTCTGCGCCATGATGCTGCACGTGCGCCGCGAGGCGGAGCAACAGCTGGGCCAACCGGTGCGCGGCGCCGTCATCGGTCGCCCGGTCAACTTCCAGGGGCTGGCGGGGGAAGAGAGCAACCGTCAGGCCATCGCCATCCTGACCGAGGCGGCCCGTCTGGCGGGCTTCGAGCAGGTGGAATTCCTGTATGAACCGGTGGCGGCCGGCTTCGAGTTCGAGGCACGCCTCGACGAGGATGCGGTGGTGCTGGTGGTGGACATCGGCGGCGGCACCACCGACTGCTCCATGCTGCGCATGGGCCCGAGCCACAGAGATCGGCTGGATCGCAGCGGCGATCTGCTCGGCCACAGCGGTCAGCGCATCGGCGGCAACGACTTCGACATCCGGCTGACGGTGGAGGGCATGATGCCGCTGCTCGGCATGCACGAGACCCTCAAGACCGGCAAGCCGCTGCCCCACCCGCTGTTCTGGGATGCGGCCGCCATCAACGATGTCAGCGCCCAGAGCCGCTTCTACAGCCTGGATACCGCCCGTCAGCTGCAGGACCTGCAGCTCGACAGCGGGCCCGGCAGCAAGCTCCCGCGCCTCGCCAGCCTGCGCGCCCACAAGCTGAGCCACCAGTTGGTGTGGCGGGCCGAGCAGGGCAAGATCGCCCTGTCCGATCACGAGCTCAATCGCCAGACCCTGAACGAGCTGGAGAAGGGGCTGGAGGCGGAGCTCAGCCGCGCGCAACTGGCCAGCGCCTCGGCGCCGCTGCTGGAGAAGATCGGCGAGCTGATGGACGAGGCGATCGATGCCGCCGGCGTGTCGCCGGACCGGGTCTTCGTCACAGGTGGCAGCGCCCGCTCCCCCCTCATCAAGGCCTTCATTCGCCAGAAGCTGCCCGCAGTGCCTCTGGAGGGAGGGGATGACTTCGGTTCGGTCGCCTCGGGCCTTGCCCGCTACGCCGAACGGCTGTTCGCCGGCTGATCCCCGACATGCCAAAGGCTACCCACCACATCCCCTCTGGAAGGAGGGGATGACTTCGGTTCTGTGGCCTCGGGTCTAGCCCGTTACGCCGAGCGGCTGTTCGCCGGCTGAGGTAGCGGCAGGGGTCCATGGGCGCCCCCTGCTGCCTGAAACGAGGCTCGCCCGGGGCGGGTGTTGCCATTTACCGACACCCCCCTTCCCCTGAGGGCGACAGAAGCGGTCGGGCCGGCCCACCCTCGCCCTGCCTCCCGGGCCATGGCACGGGTATGCTTGTCGCTCCCATCACCGGAGCCCCTTCCATGCCCAGATTTCTGCTACTGCTGCTCGCCCTGCTCCTGCTCAGCGCCTGCAGCAGTGCTCCCCGCTTCGCCTCGCAAGATCTGCAGCACCACCACTGGGTGCTCGACAAGCTGGATGGCCAGGCCGTCGCCAGCCCCCGTGACAACCCGCCCGACCTCGAGATAGGTGAACACTTCACCGTCAACGGCATCGCCGCTTGCAACCGCTACTTCGGCCAGGGCCACCTCGAAGATGGCAAGTTCTGGGTCACCAGCCTCGGCAGCACCGCCATGGCCTGCCCGCCGCAGCTCGATCAGATAGAGCAGGCCGTGCTCGCCACCCTGGCCGAGGGCGCCACCCTGAGCGGGACGACACAGACGCTGATCTTGCAGGGAAAACAGCACCGTTTGGAATACAGGCTGCGGGACTGGGTGTTCTAGGAGGCTCCAGGGCTCACGAAACCAGACGCCATACAGGAACAACTGGTCAGGCTGTGGCACAATATGAGGCACTGTTCGCAATGGAGGCTGCCTCAGCCATGTCGATGGATCGCCTGTTTGACAAGATCAAACAACTGCCCACAATCCCCAAGCTGCTGCACGAGCTGATGCAGAGTTTTAATGACGAGAACGCCCGCATCGACGAGATCGCGGCCAAGATCGCCATGGATCAGGTCATCAGCGTCAAGGTGCTGCGGATGGCCAACTCGGCCGCCCTGCGCCGGGGCAACGAGGTCACCTCCATCGAGCAGGCAGTGATCCGGCTCGGCTTCAACCGCTTGCGCTCCGTGGTGGTCGCCTCCGGCATCATCAGCAGCTTCAAGGCTCCCCCCAGCTTCGACAAGCACCGCTTCTGGACCCAGACCTTCCAGGTCGCCACCATAGCCCGCACCCTGGCCCAGCAGACCAAGGTGGTGGATGCGGAGACCGCCTTCACCTGCGCCCTGATCCACAACATCGGCGAACTGCTCATCCAGAGCACCCTGCCGGAGGAGGCCGAGCTCATCAGCCTGGCCATCGAGAAGGGCAGCAGCAGAGTCGAGGCCCAGCGGGAGATGCTGGGGTTCGACTACGCCCAGCTCGGCGCCGAGCTGGCACGACGCTGGAACCTGTCGGAATCCTTCGTCGACGCCATCGCCCAGCAACTGGACCCGCTTTCCTATCAGCCGGTCAGCAAGGAGGCCGTGCTGATCCGGCTCGCCGTCTTCGTCTCCTTCGCCTGGCATGCCGGGGTGCCGGCCCAGGCCATCATAGCGCGCTTCCCCAAGCCACTGGCCGATGAGCTGGGGCTGGATCCTGCCACCCTGGCGGATCAGCTCGAGCAGCTGCACGAGCAGGGTAATGCCCTCGCCGATTTGCTGACCCAGTAGATGTACAACGGCCGATCAGCAGGAGCCGGATCCCCGTCTCATTCTGGCGGATCAACTCGAGCAGTTGCACGAGCAGGGTAATGCCCTGGCCGATTTGCTGACCCAGTAGATGTATAACGGCCGATCAGCAGGAGCCGGATCGCCGTCTCATTCTGGTCGGTCAATACACACAATCTCACGAACGGGGTAGTAATATGGCCCTCGCCGACCCTCTGACGCAGTGGACACCATGACCCCTCCCTTCCTGTTCCATCCCCAGGTGGCACCCTGGTTCAAAGAGCGTGCCGATGCCCTGTTGCTCACCCTGTTCAGCGAGCTGGACGCGCCTATCCGGGAGGTGTGGCTGCGCCACGAGCCGGACAACGAGGAGTACCTGCTGGCCATGCGCCCGGTCTCGACCCGGGACCGGCTGCAGGTCTGGCAGCTCGAGCTGCCGCTGGCCAGGGGGCAGGACATTCATCTCTACTGCTTCAAGTGCCTCACCGACGACCAGCAATGGTGGCTGCACGGGGCGGGCGTCAGCGCCGCCATGCCACCTCGGGAGCAGCATTTTCGCTTCAACGGCCAGCACCAGCCACCGGCCTGGGTGCAGGATCAGGTGTTCTACCAGATCTTCCCCGACCGCTTCTGCAACGGCGATCCCTCCCTCAGCGTGCGGCACCACGAATATCAGTACAAGGGCAAGGCCGTCATCAGCAAGGCCTGGGGGGAGCCGGTCAGCCGCCACGAGGAAGGGCATGCCGCCTGCGAATTCTACGGCGGTGATCTGGCGGGGATCGACGCCAAGCTGCACTACCTGCAATCCCTCGGCGTGACGGCGCTCTACCTCAACCCCATCTTCGACTCGCCGAGCAACCACAAGTACGACACCCAGGACTACTTCAAGGTCGACCCGCACCTCGGCACCAACGAGCAGTTCGCCGAGCTGACCCGCAACCTGCACCAGCGCGGCATGAGGGTGATACTGGACGCCGTGGTCAACCACACCTCCACCGAGCACCCCTGGTTCTGCCCGCCCCAGGGGGCCCAGCAGAACCCGGACTCCCCCTGGCGTAGCTTCTACACCTTCGACAGCGAAGGGGATTATGTCAGCTGGAAGGGCATTCGCAGTTTGCCCAAGCTGGATTTCTCAAGCGAGCAGGTGCAAGACGCCGTTTATCGGGCCGACAACGCCATCCTGCGCCACTGGATGCGTGCCCCCTACCAGATCGATGGCTGGCGCTTCGACGTCATCCACATGCTGGGGGAGCGCGGCACCGCCGAAGGAAACCGCGGCCATGTGCGTGCCATTCGCGGCGCCGTGAAGCAGGAGAACCCGGACGCCTATGTGCTCGGCGAGCACTTCTTCGAGGCGAGCCAGTGGCTGCAGGGGGATCAGGAGGACGGTGCCATGAACTACTACGGCTTCGCCCACCCCATTCGCGCCTTCCTGGCGGGGCAGGACATCGCCTATCACCCCATCAAGATCAGCGCCGAGGAGCTGGACAGATGGCTCAAGCTGGCCCGGGCCCATATCCCGTTCAAGAACCAGCTGGCCCAGTTCAACCTGCTGGACAGCCACGACACAGCCCGCTTCCTCCACCTGCTGGGGGAGGACAAGCAGCGCATGCGGCTCGCCGCCACCCTGCTCATCACCTATATCGGCGTGCCCTCCATCTACTACGGCGACGAGGTGGGGCTGTCGGGGGGCAACGATCCGGACTGCCGTCGCTGCTTCCCCTGGGACACCACAGACTGGGATCATGTGCTGCACGATCACTATCGCCGCCTGATCCAGTTGCGCAAGCAGCGCCCGGCCCTGCGCCGAGGGGACATCCAGACCCTCTACGCCGGCCCCCACAGCTATGTGTTCGCCCGCACCCTGCAAAGCGATCAGGTGGTGGTGGCCTGCAACCGCCATCCGACCGAGCCGCGCACCATCAGCCTGCCCCTGTGGCAGACCGCCAGCCCCGCCAGCCGCTTCACCGACGCCTTCAACGGTGACAAGTTCGAGGTGGTGCAGGGCCAGTTGCAGCTCACCATCCCGGCCAACTCGGCCAGGGTGCTGCTCTCGAGCTAAGGGGCGCGACAATAAAAAACCGGAGCCTGTGCTCCGGTTTTTTTATGCGGGATCCGCTTGGGTGACGGGTGCTGCTATGACACACATTGTCGGCGATTTCTCGCTATTCAAGGTGATCCAGCAGCACTAAACATCCATCACAGCCGTCAAAATCAGTAGTTGATGCTGACGTAAGGCACTTCCGGCACCTCCCAGCACTGCTTGAGGTAGACGGTCAGCACGAAGAAGAAGTTCGCCAGCAGGTTGGCGAAGCGGTAGAGGATGGGATCGAAGCGCACCCCGCTCTCCTCGAGCCGCACCAGCAGCCGCACCACCTTCTTGCTGCCGCAGCGGCACAGGTGCAGAGTGGGGATGGGTTGGGGTCCCTGGGGCAGCACGAAGCCGGTCACCCGGCCGCGGCTCGCCTCGTTGTAGTGATCGTAACGCCCCTTCAGCCAGTCCAGATCCTCTTCGAAGATGCCGAGCCTGCCGCGCACCGAGCCGTTGAGGTTGTAGATGAGCCGCTGCAGGGCCGCGAGATCCGCCAGCATGGGCTGGGTATCGGCATCCGGCGCAAGGTGTGACAACACGGCCCCCACCTGGCAGCAGAGCTCATCGGTGGCGATCTCGTAGTCGCACTGGAACTGGGTCTCGAAGATGAAGGGGTAGCAGAGCTCGCGCTTGTCTCTTGGCTTCTTGGGGTTCATGGCCGTTTCTGATTGAGGAAAAGGGCAGTGTGCCAGCCCGGCCATGGTCTAGCAAACAGGGCTGGCAAACCGCTCAGGGTACGGATAGGCGTCAGACCTGGCCGAGCAGCCTCATGGCCTCCAGCATCCGCTGGTTGAAGCCCATGAAACCTGCCCCGCCGGTCTGGCCTCGCGCCGCCAGCACCGCCGGGGTCAGCGCCTGCTGCTGGGATTCCGGCAACAAGCCGTCGGCCTGCTGCTGCAGCTGACTCAACCGCGGCAGGTAATCCGCCAGCGGCTTCAGACTGTCTTGCAGGGAGTGAGCCCCCTGATAGGTCTGGCTCAGCTTGGCAGACTGCCTGAGCTTGAGGGAGTAGGAGGCCAGCTGGCTGTCATCCAGTTGCAACCCGTTCAGCTTGTCCGCCAGGGTCTTGCCATCCCCGTTGAAGAAGCTGCCCGCCAGCTCGTCCAGCCCCTTCACCAGCCGGCCCATGGCCTCCAGCTCGTCACCGTCGAGATCCCCCTCCAGGGAGAAGTCGAAGCTCTGGCTCGATTTCAAGCTGAACTGGCTGCCCCCCTCCTCGCTGCGGGACTTGAACTGCCAGCTGTCGCTGAAGCGCAGTATCACCTTGTCCCCGTCCCGGGTCTCTATCTCGAGGGAGCTCTGCTGGCGGCTGGCCATCTCGGCCGCCCCCAGCTCGGTGGTCGAGACCTCGCCGAAGAACTCCTTCTCGAAGGACGCCAACCCCTCCTGAATGAGCTTGTAGCTCTGATCGATGCCGGTCTTGATGTCCTCGTTGTCGGTGGCCCAGCTGCCGAGCTGCTCCTTGGCACTGCCAAAGCCCATGTCCACCCCCTTGCGGGCCTGGGCCATCATCTCGGCCAGCTCGTCGTCGCTCTTGCCATCCGCCCGGGCCGCCCCCAGCCGTCCGGTGACAAATTGCAGCACGTTGTCCGCCACCGCGTCGAAATCGAACAGGGTATCCGGGGTGATCGCCTCCGGCTGACTCAGCTTGAACTCCTGGCTCTTGGGGGCCTGATAGTGCTGGCCGTTGATCTCCAACGCGAACTGCAGCGCCTGCTGAATGAGTCGCTGCGCCCATTTCGGGGGCTGGTTGAGGGAGACCTGATCCCCTTCCTCCGCCTGCTTGCTCTGGACAGTCTGGGTTGCCTTGGGGGAGGCACCCACTCCCTTGGGTTGGGCCGCGCCCATGCCATCGATCTGCATCATTCTTCCTCCCGCCATAGTGGTGGATCGGTTATCGGCCTGACTGGACACTTCTTGACCATAAAAACTTGGAGAATCTGCGGCCGCCTCTTACAATCTTGCCCCTTTGGTTGGCCAAGGCCTTCCCCCGGTTTCTGCCCGGCCCTGCCGGTGTGCATCTGAGGTATCTATGACTCAATCCCAGCGGACCCCCGCCGACTATCAGGCCCAGCTCGACGAGAAGCGCGCCCGCCTCACCGAGCTGTTCGCCAGCAGCAACCCGCCCGCGCTGGAGGTGCACGCCTCCCCTGCCGAGCACTACCGGATGCGCGCCGAGTTCCGCATCTGGCACGAGGGGGATGATCTCTTCCACTGCATGTATACCCCGGCCACCAAGGAGATCATCCGGGTCGACCAGTTCCCCACCGCCAGCCTGCTCATCAACCAGCTGATGCCGAAGTTGATCGAGGGCCTGCGCCCGCATCCGGTGCTGCGCAAGAAGCTGTTCCAGATAGATTACCTCTCCACCCAGTCCGGCCAGCTCTGTGTCAGCCTGCTCTATCACCGTCAACTCCAGGCCGATTGGCAGCCGGTCGCCGAGTCACTGCAAAACGAGTTGCGCGCGCAGGGCTTCGATCTGCGGCTCATCGGCCGCGCCCACAAGCAGAAGATCTGCCTGGGGGAAGAGTTCGTCATCGAGCGGCTGAAGGTGCAAGGCCGTGAGCTCATCTACAAGCAGGTGGAGAACAGCTTCACCCAGCCCAATGCCGCCATCAACGAGCAGATGCTGGGCTGGGCGCTGGACGTGACCAAGGGGAGCGAGGGGGACCTGCTGGAGCTCTACTGCGGCAACGGCAACTTCTCCATCGCCCTGGCCCAGAATTTCCGCAAGGTGCTGGCCACCGAGATCGCCAAGCCGAGCGTGGACTCCGCCCAGTTCAACATCGCCGCCAATGGCGTGGAGAACCTGATCATACTGCGCATGTCCGCCGAGGAGTTCACCCTGGCGATGCGCGGCGAGCGGGAGTTCAACCGCCTCAAGGGCGTCGACTTGAAGAGCTACCAGTGCAACACCATCTTCGTCGACCCGCCCCGCGCCGGCCTGGACGATGCGACAGTCCGGCTGGTGCAGGAGTACGACAACATCCTCTACATCTCCTGCAACCCGGAGACGCTGCAGGCCAACATGGCGGTACTCGGCGAGACCCACGAGATCGCCCGCTTCGCCCTGTTCGACCAGTTCCCCTGGACCCATCATATGGAAGCCGGGGTCTATCTGCGCCGCAAGGCTGGCTAATCCCGTTGGGCAGGCCGCTTCGCCCGGTTCGAGCCGACCCCCTGAACCCACCATATGGAAGCCGGGGTCTATCTGCGCCGCAAGGCTGGCTAATCCCGTTGGGCAGGCCGCTTCGCCCGGTTCGAGCCGATCCCCTGAACCCACCATATGGAAGCCGGGGCCTGTCTGAAGCACAAGGTGGGTTAACGTCTCCCCCTCATCCCCACCCCTTCTCCCGCAAGGGGAGAAGGGAGTGGAAGACCTTGAGGTAAAGTAGGATCGGCATCGCAAGGCAGGCCGATCCCACCGCTATCCACACGCAAAATGACGACAGGGCCCAAGGGCCCTGTCCGATTATTTATCCCGGTGCAGATCGGCAGCGGAGCCGTTATGCTGACGGCACGCGCATTCGCGCCATTGCCTGGGCCTCATGCCACCATGCCACGCGTTCTCTTTGTTGAAGATGATCCCGAAATAGGCCAGCTCATCAGCAGCTGGCTCGGCCGCCACGATATCGAGGTCCTGCTGGAGACCCGGGGCGATCTCGCGCTCGCCAGGGTCGAGGCCGAGCAACCGGATCTGGTGCTGCTCGACATCATGCTGCCGGGTCAGGATGGCCTCTCCCTGTGCCGGGATCTGCGCCCGCGCTTTGCCGGCCCCATCGTCATGCTCACCTCGCTCGACAGCGACATGAACCAGATCCTGAGTCTGGAGCTCGGTGCCAACGACTACATCCTCAAGACCACGCCGCCGCCTGTGCTGCTGGCCCGCCTGCGGGTCCAGTTCCGCCAGCAGGGGCAGATGCCGCAGGCGAGCTCGCCCGGCACCCCGCCCCAGCGCCTGCAATTCGGCCGCCTGCAGATCGATGGCCCCGGCCGGGATGTGCGGCTCGATGGCAACAGCATCCCGCTCTCCACCGCCGATTTCGATCTGCTGTGGGAGCTGGCCTGCCACGCCGGCCAGATCCTGGGGCGGGAGGCGCTGTTTCGCAGCCTGCGCGGTCGCGACTATGACGGCCAGGATCGCAGCATGGATGTCGCCATCTCCCGCCTGCGCCGCAAGCTCGGCGACGACACCACCAATCCGACCCGGATCAAGACGGTACGCCAGAAAGGCTATCTGCTGGTGCCCCAGGCCTGGGAATAAGCACGCCGCCGGTTGCCCCGTCTCGCAGGGGCAACCCATGCGGCAATAACCACAGGAAGAACCACCATGCGTCGCCTGTTTATCCAGTTTTATCTGCTGCTGATCGGCTGTTTTGGCCTCGCCATCCTGTTGATCGGTCTGGTCTATCAGGTCAGTGCCGAGCGGGCGGGGGATCGCTATCTGGAGCACATGATGCAAGGCTCCCTCGGCCTGCTCACCGGCGAGCTGGCCCGCCTGCCGCCGGAGCGCTGGCCGGAGCGCACCGCGGAGCAGAGCCGCCAGCTCAACCTGCCGCTGCAGATAGGGGCCCTCGCCAACCAGCCCCTGGCCCGGGAGGATCAGAGCTTTCTCGAGGAGGGCAACATCGTCATCGTCGAGGAGGATGACACCTTCCTGCAGCGCATCCCCGCCACCGATCAGGTGCTGATCGTCGGCCCGGTTCCCTATCTCTCCTACCTGCACGAACTGCACTGGGTCGATGTGGGCCTGCTGCTGCTCATCGGTCTCTCCCTCGGCCTGCCCATCCTGCTCTGGCTGAGCCCCCACTGGCGCGGCCTGCAACAGCTCGAGCAGACCGCCCGCCGGGTCGGTGACGGGGATCTCTCCAGCCGCACCGGCCTGCCCGCCAACAGCAGCCTGGCCAGGGTCGGTCGCACCTTCGATCTGATGGCGGAGCAGTTGCAGGCCATGCTGGCAAGCCGCAAGCAGCTGACCGATGCCATCGCCCACGAACTGCGCACCCCCCTGGTGCGGCTGCGCTACCGGCTCGCCATGCTGGAGCCACAACCGGCCGAGGCCGACCGGCAGGGGCTGGAGCGCGACCTCGGGGCACTGGATGCCCTCATCGAGGAGATGCTGACCTATGCGCGGCTCGATCGCCCCGAGCTGCCGCTGCAATGCAGCGATCTGGAGCTCGGCGACTGGGCCGGGGCGCACCTCGCCGACTGGCAGGCGCTACGGCCGGAGAAGCAACTAGAGCTCATTCCCCCCGCCAGCCCCCTGCCCTGGCGTGGCGACGCCAGGTTGCTGGAGCGGGCGCTGGAGAACCTCATCGGCAATGCCCTGCGCCACGCCAGCAGTCGGGTGACCCTGCACATGGCGCGGCGGCAGGAGCACTATCTGCTGGAAGTGAGTGACGACGGCCCCGGCATAGACCCGGCGCTGGCGCCCCAGATCTTCGAGCCTTTCGTGCGCCTGGATCAGAGCCGGGACAGGCGCACCGGTGGCGCCGGGCTCGGGCTCGCCATAGTGCGCAGCATCGCCCGCCACCACGGCGGCGAGGTGCAGCTGCTGCCCTCTGCCAGCGGCGCCCGTTTCTGCCTGACCTTGCCCGTACATTTGGATACAAACCGTCACCAGCCACTCACTGAAGCAAACCAGGCGCTGCCCTAGGATGAAGTCATGGAGAAACGCTCCATGTCATCAACCCGAATGAGGAACTGGAATATGAAAAAGCTGATCCCCCTGACCCTGGCCGCTGTCTTCGCCCTGACCTCTGGCTTCACCATGGCTGCCACCCCGACCAAGGCTGCCGCTCCCCATGCCACCCAGACCAAGGTAGTGAAAAAGCATCACAAGGCGGCCCACACCTCCGTCGCCCCTGCCAAGGTCAAACCTGCTGCTGCAGCACCCAAAGCCTGATAGCAACGGCTCGGCTTTGCCCTAACGAGAAGGGGCCCCATCACGGGGCCCCTTCTGTTTTTGCCGAGGACGAACCTGAGACTCAATCCAGCATATAGTCTGCCGGCAGCGCGATGCGCGCCACGCCGGAGGCTACCGCCGCCAGCGCCACGGCGCGGGCCACTCGCGGCAGCAGGCGGGCATCCATCGGCTTGGGAATGACGTAATCCTTGCCAAAGTGCAGCTCGCTCACCCCGGCGGCCACCAGCACCTCGGCCGGCACCGGCTCCTTCACCAGGCCGCGAATGGCCTCCACCGCCGCCACCTTCATGGCATCGTTGATGCGGCTGGCGCGGGCATCCAGGGCGCCACGGAAGATGAAGGGGAAGCAGATGACGTTGTTGATCTGGTTCGGATAGTCAGAGCGACCGGTGCCCATGATGAGATCGCCGCGCACGGCGTGAGCCAGGGCGGGCTTGATCTCGGGATCCGGGTTGGAGCAGGCGAAGATCACCGGACGCGGCGCCATCAGAGCCACCGCCTCGGCCGGCAGCACATCCGGGCCCGAGACGCCGACGAACACATCTGCCCCCTCGATGACATCCATCAGGGTCCGCAGTGGGGTGTCGTTGGCGAAGCGCTGCTTGTACTGGTTCAGATCGGTGCGACCGCTGTGGATCACCCCCTGGCGGTCCAGCATGAAGATGTTCTGCGGCAGTGCGCCGCACTTGATCAGCAGGTCCATGCAGGCGGTAGCGGCCGCGCCGGCCCCCATGCAGACGATGCGGCTCTGCTCGATGCGCTTGCCCTGCACCTCCAGGGCGTTGAGCAGGCCGGCGGCGGTGACGATGGCGGTGCCGTGCTGATCGTCGTGGAATACCGGGATGTCGCAGCGCGCGATCAGCGCCTGCTCTATCTCGAAGCACTCGGGGGCCTTGATGTCTTCCAGGTTGATGCCACCGAAGGTGTCGGCGATGGCCGCGACCGTGTCGATGAACTGCTGGCTGGTCTCATGCTTCACTTCGATGTCGATGGCGTCGATGCCGGCGAAGCGCTTGAACAGCAGGGCCTTGCCCTCCATCACCGGCTTGGAGGCCAGCGGGCCCAGATTGCCCAGCCCCAGGATGGCGGTACCATTGGAGATGACGGCCACCAGATTGCCCTTGCCGGTATAGCGGTAGGCGTCATCCGGATTGGCGGCGATCTCGCGCACCGGCTCGGCCACCCCGGGGCTGTAGGCCAGCGCCAGATCGCGGGCGGTCTCGGCGGGCTTGGTGAGGGCGATGGCAATCTTGCCGGGGATGGGATGGGCGTGGTAATCGAGCGCTTGCTGACGCAGATCGGACATGGGGGACCCCGATACGGAAGTGAATGTGGTGGTGCATGGCTCGCCGCTGGCGAGGGCTGGGGATCATAAAGAAAACCTTCCTGCTTTTACAGCAGAAAACATTACAAAATACCACCAACCAGGCAGCCAGCAGCATGTTGCACCACACAATAATACCTATTTAGTTATAGATCTGGTTTCAATCCATCACGGGTATGCCAGCCCTCTGCTCCGCCTGACGAGCGATGGCCTCGGTCATGCCCTGGAAGATGAAGAGGTGGAACGGCAGCATGGCGAGCCAGTAGGCCAGCCCCCAGGCGCCCTGCGGGTGCCAGTGGGCCGTCACCTTGAGCCGGGTCAGGCCGGATTCCTGCGGCAGAATGTTGAACTCCAGCCGCCCCACCCCCGGCGCCTTCATGTTGAACAGCAGATCCAGCCTGCGTCCCTCATCCACCCCGAGGATCTGCCAGGAGTCCAGCATGTCCCCCTTCACGAACTGCGCCGGGTTGGTGCGGCCCCGGGTCAGTGCCGGGCCGCCGATCAGGTGATCCATCCACTCGCGCACCACCCAGAGCTCGTTCATGTAGAAGTAGCGCTGCTCACCGCCGAGCTGCTGCAACACCTGCCACACCACCTCGGGGCTAGCGAGGCAGTCGGCCTCTCCGCTCGCGGTGCGATCGTAGAAGCCGTACTCGGGATGGCGCCAGCGCAGACCGAGCGGCGTCTCCTCCCCCTGCTGTTCGGCGCCGAGCTTCTGCTCCAGCGCCAGACTCTCGGTCAGCGCCTCGTCGAAGCTGAGCAGGTGCTGGGGCAGCAGTGCCCGCAGCGAGCCGTCATCCGCCGGGATGTCGTGCTTGAGCCCGCCCACCAGCGCCTTGGCGATGGGTTGCGGCACCGAGGTGGCAAACTGCAGCCACCAGGCGGAGAGGCGGGGGCTCAACAAGGGGATAGGGATGATGGGGCAACGCTTGCCGATGTGGGCGGCAAACTTCTGCAACTGCTGCTGGTAGCTGAGCAGCTCGGGCCCGGCGGCGTTGAATACCTGGCCCTCCACCCCCTCGGCCTCCACCAGCCCGACCAGATAGTGCAGCAAATTGGACAGCGCAATGGGCGGGGTGCGCGAGCGCACCCACTTGGGCGTCACCATCATGGGCAGGTTGAACACCAGATCCCGCATCACCTCGAAGGCGGCCGAGCCGGGCCCGATGATGATGCCGGCCCGCAGCTCCACCGTCGGCACCTCCGCCTCGCGAAACAGCTCGCCGCAGTGGCGACGGGAGTTGAGGTGGCGGCTGTTGCAGCGCTCCGGCTGGATGGCACCGAGATAGATGATGCGCCGCACCCCGGCGGCACGGGCGGCGGCGGCGAAGTTCTTCACCCCCTGCTGCTCCAGCCGGTGGAAACCGGCGCCGGCCCCCATGGCATGCACCAGATAGAAGACGGTATCGACCCCGGCCAGCGCCGGTGGCAGGGTGGCGGGTTTGAGGCTGTCGGCGAGACGAAACTCCACCCCCTCCGGCAGGCGGCAGGGACGGCGGGCCCCGGCGATCACCCGATAGCCCAGCCCCTGCAGATGAGGCACCAGGTAGGAACCTATGTAACCAGCTGCTCCCATCACCAGACAGTTTCTCATCGGCATTTTCCCTGTTTTGTCCGAACCAGGCATAAGGAGCCCGCTATCGGCAGATAGGGCACCAGATAAGAATCCATATGGTAGCCAGCCGCCCCCATCACCAGACAATTTCGCATCCGCTCACTCCCTGTTTTTCCCATTCACTTAGCGTCCCCTTCTCCCGCAAGGGGAGAAGGGAGAGTCCCACCATAGGGCAAAGCGTTGCAATACAGAACGCTGCGCAATAAAAAAGGCGCCCATTGGGCGCCTTTTTCAGAATTCTTTAGAAGTAAGATTACTTCTTGGCAGTCAGACCACCGAAACGCTTGTTGAACTTGTCTACGCGGCCGCCGCTAGAAACTTCTTTCTGCTTGCCGGTATAGAACGGGTGGCAGGCAGAGCACACGTCCAGGTTCAGATCTTTACCCAGGGTAGAGAAGGTATTGATGACGTTACCGCAAGAGCATTTGCAGGTGATGGCGACGTACTCGGGATGGATATTAGCTTTCATGGACAACCTCGATAATAGGCCGTGTCGCCATCCGATCTCTTGTCGGACACCACACGATTGTTGAACACAGTTTCAAAGGCTGCGAATAATATAGGAAATGCCTGAGATCAGGCAAGTAGCTTCGCAGAAAAAATAGGCAGCCCTTGGTGGATTCATCGCAAACGCTTGATCTGGTTCGTGTCGCAGTACCGGTGCCGTTACGCCGTCACTTCGACTATCTCTCCCCCCTGCCCCTGCCTGCCCCCGGTTGTCGGGTCGAGATCCCCTTCGGCCCCCAGACCCTGGTCGGCCTGGTGGTGGCCCATCCGACCGAGAGCCAGGTGCCGCGCAACAAGCTCAAGCCCATTAAACGGGTGCTGGACAGCGAGCCGGTGCTGGGGCCGGACATTCTGGCGCTGATGGCCTGGAGCGCCAACTACTACCAGCATCCGCTGGGAGAGGTGCTGCCCCACGCCCTGCCGGTGCTGGTGCGCAAGGGCGAGTCCGCCGCCTACCGGGAGCTGGAGTTCTGGTTTGCCACCGACGCGGGGATGGCAATCGATCTCAACGAACTCAAACGATCCCCCAAGCAGCAGCAGGCCCTGGCCTGGCTGCGCAAGGGGCCGCAGACCCCGTCCGCCCTCAAGCAGGAGGAGATCCAGAGCCCGGCGCTCAACGCCCTGGCGAAGAAGGGCTTGCTAGAGAAACGCAGCCTGGAGCCGAGCCATGAAGGGGACTGGGCGACCCGTTTCGATGCGGGGGAAGGGCTGCGCCTCAATGGCGAGCAGGCGCTGGCGGTGGCCGCCGTCACCAGCCAGAGCGACAGGTTCGGCGCCTTCCTGCTGGATGGCATCACCGGCTCCGGCAAGACCGAAGTTTACTTGAGCATCCTCGAGCCCCTGCTCAAGGCAGGCAAGCAGGCGCTGGTGATGGTGCCGGAGATCGGTCTCACCCCTCAGACCATCAACCGCTTCCGCCGCCGCTTCCAGGTGCCCGTGGTGGCGATGAACTCCGCCATGAACGACAGGGAGCGGCTCGATGCCTGGCTCGCCTGCCGCGACGGTGGCGCCGCCATCCTGATCGGCACCCGCTCCGCCGTGTTCACGCCGTTCAAGGATCTCGGCATCATCATCATCGACGAGGAGCACGACGGCTCCTTCAAGCAACAGGACGGCTTCCGCTATCACGCCCGGGATCTCGCGGTGATGCGGGCCCATCGCGCCGGTATTCCCATACTGCTCGGCTCGGCCACCCCGTCTCTGGAGACGCTGCACAACGCCCGCACCGGCAAGTATCACCACCTGCACCTGACCCGGCGTGCCGGCAACGCCCAGACCGCCCGCCAGGTGATCCTGGACATCAAGAGCGTGCGGCTGCAGGCCGGGTTATCCCCCCAGCTCGAGCAGCTGATGGCGGAACATCTGGCGGCGGGCAACCAGGTGATGCTGTTTCTCAACCGCCGCGGCTATGCCCCGGCCCTTATCTGCCACCAGTGCGGCTGGAGCGCCGCCTGCGAGCGCTGCGATGCCTGGTACACCTGGCACCAGGCCGGACGGCGACTGCACTGCCATCACTGCGACAGCGTTCGCCCCCTGCCCCACCACTGCCCCTCGTGCGGCAGCAACGAGCTGGTCGGCTCCGGGGTCGGCACCGAGCAGCTGGAACAACTGCTCACCACCGTTTTCCCGCAATATCCTGTTGTGCGCATCGACAGGGACAACACTCGCCGCAAGGGAGAGCTGGAGACCCACCTCGGCGACATCAAGGCGGGCAAGTACAAGATCCTGATCGGCACCCAGATGCTGGCCAAGGGTCACCACTTCCCGGACGTGACCCTGGTCGGCCTGCTGGACGTGGATGGCGCCCTGTTCAGCGCCGATTTTCGCGCCGCCGAGAAGCTGGCCCAGCTCTACACCCAGGTGGCGGGCCGCGCCGGTCGCGCCAGCAAGCCAGGGCTGGTGGTGCTGCAGAGCCATCACCCGGAGCACGCCCTGCTGCAGGATCTGACCCAGAACGGCTACGGACACTTCGCCGACACGGCGCTCAAGGAGCGCCGCCTGCTGGGATTGCCGCCGTTCAGCTATCAGGGACTGTTCCGGGCCGAAGCCAACGGTCGCGACGAGGTGCAGCTGTTCCTCGGCCGCCTCGCCGATACCCTGCGTGGCGCCCACTACCCTCAGGTGCAGGTGCTGGGGCCCATCAGCGGCTTCATGGAACGCAAGGCGGGCAAGTTCCGCATGCAGTTGCTGGTACAGGGGCCTAACCGGACCCCGCTCGCGCAGTTGCTGGATTGGGTGGTCAAGGAGCTGGACGGCTGGCCAGAGACCAAGAAGGTGCGCTGGAGCCTGGATATAGATCCCACGGAGTTGAATTAAACCGCCGCCATCACGAGCCGCCAGCAGCGTTTTCCTTATCGTGCGTCTGACTACGCCGCTTCGCGGCTAATCAAACCTACGGATCTTGCGATAGTGCGCACCCGCCATGGCGTCTTTGCTCCCTTCTCCCCTCGCGGGAGAAGGGTTGGGGGATGAGGGGGAGAACCAGAACGCAACGAGGGGACCTTGGCCCCCTCGTTGTGTTTACCCCATGACGGCTCCGGCTTATTCGGCGGCCTGGGAGACCCCGGTCAGCCGCACCTCGACCCGGCGATCCGGGGCCAGACAGGCGATCATCTGCGCCTTGGCACCATCCGGGCAACTGCCCCCCGTCACCGGGGAAGATTCACCACGCCCCTCGGCACGCACCTTGTCGGCAAACAGACCCTTGGCGATGAGATAATCCGCCACGCTGCGGGCTCGTTGCTCAGACAGGGACTGGTTGTAGGCATCCGAGCCGATGCGGTCGGTGTGGCCGATCACCGTGGCCACCCCATCCTTCGGATTGGCGGCCAGGATCTGGGCAAACAGGTTGTCCAGTGCCTGGCTGGCCTCGGGTTTCAGGGTCGCCTTGTTGAATTCGAACAGCACATCCGAATCCAGGCTGAACTGCTTCTCCACCAGCACGGGGGCTGGCGCGGGTTCCGGGGCGGGCACGGGCGCCACCGGCTCGTCACCGATCTGGCCGAAGCGATAGAGCATGCCGACCGACAGCAGACCGTTGTCCATCTCTATGCCCGACTCCCCGGGAGAGGTTTTACCGAGCGGCGTGGTGTATTGGTACTCGAGGCGGGCGGCCCAGTCCTTGTCGATGGCGTATTCGATGCCCAATGCCCCCACAAAGGCGGCACCGTGGTAGCTGCCACTGTTCGACTCCGACAGAGAATTGAGGCCATCGTTGTACCAGGCATTGATGGAGCTGTCGGTCCAGGCATAGGCCCCTCCCAGTCGGCCATAGATATCCAGTGCCGAGGTCGCCGGCAATATGATCCGCATAGTGGCCTGCACCATCTGGGCCTTAGCATCGCCCTCCAAGCCGGAATCTATGCCATTGCCGTTGTAATGCCGGTCTATCTGGTACTTGCCGAGCCAGTCATACCCCAGCTCGACGGCCACATTGCGGTTGACCTGATAGCCCACGAAGGCACCCAGCCCCAGGTCATCGCTGTTCTCGTCCACCTTGGCGGCGTCCAGCATGTTTTCGATCTGGGAGTCGTAATCCACCCCGTAGTAATTGGACCAGCCGGCCTTGCCACCGACGTACCAGGTGTTGTCCTGAGCGGCGGCCTGCACCGCCCCCGTTGCCATCAGGCCGCCGACGAGCACGGCAAGCGTAGACTTGTTCATGATGAGCCCCTGCAATGAATTGTTATGACGCGTTGCGTCTCTCTTCCCTGACGAGGCCCAGAACCCAAGCCTCACACTGAGATTATCCCATCTGTCACTAGCCTCAAATGACAAAACTCTCGGGAGTGTGAGCTCGCTTACATTCTGAGACCAAGGCGGCCTTCTTCCTGATATTCAAGGGAATAGATCCCATTCGCCCAGTACCCTGTCGTCCTTTGATCATGGCTGCATTGCATATGCCAGACCATAATCAAATCCGTTTGACCCCCACCAGTCGTTCGGATAACATCCAAATAATAATGATGCTATCCGCATAGGAATGTCTCGATGTATTTATGACAAGGGGCATTTGATGGGATACGCCTCGCCTGTCAAAGAAAAATACCAATAAATGTCTAATGATTGGTTCCGTGCCTCGTGCGCGCCCAAGACAGCAGAATAAATATGACTCACTCAGCGGTGAAACTGTATTACACCATGAATCGATGACAGGCACCTGGACACATGAACTATCTGGAACGATTAGCTCCTATTTTATTTTTATTGATGTGGAGTAGTGGTGCCATCTTCGTCAAGATGGGATTGGAGAACGCATCTGTGTGGTCCTTCCTGACCCTTAGGGCTACAGGTGCATTTCTACTGATGGGGGTGGTCTATCTCTGTTTTAAAATAAACAGTAAAACAAAATTAACACCAAGCATACTTGCCAGAGTGGTGGTAACAGGCCTCCTGTTGCAAGTCTTCTACCAAGCCTTTTATTTCTTGTCCATTCGTTATGAACTCTCGCCGGGTCTGGTCTCCATCGTCCTCGGCTTGCAACCCATTCTGACCATATTGCTCGGTGGAGATAAGGCATCACCCTATAAACTACTGATTCTTATGATCGGCTTCTCAGGCCTGGGACTTGCGATCTTTGGAGCCAAAGATGTCAGTCATGTCACTCCCTTGGGTGTTATCTTTGCACTCCTCTCGGTAATGGCGATCAGCATAGGTTCTCTCTGCCAGAAGACGATCCCCATGACGCCACTGGAGTCAGGCATGATCCAGAATGGTTGTGCCTCCCTCGTCTTCGTAGCCACTTCCCTCGTTATCGGATGGCATGTGAACTGGACCCCAAACTTCGTCTTCTCCTTATCATGGATGATAGTGGTCGTTTCCACCGGGGCCGTATTACTGTTGTTCTATATGATCCAGAGAAACTCGGCGAGCAAGGTCAGCGTCCTCTTCTATCTGGTGCCAATATTAACCATGCTCTTTGATTTCATTGTTTTCGATACTGAAATTACAACAACAACTATTATGGGGGCACTAATAGTCATCGCCTCTATCAAGCTATTCAATCTACCAACTCGGCGCACATCTGAAAAAGTGCTCTCGTGAAAATATAAAAGAGGGAAGTTGATACTTCCCTCTTTTTAATCACTTCATGCGTTCATCGCCACTCGCCAGGAACAGCCGGTAGGCGGGATCGTCGCTCACCTCCTTCCAGCCGTAGCCAATCTCGTGCAGGTAGTCGTGGAAAGCGGCCACGTCCTCGTCCGGCAGCTCGAAGGCACAGAGCACCCGACCATAGTCGGCACCGTGGTTGCGGTAGTGGAACAGGCTGATGTTCCAGCGACAGCCGAGGGTCTCCAGGAAGCGCATCAGGGCGCCCGGCTGCTCCGGGAACTTGAAGCTGTAGAGACGCTCACCGAGGGGCCGGGCCGGGCGGCCGCCAATCATGTAACGCACGTGGTTCTTGGCCAGCTCGCTCTCTGTCATGTTGACCACGGGGTAACCGTTGCCACCGAGCTGATCGATGATCTGGCCGAGCTCCTCGTCGCCCCCGCTGAGGCGCACCGAGACGAACAGGGAGGCCTGGGCCGCATCCGCGTAGCGGTAGTTGAACTCGGTCACCATGCGGGGCCCAAGCTGACGGCAGAAGTCGAGGAAGGCCCCCTTGCGCTCGGGTATGGTCACCGCCAGCATGCCCTCGCGCTTCTCGCCGATCTCGCAGCGCTCCGACACATAGCGCAGGCTGTGGAAGTTGACGTTGGCGCCCGACAGTATGGCCGCCATCCGCCCGCCCTTGACCTGCTCCCGCTCGCTGTAAGCCTTGAGACCGGCCAGCGACAAGGCGCCTGACGGCTCGGCGATGGCACGGCAGTCGTCGAAGATGTCTTTCAGCGCGGCGCAGATCTGGTCGTTGGAGACGGTCACCACCTCGTCCAGATACTGGTTGCACAGGCGGAAGGTCTCGGTGCCGATGCGCTTGACCGCCACCCCGTCTGCAAACAGGGAGACCCGCTCCAGATTGACCGGCTCGCCGGCCTCCATGGCGGCCTTGAGGCAGGCGGAGCCCTCCGCTTCCACCCCTATCACCTTGACGTCCGGCAGCAGCTGCTTGATGTAAACCGCTACCCCGGCGGCCAGACCGCCGCCCCCCACGGGCACGAATACGTGGGTGAGGTGGGTATCCTGCTCCAGCAGCTCCTTACCTATGGTGCCCTGGCCCGCGATCACCTCGACGTCGTCAAACGGCGGTATCAGGGTGTAGCCCTCGGTTTCTGACAGGCGGCGGCTCTCGGCATAGGCCTCGTCGAAGCTGTTGCCAAACAGCAGCACGTTGCCGCCAAGGCGACGCACCGCATCTATCTTGATGTCCGGCGTGGTCTTGGGCATCACTATGATGGCCTTGATGCCGAGCTTGGCCGCCGACAGGGCCACCCCCTGGGCATGGTTGCCCGCCGAGGCCGCCACCACACCGTGGGATTTCTGCTCGGCGCTCAGGGTGGCGATCTTGTGATAGGCACCGCGCAGCTTGAAGGAGTGCACCGGCTGCAGGTCTTCCCGCTTGAGCGCTACGTGGTTGCCGAGTCGCTCGGAGAGTTTTTTCAGGCTCTGCAAGGGGGTCACCCGTGCCGCCTCATAGACGGGGGAGAGCAACACCTTGCGTAGATAATCTGCCGCTGAAACCATGTCCTATTCCTCCAGCTTGCTTAAATCGCGCACCGCGCCCTTGTCTGCGCTGGTAGCGAGCATGGCGTAGGCACGCAGGGCATAGGAGACCTGGCGCTGACGATTGAGCGGCTTCCAGCCACGGGCCTCGATGGCGGCGCGGCGAGCGGCCAGCACGCTGTCGGCCACTTCCAGCACCATGCTGCGGGCCGGGATGTCGATGTTGATGATGTCGCCATCTTCCACCAGGCCT
Source organism: Aeromonas aquatica (assembly GCF_000764655.1). Classification (GTDB taxonomy): domain Bacteria; phylum Pseudomonadota; class Gammaproteobacteria; order Enterobacterales; family Aeromonadaceae; genus Aeromonas; species Aeromonas aquatica. Next base: position 85,204 of record NZ_JRGL01000008.1, read on the forward strand.
ATGGTGCCGCCGGAGGCCGCCTCGGGGGAGACGTGACCGATGGAGAGGCCAGAGGTGCCACCGGAGAAGCGACCGTCTGTGATCAGGGCGCAGGCCTTGCCGAGGCCCATGGACTTGAGATAGGTGGTGGGATAGAGCATCTCCTGCATGCCGGGGCCGCCCTTGGGCCCTTCGTAGCGGATCACCACCACCTCACCGGCCTGGACGGTGCCATCCAGGATGCCCGCGACCGCCGTGTCCTGGCTCTCGAATACCCGGGCCGGGCCGCGGAAGCAGAGGTTCTCTTCATCCACCCCGGCGGTCTTGACGATGGCGCCGTTCAGGGCAAGGTTGCCGGAGAGCACGGCCAGGCCGCCTTCCAGGCTGTAGGCGTTGTCCAGGGAGCGGATGCAGCCCTCGGCACGGTCCAGATCCAGCTCGGGCCAGCGGCAGCTCTGGCTGAACGCCTTGGTGGTGCGGATGCCGGCCGGGCCGGCGCGATAGAAGTCGTGCACCGCCTTGTCATCGCAGCGGCTGACGTCGTACTGCTCCAGCAGCTCGTGCAAGCTGGTGCCGAGCACGTTGCGGGTATCCCCGTGCACCAGCCCGGCCTTCTCCAGCTGGCCCAGGATGGCGACCACGCCACCAGCGCGGTGCACGTCTTCCATGTGGTACTTCTGGGTGGAAGGGGCCACCTTGCACAGCTGGGGCACCCGGCGGGACATGCGATCGATGTCGGTCATGGTAAAGTCCACCCCGGCCTCCTGGGCCGCCGCCAGCAGGTGCAGCACCGTATTGGTGGAGCCGCCCATGGCGATGTCCAGCGCCATGGCGTTCTCGAACGCCGCCTTGGTGGCGATGTTGCGCGGCAGGGCGCTCTCGTCATCCTGCAGGTAGTAGCGGTTGGCCAAAGCGACGATGCGCTGGCCGGCCAGCTTGAACAGCTGCTCCCGATCGGAGTGAGTCGCCAGCATGGAGCCGTTGCCCGGCTGGGAGAGGCCGAGCGCCTCGGTCAGGCAGTTCATGGAGTTGGCGGTGAACATGCCGGAGCAGGAGCCGCAGGTGGGGCAGGCGCTGCGCTCTATCTGATCGCTCTGGGCGTCGGACACCTTGGGATCGGCACCCTGGATCATGGCGTCCACCAGATCCAGCTTGATGATCTGATCCGACAGCTTGGTCTTGCCCGCCTCCATGGGGCCGCCGGAGACGAAGATCACCGGTATGTTGATGCGCAGGGCGGCCATCAGCATCCCCGGGGTGATCTTGTCGCAGTTGGAGATGCAGACCATGGCGTCGGCGCAGTGGGCGTTGACCATGTACTCCACAGAGTCGGCGATCAATTCGCGGGAGGGCAGCGAATAGAGCATGCCGCCGTGGCCCATGGCGATGCCGTCATCGACCGCTATGGTGTTGAATTCCTTGGCGACGCCGCCGGCGGCCTCGATCTCCCGGGCCACCAGCTGGCCGAGATCCTTGAGGTGCACGTGACCGGGCACGAACTGGGTGAAGGAGTTGACCACGGCTATGATGGGCTTGCCGAAATCCTGATCGGTCATGCCGGTGGCACGCCAGAGGGCGCGGGCCCCGGCCATGTTACGTCCGTGGGTGGTGGTGGCGGATCTCAACTTCGGCATTGTCTCTACTCCCTGAATACATGAGCCCGACTGGGCAAACTTATGGTGCGAAGCTGTCGCTTCAAATCGGTTGTGGCAAGGGATCTGCCCTTGCCATAGCCGACTCTTGTTGGCGCGAGCGGGCGACGGGTCGCCCACTCGTTCTCAATCAGTCGTTGACCGGGGTCAGCCAACCCCACTTGTCCTCGGTTTGGCCGTTGCATGGGGGCAAATGCTGCCCCCGCTGATTCAATCGTTAACTGGGGTCAACCAGTTCCATTTGTCCTCGGTCTGACCGTTGAACAGGCCGAAGAAGGCATTCTGCAGCCGCTCGGTCACGGGGCCACGGCTCCCGGCCCCGACTTTCATCCGATCGACGGAACGCACCGGCGTGACTTCGGCGGCGGTACCGGTCATGAAGATCTCGTCCGCCACGTACAGGGCTTCGCGCGGCAGCGCCTGCTCGCGCACCTCATAACCCAGATCTTTGGCCAGCGTCATTATGGTGTCGCGGGTGATGCCGGGCAGGATGGCGGCGGTGGCGGGCGGGGTGAACAGCACGCCGTTCTTCACCAGGAACAGGTTCTCCCCCGCCCCCTCGCTCAGGTAGCCGTTCACGTCCAGCGCCAGCCCCTCGGCGAAGCCGTTGCGCTTGGCCTCCCTGCTGATCAGCTGGGATGAGAGATAGTTGCCGCCGGCCTTGGCACCGGTGGGGATGGTGTTGGGCGCGAGCCGGCTCCAGGAGGTGACGCACACATCCACCCCGTTTTTGAGCCCCTCCTCGCCGAGGTAGGCGCCCCAGGGCAGGGCTGCGACCATGAGATCCGCCTTGGCATCCAGCGGCGGATGCAGCCCCAGCCCCACGTTGCCGACAAAGGCCAGCGGACGCAGATAGCCGCTTTTGAGGCCGTTCTCGCGCACCACGGTGCGGCAGGCGTCATTCACCTCGGCCTCGCTGTAGGGCACGTCCATCCAGTAGATCCTGGCGGAGTCGAACAGGCGGCGGGTGTGCTCCTGCAGACGGAAGATGCAGGTCCCCTTGGGGGTATCGTAGGCACGCACCCCCTCGAACACCGAGGAGCCGTAGTGCAGGGCGTGGCTCATGACGTGGACCTGGGCATCTTGCCAGGGCACCAGTTTGCCGTTGAACCAGATGTATTGAGGATGGGAAGGCTGTGACATTGGCTTTGCTCCTTAAGCGCTGATCCGGGGCTGCTGTTCCAGTGCATCGACCCGGGAGACGTCCACCAGCTTGACCAGCTGGCTCCACAACTGCTGGATGGGACGCACCGACTCGACAGTAACCGTGATCCGCAGCTGTTGGCAATCCTGCTCCATATTGAGGGCGCAGAGCGCGAAGCCGCGGTGGCGCACCACCCGCAGCACCCGCTCCATCACTTCGGGTCTCGGCTGGGCGTGAATATGCAATGTGTGCTGGTTCATGGGCGTTGCTCCATCATCTTGTGGTTGGCGACTCCTGGTGGCACCAGGGGCCAGACGTTTTCTTCCTCTGAAATCGCGACATGCAGCAGGTAGGCGCTCTCGCTCGCCAGCAGACGGCCCAGCGCCGGCGCTATCTCCGCCTTGCAGCTGATGGTCTCGCCGGGGATGCCGAAGGCGGCGGCCAGGGCGATGAAGTCCGGGTTGTCCGAGAGTATGGTCTCGCTGTAGCGGCCGTCGAAGAACAGCTCCTGCCACTGGCGCACCATGCCGAGACGCTGGTTGTCGATCAGCACCATCTTCACCTTGAGCTGGGCGCGGCGTATGGTGCCGAGCTCCTGCACGTTCATCATGAAGGAGCCATCGCCGCTCACCAGCACTACCTCATCCTCCGGCCGCGCCATCTTGGCGCCGATAGCGGCGGGCAGGCCGAAGCCCATGGTGCCGAGGCCAGCGCTGGAAAGATGGTTGCGCGGGCTGGTGAAACGCATGTGCTGGGCCACCCACATCTGGTGCTGGCCCACGTCGCAGGCCACCACGCTGCTCTCGGGCAGGCGCTCGGACAGCTGCTTGAGCAGGGCTGGGGCATAGATGGGTTGGCCGGGGTGGTCGTAGCGAAACGCATATTCCCGTGCCATGGCGGCGCAGTGCTCGCGCCAGGGTGCGATGTCGAGGGCCATGGCCAGCGCCGGCAGCACCAGCCTCAGATCCGTGGTGATGCCCACCTCGGCGGCGCGGCGCTTGCCGAACTCGGCGGCGTCCACGTCCAGATGGACCACCCTGGCGTGGGGGGCGAACTCGTCCAGCTTGCCGGTCACCCGATCATCGAAACGGGCGCCAACCACCAGCAGCAGATCACACTGCTGCACCGCGTAGTTGGCGGCCTTGGTGCCGTGCATGCCGAGCATGCCGAGATAGACGGGGCTGTCGGGATCCAGCGCCCCTATCCCCTTGAGGGTGGTGACCGCCGGCATGCCGCTGGCGGCAGCAAACTCGCGCAGCTCGGCCTCGGCATTGGCCATGCCGACCCCGCCCCCGACGTAGAGCACGGGGCGCTCGGCGGCCGCCAGCAGGGCGCGGGCGGCGCCGATCTCGGCCGGGTTGAGGGCCTCCGGCTCCGCCACCGCAAACAGCGGGCTCAGGGTGGGCACGGCGGCCAGCTGGATATCCTTGGGGAAATCGATGAGCACAGGGCCGGGGCGGCCTTCGGTGGCGATGGCGAAGGCTTCGGCCAGCACCCGCCCCAAGTCGGCGGGGTCGGTGACCATGAAGGAGTGCTTGGTGCAGGAGAGGGACATGCCAAGTACATCCACCTCCTGGAAGGCATCGGTGCCCACCGCGGCGCAAGCCACCTGGCCACTGATGGCCACCAGCGGCACCGAGTCGAGCAGCGCCTCCGCCAGGCCGGTCACCAGGTTGGTGGCACCGGGGCCCGAGGTGGCGATGCAGACCCCCACCCGGCCGGAGGCGCGGGCATAGCCCACCGCCGCCATGGCGGCACCCTGCTCGTGGCGGCAGAGCTGATGGGCCAGACCACCGTCATACAGGGCATCGTAGACCGGCATGATGGCCCCGCCCGGGTAACCAAACACCTGGGTCACACCCTGTTTCTTGAGAGCCTGTACCAAAAACTGCGCGCCGTTCATGTGGAAATCCTGTCCTTTGGTCGAAAAAAAACCCCCGAGCCGTGAGGCTCGGGGGTCGCTTGTTTCGTTCTGTCCGGTGGTGGGTCTATCCCTTGTTCCGTGCAGCTAAACGAGCCCCGAGCGGTGAGATAATAATCACCACTAGGACCACAATAATGCTGACGAAACGGGAGGCCATGTTCATAGTTACAACCGGAAATCCTGTGAAATCGGGGCGGTTTGCACCGCGAATGGCTATTAGAACTAGCACGGTGATTTTTATTGGGCAAGCGTTTTTTAGCTGACAAGACTCTGATTTCAAGCGCGCCGACGGCCTCTGACTGGCACAAAAAACTAATAAAAAACGGTTAACCAGCACATACATCAAACCAAGGACGGGATTTATGTCATTAGCTGTGGTTTATAGCCGTGCCAGCCTGGGGATCGCGGCGCCGCAAGTCACGGTAGAAGTCCATTTATCCAACGGGCTGCCCGCCTTCAACATGGTGGGATTACCGGAAACCTCGGTGAAGGAGTCGCGGGATAGGGTGCGCAGCGCCCTGCTCAACGGCAACTTCGAGTTCCCGAGCAAGCACATCACGGTCAACCTGGCCCCCGCCGATCTGCCCAAGGAGGGGGGCCGTTTCGATCTGGCCATCGCCATCGGCATTCTCGCCGCTTCCAAGCAGATACCGGCAAAATACCTGCTCGATCATGAATTTTTAGGGGAGCTGGCCCTGACCGGCGAGATCCGTCCCGTGCTCGGGGTGCTGCCTGCGGTGCTCGCCTGCCGCGATGCGGGCCGCACCCTGCTGGTGCCGCGGGAGAACGGCCCCGAGGCCTCCCTCATCCAGGATGCGGAGGTGCGCACCGCCCATCAGCTGCTGGCGGTGACAGCCTGGCTGGCGGGCCAGTACGAGCTGCCACTGCCGGAGCCCCAGAGCACGGAGACACTGCCCGACGTGCCGGATCTGCAGGACGTGATCGGCCAGTCCCAGGCCAAGCGGGCGCTGGAGATCGCCGCCGCCGGCAGCCACAACCTGCTGTTCATAGGCCCCCCCGGCACCGGCAAGAGCATGCTGGCGAGCCGCCTGCCCGGCATCTTGCCGCCGCTCAGCGAGCAGGAGGCGCAGCAGACCGCCGCCATCCACTCCATCGGCGGACTCACCCCCCGGGTCGGCCACTGGCATCACAGGCCCTATCGCACGCCCCATCACAGCGCCTCGGCGGTGGCCCTGGTGGGGGGTGGCAGCCACCCGAGACCCGGCGAGATCTCGCTGGCCCACAACGGGGTGCTGTTTCTCGACGAGCTGCCGGAGTTCGAGCGCAAGGTGCTCGACTCCCTGCGTGAGCCGCTGGAGACCGGCCACATCACCATCAGCCGGGCCGCGCGCCAGGTGGACTTCCCCGCCCGCTTCCAGCTGATTGGCGCCATGAATCCCAGCCCCTGCGGCCACTATGGGGACGGCCAGACCCGCTCCAGCCCGGATCAGATCCTGCGCTATCTCGGCAAGCTCTCCGGCCCCTTCCTCGATCGCTTCGATCTGACGGTGGAGGTGCCGCTGCTGCCCAAGGGCAGCCTTACCGGCAAGGCGGAGCGCGGTGAGCCGAGCCGCCAGATCCGGGAGCGGGTGCTGGCGGCGCGGGAGCGGATGCTGAGCCGCAATGGCAAGCTCAACAACCTGCTGGATAGCCGTGAGATCGAAGATATTTGCAGACTATCGGCGCAAGATGCCGAGTTTCTGGAGAGCGCCATCCAGAAGCTGGGGCTCAGCATCCGGGCCTGGCACCGCATACTGCGGGTGTCGCGCACCATAGCGGATCTGGCGGGCCGGCCCGCCATCGAGAAGGAGCACCTGATCGAGGCGCTCGGCTACAGGGCCATGGATCGGCTGCTCTCCCGCCTGCGCAGCGGCTGAATACCTGGGATTATGGAAAAGTGAGTCCTATGTGGTCCATGGCTGTCAGACATGGTTTAGCGCGCCATCGGCTGATATTATGGCCACAGATCTGACCACTTGCTGGTCATCCACAGACAAGAAGACGGACTCGATTCATGCAAAACAAGCTGATAGAGCGACTGCGCGGCAGCCTCTCGACCCTGCTCTATTTCCTCAATACCCTGTTCTGGTTTGTCCCCATACTGCTGCTCGGCCTGGTCAAGCTGCTGCTGCCGATCAGAGGCTGGCGTACCCTCTGCAACGCCCTGCTGGATGGCTGCGCCAGCTGCTGGATAGGTTTCAACAATCTGATCCAGAAAGTCATCATCAGAACCACTTTTGAGGTGGTCGGAGTGGACAAAGGGCGCCGGAATGAGTGGTATATGGTGATTGCCAACCATCAATCCTGGGTCGACATACTGGTATTGCAGCGGATTTTTAATCAGAAAATTCCCTTCCTGAAGTTTTTCCTCAAGAAAGAACTGATTTGGGTACCTTTTCTCGGTCTGGCCTGGTGGGCGCTGGATTTCCCCTTCATGCGACGTTATTCCCGAAAGTTTCTGGAAAAACGCCCTCATCTGAAGGGAAAGGACATAGAAACAACCCGTAAGGCCTGTGCCAAGTTCCGCCACATTCCGGTGAGCGTGATGAACTTCGTGGAGGGCACCCGCTTCACCGCCCACAAGCATGACAAGCAGGCCGCCCCCTATCGCCATCTGCTGCACCCGAGGGCGGGCGGGGTCGCCTTTACCCTGGCGGCCATGGGGGATCAACTGCACCAGCTGGTGGATGTGACCATCGCCTATCCGGGCGGCATCCCCAGTTACTGGGACTTCATGTGCGGGCGGGTCAGGGAAATCAAGGTTCGGGTACGCTATCTGCCGATCGAACGCAATCTGGTGGGGGATTACTTCAATGACCCCGAGTTCCAACAAGAGTTTCAACAGTGGTTGAACGGGATCTGGCACGAGAAGGATCAGACCCTGAGCCAACTGCTGGCGGACGAGACACAGTAAACGACACCCATGCTCACCTTTCTTCCCGGCCCGCTGGTGCTGCTCATCAGCGCCAGCCTGACCATATTGTTCATCATCCTGGTCTCCAGCCTGATCCTGCTGGTGTCGCTGATCAAGCTGCTGCCGATCCCTGCCCTCAGCCACGCCTGCAGCCGGATCAACAACGGCATCATGCGCTTCTGGCTGAGCTGCAACGCCCTGGTGATCCGCCTCACCACCCGCATCGAATGGCAGATCGAAGACGACACCCGGTTGCGCAAGGATGGCTGGTATCTGATCGTCAGCAACCACCTGAGCTGGACCGACATAGTGGTGCTGGGCCATCTGTTCAGGGACCGGCTGCCGGTGCCCAAGTTCTTCATGAAGCACGAGCTGATCTACATCCCGCTGATGGGATTGGCCTGCTGGGGGCTGGACATGCCCTTCATGCGCCGCTACTCGCGGGCATTCCTGCTGCGCAACCCGCACCTGCGCGGCAAGGACATAGAGACCACCCGCAACGCCTGCGAGAAGTTTCGCCACATCCCCACCACCGTCATCAACTTCGTGGAAGGCACCCGTTTCACCGAGTCCAAGCGGGATGCGGTGCGCTCAGCCTACCGTCATCTGATGCCGCCCAAGGCGGCGGGGCTGGCCTTCACCCTGGCCGCCATGGGGGAGCAGTTCGACAGCCTGATCAACGTCACCATCAGCTATCCGGACAACGCCGAGACCCCGTTCAAGGACTTCCTGATGGGGCGGATGAAGCGCATTCGGGTGCGCATCGAGGAGCTGCCCGTCGATGAGCCGCTGGTGGGGGATTACTTCAACGACAAGCAGTTCAAGCGGGGCTTCCAGCAGTGGCTGAACCAGCGCTGGCAGGAGAAGGACAGGGTGCTGGCGCAGTGGCAGGAGACCGATGCGGCGGCTCAGGTCGAGGCGGTGGTCGCCGAGGTGAGCGCCGAGGCCAGCTCGGGCAGCTGATCCTCCGAGAAGACAGCGATGCCGTGGCGCCGCAGCAGGGCCGTGGTCTTGCCCTCACCCGCCATCGAAACTCCCTCGAAGCGGCCGTTGTAGATGCGGCCGCTGCCACAGGAGGGACTCCCCTCCTTGAGCAGCGCGAAGCGAATGCCCTGCGCCAGACAGATCTCCAGCGCCAGCTCGGCGCCGCGATCGAATTCGGCGGTCACGTCCAGCCCAGACTGAGTCACCACCAGCTCCCCCTGCCGTTCGGCGGGCGGGCGCGGGGTCGGCAGGCCACCGGCCACCTCGGGGCAGAAGGCCAGGGTGCGCCCCTCGGCCCCCAGCGAGCTCAGCCAGTCGCTGAGGATCCCCTTGCTCTGACCGTCATACCGCACCGGCTGCCCGAGCAGGCAGGCGCTGACCAGCACGCGTAGCGGTTTATGGTTCATGCTTCGGCTCCATTCATCACCTGATCAAACATCACGCAGCAGGGGCTCTCCAGCCGGTAGAGGATGGCCGGGCGCTGCTTGCCGGTGCGCTTGCGGCCGGTATCCACCAGGATATCGGCGCGGTGGATGCGCTTGCGAAACGCCGCCGTATTCATTGGGGTCTGCAGGATGACCTCGAAGGCGCGCTGCACCTCGGAGAGGGTGAACTCGGGGCCAAGCAGTTGCAGTGGCAGGGTGCTGTAGCGGCTCTTGATGCGCAGCCGCTCCAGCCCCTTGGCGATCAGCTGGCCGTGGTCGAAGGCGAGACCGAGGCCCGGCAAGACAGAGAGCGGATGCCAGCAGCCGCGCACCACCTCCACCTCCGGCTCGACCAGGCACAGGTAGACCAGGGTGGTGGACCAGCCGCGGGGATCCCGCTCCAGATTGCCGAGGGTGCAGACCTGCTCGCTGTAGCAGTGACCCAGCCCCCACTCCGCCAGCAGGCGATGACGGGCGGCGTCCAGATCCCGGTCCCGCGTCTCGTCGATACGCAGCGCGGGCAACTGCCAGCTATGGGCAAAGGGGGGGCGATCGCGGGTCTCGAGGAGCAGCTCGAGCCGCTCCTCGTTCAACCGCAGCACCACCATATCCAGACTCATTCTCGGCATCCTGACTGACCTGCTCGCCTTCCAATAATGTTTGGTAGATAATATCACAAGGATAGTATGTGCAGGAGCCAATCATGGGAACCGTCGCCAGCCTGGATATTGATGTGCAGAAGGGTTTCACCCCCCTCTGCCCGAACGAACTGCCCGTCGCGGGCGGGGATGCGATTGTGGCTGCACTCAACGCCCAGGCCCGCCTCGCCAGCCTGCGGGCAGGCAGCAAGGATGCCCACCCCCGCAATGCCGCCTGGGCCGTCTCTGACCCCGCCGACATGCTGCTACCGCTGGACCTGCCCAACGCCGACCTCAGCTGGCCGGTGCACTGTGTGCCGGGCACCCCGGGCTTCGAGCTGCTGGATGGCCTGCCCGCCCCCATCGATTACGACTTCTTCGTCTGGAAGGGAGTCGAGCCTGATCTGCATCCCTACGGCGCCTGCTTCCATGATCTAGCCGAGCGGCGCAGCACAGGCCTCATCGAGTTTCTGCAGTCCCGCGGCGTCAGCACTGTGCTGGTCGGCGGCCTCGCCACCGACTACTGCGTCAAGACCAGCGTGTTGCAACTGCGCCGGGCCGGCCTGCGGGTGATAGTCCATCTCGACGCCTGCCGTGGCATCAGCCCTGGGACTGTGGCCCAGGCCCGCACCCAGATGATCGAGGCTGGCGCCGAACTGGTCCAGACCCTGACCGATGTACAACGCCTGCTGGACGCCTGACATGCCCATCACTCTCACCAGCCTGCCCGGCGCCTGCAACTTACCCATGCGGCAGGTCACCCGCCTGCCAGGATACTGATATGCCTCCTATCCTCACCAGCCTGCTCGACACCGATGCCTGCAAATTACATATGCGGCAGGGGAACGTCATCGCGCTCACCAGCCTGCGGGGAGTCTGATATGCCGCCGATTCTCACCAGCCTGCTCGACACCGACGCCTACAAGCTGCACATGCAGCAGGCCGTGTTCCATCGCTATCCGGATGCCGAGGTGGTGGCCGAGTTCCACAGCCGCAACGAAGAGGATCTGCTGCCCATGATGGGCCAGATCGAGGAGCAGCTGCGCCTCGCCGGCTCCCTGCGGCTGACCAAGCCCGAGCTCGACTTCCTGGCCGAGCGCCCCTTCTTCACCGCCGACTACCTGGATCACCTGCGCCGCAAGCCGCTGGATACCTCATTATTGCGGGTGTTTGAGCAAGATGGCCGCATTAACGTCCGCGTGGAAGGCCCTTGGCAGGATGTGATCCTGTGGGAGATACCTGTGCTCGCCATCATCAGCGAGATGCGCAACCGCTTTCGCTATCCCCAGTTCGGGGTGAGCCAGGCGCTGGATCGGCTGGATCAGAAGATCGACAAGCTGGAGCATGAGCTGAGCCCGGCGGAGATGCAGGATTTCAACCTCATCGACTTCGGTACCCGCCGCCGCTTCTCCCACGCGGTGCAGGACGCCGTGGTGGGCCGTCTCAAGGAGCGCCTGCCGGCATTCAAGGGCACCAGCAACTACCAGCTGGCTCAGAAATACCGGCTGCCGGCGGTGGGCACCCAGGCCCACGAATGGTTCCAGGCCCACCAGCAGCTCGGCTTCCCGCTGGAGCACAGCCAGCGCGCGGCCCTCACCAGCTGGCTGGATGAGTTCACCAACCACCTCGGCATCGCCCTGACCGACTGCATCACCATGGATGCCTTCCTGCGCGACTTCGACTTCGAGCTGGCCAGCCGCTACCAGGGCCTGCGCCACGACTCCGGCGATCCCGTGGTGTGGGGCGAGAAGGCCATCAGCCACTATCAGCGGCTCGGCATAGACCCCAGAGACAAGACGCTGGTGTTCTCCGACGGCCTCAACCTCGACAAGGCGGTGCAGCTGTTCCGCCACTTCCGCGGCCGCATCAACACCAGCTTCGGCATCGGCACCAAGCTCACCTGCGATCTGCCCGGCGTCAGCCCGATGAACATCGTCTTCAAGCTGATGGAGTGCAACGGTGGCCCGGTCGCCAAGATCTCCGACAGCCCGGGCAAGACCCTGTGCCGGGATGCGGACTTCATCCGCAACCTCAAGCAGGCCTTCCACGTCGGGGTCTGAATGTCGGAAAAACAAAAAGCCCGCCGGTTTGCACCGGCGGGCTTTTTTTATGGGGTCAGACGGGATCAGTCTTTCTTGGCCAGCAGGAATTTCACCAGCTGGTTGAACTGCTCCTGGGAAGTGATGGATTCAATCTTCACCATGTACTTGCCATTGACCAGGAAGGCCGGCACACCGCGCACGTTGTAGGTCTCGGTGTTGCGATCGAACTGGGAAACCATGCCGGACACGGCGAAGCTGTCGACGGCGCCGTCGAACTCTTCGGCCGGCACGCCGCTGTCCACGAAGATCTGCTTCAGATCACCGCGGCTCTGCGGAACCTGCTTCTGGGTGTGGATCTTGTCGAAGATGACCGGGGTCAGCTTGCCTTCGACGTTCAGCAGGTTCGCAACGGCGTAGGCACGCTGGAACTCAGGACCCATCTCACGACCCAGGAAGGCCACCGGGTTCTTCTTCATCGGCACGCCTTCCGGCAGGCTCTTCTTCAGATCCTCGGCGATCGGTTCGAACTTGGCGCAGTGCGGGCAGAGGTAGGAGAAGAACTCCAGCACTTCAGGTTGGGCACTGCCGGTCTGCTTGACCACGTCATAGTTGACGCCTTCCTTGAATTCCGGGGCGGCGTGAACCATGGGGATCATCAGCATGGCAGCGAGGAAAAATAGTACTTTTTTCATGACGTTTCCTGTTAAGGGATCACTGTGAGGCACGCCCGGCGAACCGAAGCAGTCCAAGCCTATTGTGTCCCTCTGCCAACGTCAATGACAAAGGCGGGCTGGCAGTGCAAGGCATTGGCTGCGTCACAGCCCTATCGTCAATGGCAGAGGAGGACGACCAAGGCTCCTCCCCCTCTTGCAGATAAACAACCCGGGCAGGTTCATCTCACCAGTCCGGCATCAGGCTCAGCGGCGAGGCCTTCAAGGCCTCCAGCTGGTCATACAGAGGGCTGGCGAACCGCTGCTCCCATGACGATTCACGGGTCTCACCAGTCCGGCATCAGGCTCAGCGGCGAGGCCTTCAAGGCCTCCAGCTGGTCATACAGAGGGCTGGCGAACCGCTGCTCCCATGACGATTCACGTGTCTCACCAGTCCGGCATCAAGCTCAGCGGCGGGGCCTTCAAGGCCTCCAGCTGATCATGCAGGGTGGCGATCTGCTGGCGCCAGTAGTGATCGGTATTGAACCAGGGGAAGTGACGGGGGAAGGCCGGATCCTCCCAGCGCCGGGCCAGCCAGGCCATGTAGTGGACGATGCGCATGGCCCGCAGGGGTTCTACCAGCGCCAGTTCCCGCGGGTCGAACTCCATGAACTCCTCGTAGCCCGCCAGCAGGGTATCGAGCTGGATCAGCTGCTCGTTACGATCGCCGCTGAGCAGCATCCAGAGATCCTGAATGGCGGGGCCGGTGCGACAGTCATCGAGATCGACGAACATGGGGCCGTCGCGCCACAGGATGTTGCCGGGGTGGCAATCCCCGTGCAGGGAGATCTGGGCCACGTCCAGGGCCATGGCGTCGCACACGTGGCGGATCAGCTCATCCAGCACCCCGAAGAACTGCTTGGCCAGTCCGCTCGGTACCCACTCCCCGGCCGCCAGCAGCTGGCGTGGCTCGTGCAGCATGCTCTCCACGTCAAGCCGGACACGATGATGGAACGGGCGGCTGGCGCCGATCCGGTGGATGCGGCCGAGGTAGCGCCCCACCCACTCCAGCTGCTCCAGGTTGTCCACCTCGAACTGGCGACCGCCGACACTCTGCCAGATGGCGAAGGGGTAACCCTGATGCTCCAGCAGGGTCTCGCCGGCGAAGGCGAGCGGTGCCGCCACCGGGATCTCGGATTCGTTGAGGCGGGCGGCGAAACCGTGCTCCTCCAGGATCTGGGCCCTACTCCAGCGGCCGGGACGATAGAATTTCACCACGTAGCGGCGACGATCCTCGTCCTGAAACTGGTAGACCCGGTTCTCGTAACTGTTGAGCTCGATGAGGCCGGAATCGATGCGCAGGCCGCTGAGATCGATAGCATCCATGATGAGATCGGGATTGAGGTCGGAATAGTTGAAACGCATGTCATCCACCATAAGAAAGGGGCGCTGTTGCGCCCCATTCTATCTCATCACTGCCCCCGATGGCGGCTAAACTGACCCGCCATTTGTCGCGTCAGCCGTCACAACCGGCTGATAAACTTGCTGGCCTGGCGCAGGGAACCCTTGCTGTCATCCGCAGCGACCCCTTCCCGTTTGAGCACGAACTGGATATCCAGGGTCGGCTTCTTCAGGTTGAAGGGATCCACCGCCAGACTCACCGGCAGGGTGTAGATCTCGCCCGCCTTCAGGGTCACCTCCCGTGGGCCGAACCACTGGTATTCCGGCAAGCCTTCCACGTCCAGCTGGTAGCGCTGGGGTTGCAGGGTCTTGTTGAGGATCTTGAGGGTATAGGTGTTCTCGATGAGCCCCTCGCTGTTCTCCCGGAACAGCTGGTTGCGATCCCGCAGTATGTCGAGCCCCATGGGCATGATGGACATGGCGTTGTAGACGAAGACCCCCAGCATGATCACCATCACCAGGCCGTAGCCGAGCAGCTTGGGCCGCGCCACCTGAGTGGAGTTGTGGGCCAGCTTGTGCTCCGTGGTGTAGCTGATGAGCCCCTTGGGATAACCCATCCTGTCCATGGTCTGGTCGCAGGCATCGACGCAGGCGCCGCAGTTGATGCACTCGTATTGCAGGCCGTCGCGGATGTCGATGCCGGTCGGGCAGACCTGGACGCAGAGGTCGCAGTCGATGCAGTCCCCCAACCCCAGCGCCTTGGGATCCGCCTTGCGGGCGCGTGGGCCGCGCGCCTCGCCGCGCTTGGCGTCATAGCCGACGATGTAGGTGTCCTTGTCGAACATGGCGGACTGGAAACGGGCATAGGGGCACATGTGGATGCACATGATGGCGCGCATCCAGCCGGCGTTGCCGTAGGTACAGGCGGCGAAGAACAGCGCCCAGAAGATGACCCAACCGCTCGCCTGCAGGGTGAAGAAGTCAGGCACCAGCTGATACACGTCCTGGAAATAGGCCACGAAGGTGAGGCCGGTACCCAGCGACAGCAGGATCCAGGCCAGGTGCTTGGTCCCCTTGCGGGCCAGCTTCTCACCACTCCAGGGGGCGGCATCCAGCTTGCGGCGCTTGTTGGCGGAGCCTTCCAGCTTCTCCTCAAACCAGATGAACATGAAAGTCCACACCGTCTGCGGGCAGAGATAGCCACACCAGACCCGGCCGAGGAAGGTAGTCACGAAGAAGAGGGCGAAGGCGGCGATCATGAAGACCCAGGCCAGCAGGGTCAGATCCTGCGGCCAGATGGTGGCGCCGAAGATGTGGAACTGCTGATGCTCGAGATCGAACAGCACGGCCTGGCGGCCGTCGTAGCGCAACCAGGGCAGGGCGACGAAGAGGGCGACGAAGAACCAGCCCATGACCTTGCGCACCCGCTGCCAGTAGCCGGTCTGGGATCTCACATAGATGCGGTTGCCCGGGTTGAACCTGTCATCGCTGGCTTTGAAGGTGTTGGGATTGAAGGTCCCGGTGACATCGCCGGTGACATCCTTGATATCGATCTTGTCCTGGTCGGCCATTGCAGCACATCGCTCCACTTATATTGTTATGAAGCAGATTATATCTTAAACAACCTGCTAATTGTGTGGGTTAAATGTATCTATAGTTCGAGACCCGTCGCAATTTCGGGTAACAAAAAAGGTCCGTCGCCAGTTGACTACGGACCTTTTTGGAGATTCTTTTGAAAACCTGTCAGCTTCCCGTCGGGGCAACCTTTACTTGATGCCGCGGGCCTTGAGCAGGGCTTCCTTGAAGTCGGGAACATGGTCCTTGGCAAGCCCGGGGATCAGCGCCTGCTTGTCGGCATCCCGCATCTTGAGGTGGTAGATCAGCATGTCATCGGTCAGCTCGGACAGGGCGCCCTCATAACCGGCTTCCGCCGCCAGTTTGGTGATGAACTGCACCAGGCTGAGGTCCTGTTCCTTGATCCAGGCGGGCTGCAACAGCTCCAGCAGCTCTTCGATACGATGGCATTGCATAGACGACCTCTCTCATCTGTCTTTTGAAACTCAGGCAACCTTACCCATCAAGGCTGCTTCGATACGATCCCGCCCATTATGCTTGGCCTGATAGAGGGCCGCATCCGCTTTTTGGATAAGCTCGGCGATGGAGCCGCTCTGATCAGGCACCAGAGTCGCCACCCCGAAGCTGCAACTGACCCGCCCCGAGACTCGGGATTGCTGATGCGGAATGCCCAGAGCGCGCAGGGCGGCGCGCACCTGCTCGGCGATCTGGACAGCCCCCTGCTGGCTGGTGCAGGGCAACAGCAGGGCAAACTCCTCCCCGCCGTAACGGGCGGCCAGGTCATCCTCCCGCCGCAGCACCTCCGCCAGCAGGCCCGCTACCTCCTGCAGACACTGGTCCCCCAGCTGATGGCCATAGTGATCGTTGAACTGCTTGAAGTAATCCACATCCACCAGCACCAGCGACAGAGGCGCCCTGGCTCGCTGACAGCGGCGCCAGGCCCGTGCCAGACAGTCATCTAGGTGAGCACGATTGGCGATGCCGGTCAGCCCGTCCAGGCGGGAGGTGAGCTTGAGATGTTCGGAGACCGCTTTGAGCTCGGCCACCAGATCCGCATTGGAGAAGCGGTGATAGAGGGAGGCGACCTGATCTCGCCGCAGCCGGCGCAGCAGGGTCGGCAGAAACACGAACAGGTAGCCTGCCAGCATGCAGGAGACGATGCGCTCCTGCTCGTTGCCGCCCCCCAGCTCGAACAACATGGCGAGCCCGAGCGGCAGCACGGCGCCATAGAGGGTGCGCCGGCTGCCGAACAGCATGATGGCACTGCCGGTGAGGATCAAGCTGGAGAGCATCATCATGGCGGCCCTGTAGGTGTCGGGCAGTTTGTCCATGTAGAGCAGCACCCCGAGCGCCCAGACGATGGAGGTGATGGTCACCCCGATGAACAGCTCGCGCTCCAGCATGACCAACGGCAACTGTGCCAGCCTGGGCGCCCGCCAGCGCAGATGCCACCAGCGTCCCAGCAGCAGCAGGCAGATCAGCCCCAGCCAGCCCAGCGCCTCCCTGGCCGGCAGGTAATCGTGGAACAACAGGCTCCAGCTGATCGCCAGCAGCACCAGACAAGGCAGGCTGAAAGAGGCATGGGTGTACAGCTGGACCATGATGGCCTGCCTCACCTGGCGTGTCACACTCTGAGTCAACTGCATACTCCCTGTACAATAGCCGACCAGTCTAGCACTCCCTCTTCCGGGCCAACAATCAATCGACCGCTATTAAGCTGCCAATCAGCCCCATGGCAGGGCCGCTGATACCTCAGCCGCGCTCCAACTCGTCCAGCATTTGAAGCACACGGGGCTCTGACCTTGGCTTAGCCGCGCTCCAACTC
>NZ_JRGL01000080.1 GCF_000764655.1 Aeromonas aquatica
CAGTGGATTAGAAATTGAAATAATGAACGACATGTTAAAATTGGATAAACCCCAAGAACTAACTGTAATAAATAATTGCATTAGCAGACATTTACCAAAGAATAGCTATGTGAAGGTCAACTCAAAGACCGATGTACTTCTTTATATCAGTTCAACTTGCACTGACATTAATGAGCTCCACACAATAGATCGCACAGTATCTACATTGATAATAACCACAATATTGTTGGTTGAGTTTTTAAAAAAGAATAAATTTATATTTTTTAATGGTCGTCTCGATTTGTCAACAATAGGTGAAGAATTCAATGAAGATCAACACCCTATTTCCTGTGACTTTATCGACGATGATTTGAAAGAAAATATCTATAATTTCACTACACAGAAGTTCTTCATAACTGAGGATTTCAAGACATTTGTGAACAAGGGCTATAAGACAAAAGAGGATATAGAAAAAGAACAGGAATTAAATTCGTCAAAAAATCAATTGTTTTATACAAGGATCGCCTTGTTTGTTACATTTTCTAGTTTGATAGCCTCCGTTCTAATTCCTTTATATAGCACTACCTCAGTAAAGTTAGAGAACAAATTTTTAAATATCTCATCAAGTAAACAAACAACCCAGTATATAAACGATAGACTTAAAGAGCAGAAGGCTGAAAATGAAAAATCTATTAATGAACTAAAAATATCGCTTCTTATGATAGATAAGAAAGTTGAAGGAATATCTAAACAAAACCAACCGGTACCTAATCAAAATAAATAATATATTATTTCATGAAAACTTTGCACCACATATTGAATGTGGTGCATATATGCTACAAATCATCATCAAGGATGTATAG
>NZ_JRGL01000081.1 GCF_000764655.1 Aeromonas aquatica
ATATAAAGATTACCCTTATCAGTTTGCATTTATCGGAACTGCTCATAGTGGTAGATACAAGCTAGTAACAACCATTGCTGATAGTCTGGGGATGAAAAAAATAAGCAATTATTTATTTTACTATTCTCCTAGTAGGTTATTGTTTCTTCTAAAGAAATTATTTACTAATGAGCTAAGCGGAATTTCTCTTAAAGACATATCTTTTAAATCCATGACATCAGAAGAAATCATCTCTGTATTGGCTGACACAAAAGTTGTGATTGATATAGAACATCCCAATCAAAATGGATTAACTATGCGAACCATTGAAATGGTAGGGATGCAAAAAAAATTAATTACTACTAACAGAAATGTTATGGAATATGATTTCTATAACCCGAACAATATACTCGTAGTTGATAGAGAAAACCCCCATATAGATATTCATTTTATACATTCTGAATATCATCATATTAACGATGCAATTCGTGATAAATATAGCCTGTCGTCATGGTTGATTAATTTGCTATCATTAAAATAAGATAATTAGCTTCTTGTAGGTAGGGGGGGGTATGATTTTTTTAACTGGGGCTACTGGATTTGTTGGAAGGGCTGTTCTAAAAAATTTAATTAAAAATACGAGGTTTTCTGTTCGAACTTTTGGACGTTCCTTACCATTTTC
>NZ_JRGL01000082.1 GCF_000764655.1 Aeromonas aquatica
CCAAGATCGGCCGCTTCAATGGCCAGGCGAACCAGCCACAGCGAGGTCAGCACAACGAACGCCGGGATCAGGGCCGCGAAGGATTTCAACACGGCGGGCGGGACGGAATCGGGCAATTTGAAACTGATGTTCCTGACCATCAACCACCGATAAACCTCGGTTGCATAGATGGCGATGAGGATCCCCAGGAACATACCGGCACTGCCCATGTAAGCCAGGTTGATGCCACTGACACTGATCTCCTCACCGGTTGCCTCTATGGTGTGAGTGATGTTGTAGGGCGTGACGAGCATATAGGCAGCCAGCGCAACGGCGGCGGCGATAATGGGATCGAGCTGGGTATATTTCTGTGCCAGACGATAAGCCACCCCCAAGGTGGCAAAGATGGCGATCAGATCATAGGTTGCCCCGACCGGCAGCAGCAGCTTGTCCATCAGACCGCTCTCGGTCATGTACTCTTCGTAGCCGGGGAACGGCAGGAAGGCCAGGATCAGGAACAGCGAGCCAATGATCATGAAGGGCATGACCAGTGCCATACCATCACGGATAGCGATCAGATGACGGTTATTTCCCAACCGCTGAGCCAGCGGCATCACATATTTTTCAATCGGATCTTTTGTATTGGCATTATTCATAGCATCCCTCGCCATATATCAACGCAACAGCATTGTTTAAATACGCCTGATAACAGGCTCCATTTCAAAAACCATTTAATGACATGAATTAACGACGCAATCCTATCCGGCGATAGGTGTGCCGTTTGCCACGAATGGCGATTGAGCAATATTTGATGTTCTCTGGATCGGCAATGCCCGCAAAGCCCGCATCACCGATGTGAATAATATCTGCACCAGCCACCTTGGAATTAAGTGCTATTTGCTCGACGACCGTTCTATCGGCTCCCTCCTGGGAGGTTCCCATGGCGCACAAGGCCAGCTTGCCGGCGCCATGAATCACTTCTATCAGCGCCTTGGCGGTTTCGGGTGTCATGCCAGGGGTGGTATAAGGCGCCGGGATCATGATGATGTCGGCCCCCGCCTGGCAATATTTGAGCAGCACCTCAGCCGCAACCTCTGTGCCTGTGCCGGCCCCATGCATCTTGCCGGCAATGATCAGCAATTGATTGTCAGCCACGGCCTTGGCCATGCGAATGGCGTCGATGATCCCTTCTTCGGTGATCATGGTATTGGGATTGCCGGTGATGACGACATAATCCAGACCCAGGGCCACCGCCTGTTTGATGTTGTCTGCCGATACCCGAAAACCGGCCGGATACTTAATGTCTTGCGGCACAGGCTCCAGATTGCAGCCAATAAAACGGCTGGATACCTGCTTTAAATCCTGCACCACCCGATTCAGGCTCGCTTGCTGGCGAATGAAGCTGGCGTGCTGCTCATAGCGGGTGGCGAGGCAGGCATCGTCGTCGACCGCTTCGTCATACAGGCCTTCGACAAAGGGCTGGCCCAGATCAAAGGTGTTGAGGGTGATCATGTCTGCGCCAAACGATGCCGCCAGCTCTGGATTGCTCACCCCCTCGGAGAAGGGCTGGCAGCTCACCACCGTCTCGGCCATCAGGGTCCGCCCCTCGCTATGCCGGATCATCTGCAGTAGCTGCACCGGCGTCGTCGCCAGGACATCGGCTCTGAGGACTTCAAACATTCTCTTCATAAAGACTCCAACCACATCGCAGATGAATACCAA
>NZ_JRGL01000083.1 GCF_000764655.1 Aeromonas aquatica
ATATAGCTCAACAAGTGGTTACTGGACGTTTACTGGCTATCTAGGAACAAGCACTCGACGGCGGCAGCCCTGCTGGAAGGGCACGGGAGACCGACCGGCACCTATTCGAACCGTCGAACTCTGCTAGCCGCCACGTCCTGTCAGGTACAACAGTACAAAATAGGGCACCAAGTTGAACAGCAGCACCCCGATTTTGTAGATCGATATACCCAGGTAGTGGACGACATTGAAGTGCTCCACGGAAAGGGGAAACCAGCGATTGTGGAGCCGGTACATGCCGTCGTGGGCAAACACAAAGACGGCAAACCAGACGATGATGATCAGATAGTTGATGGAGAGGTTCCAGAGCAGGAATGTCTTGAGCAGTTGCAGATCCATCATAGCGTCCTATGGTGTTGCGCCCATCACCCGCATCACACACAGGATGATGATCACTATCGGTATGCCAGGCGGGCATCGGGTTAATGGGTAAGGTAGGTACCGCCGCCCATACCTCCACCACTACTTACGCTCCCACCTCCATCGTTACGTCCATCATCCGCAGGAGGGGGAGGTGTCGTTCCACCGTTGGTGGCGCAAGCCGCTAGCAAGAGCTGAGTAGCTACCAGCCAAATTTTCCATATTGTCATAGCTATATCCCCTGTTGTGTCGCCTTGCCCTGCTGTCGGGTTGAACGCGTTGACCACAATGAGCAAGTCAACCCTGAGTGTAGCCCACTCAAGTTCCCCAATTTCCAGCTCTCCTATGTATGAAGCAACCTCAGCTAAACACTGCCAACCTCCATCACTTGCTGTATATAATCACAGTGGTTTTGAGGAGTGACTATGAGCGACATAGAGCAGTGGTTGGGAGCGGTGTCGATGTGCGGGCAACTGGGATGGGTGAGCGCCTTCCTATATAAGGAGGGACGATGAGCATCAAGTCCACGCCCGAAGGGTACCTGGTCGATATCCGCCCGCAGGGGAGGGAGGGCAAGCGGATCCGTAAGCGCTTCAAGACTAAGTCTGAGGCCCAGCAGTTCGAACGTTAGGTGATCGCCACCGAGCACAACAAAGAGTGGGTGGACCGCCCGGCAGACAACCGGCCGCTCTCTGTAGTGGTCTAATCATC
>NZ_JRGL01000084.1 GCF_000764655.1 Aeromonas aquatica
AGCCGGTATCAAACAGGCCGAGCAAGGTGACGACCAACAAAATAGGCCAAAGCAATAACAAGCCAAAAAATGCTGCACAAAAATCAAGCGCTCGAATCAACATCCTTCTTTATCCTCAATAAAACAGCGTTTAATCCCTTCCTCCAGCGATATCGGTGGCTGCCAATCCAATGTTGTTTTGGTGTGGCTGATATCGACCAGCAGATTACCACACAACCGCTCAACCACCGCCTGCTTACCCGTTAGCTTGCCTGCCAATCGTAACCAGCTCATTGGCACCGGCAATAATCGCGGAGATTTACCTGCAGCACGACTCATCATCTCAAGTAACTGAGTGGTAGATACATCCTGATCATCACTAACCAAAAAGGTCTGATTGGTAGCATGAGGGTGGGTAACACAGGTAATGATCAGATCGGCCAGGTTATCAAGTGCGACAAAACTTCGCTGATTATGAATTGCTCCAAGCGGTAACCAACGACCATGCCTCACGGCATGAGTTAACTTACCAAAATTACCCGGTGCATTAGCACCATAAACCAATGGCGGACGAATGATGACGACTTCAAGACCAGTCTCTTTAGCTAACTGGCGTAAGCCCAACTCTGCGGCATATTTTGATTGGGTATATTCATCCCAAGGCTGGGAGATATCATCAAAGCGAAATGCTCTTTGCTGATTATGCCCACCATTCACTCCGATTGAACTAATAAATATAAACCGCTTAGCACCCTGTTCTGTTGCCTGCTTGGCTAACTTTATAGTAGCAGCACAATTAACTCGATCAAACTCGCTTTTTTTATCTGTAGAATCTTTATGAACATGGGCCATAGCGGCACAATGGATTACAATATCCGAACCGAGTAACGCATCTGTATAG
>NZ_JRGL01000085.1 GCF_000764655.1 Aeromonas aquatica
GATGATTAGACCACTACACACCTCTCTTTGCCACTCATGCGCGCACCAGTAAAACCAGCCTAATCCCCTGCCCTCACATTCATACTGCACAGCCATCGATGTCCTTACGATAAGCCAAGTCGTCCCCCCAGAATTGGTGAGGACTCGTTGAAACGAACGAGCATCGCCAGATGTTTCCTCTCACCATCAGCACTACGACAACTTAAAAGAAGCCGGCGCTGAGCCGGTTCAGCCACAGCATCTTCCTGGTGAGTTGTGACATCGAACCTGGATAACCCCCCTCTCCTGCCTGCGGTGTGTTCTTGTTGGAGTGCGGACGACCTCCTCAATCTGGTGGCAGGCGGTGTATAGGAAAATGAACAGAAGGTGAGGGAGTATGTATAAAGGGATGAAAATTCTAGTTTGATGGCATACAAGCTGTTCCCATAGCCAACAGACTATCTATCGCCAAATCCCAATGGTTGATCTACAGAAACGAAAAAAGGGCCCGCAGGCCCTTCGTCATTCCATTGTGTTGTCTGTCCTATCAACCACCAAACAGATGGTTGCTGAGCAGGAAC
>NZ_JRGL01000086.1 GCF_000764655.1 Aeromonas aquatica
GATGATTAGACCACTACACTAATAACCAATTCCTTCCCGCCTTAGTAACACCAGCTTGATAGGTATGTTATGGCGCTTGGTTCGATGGCAGTATCAGGGAGGCACTATGGGGAGACTAGCTTGTCCGGGCATCCCAGCCTACAGCCGGCATGGCGGGGGGGCGACGGATGCTGATTGCCCCTGCTGCGGTGATGCCTCTTGTTTTGACAAATGGAGTTGCGATGGACATCAAGGACTTACCGTTTTGCACCACGAACTGGGCCGAGATAGCGCCCACCGAGCATAAGGGAGAAACCGGGGTGGCCTTCTGGCACACCCAGCACTTCGGGGAGTTGAGGGTGCGGCTGGTGGAGTACTCCGCTGGCTATCTGGCGGATCACTGGTGCAGCAAGGGCCACGTCCTGTTCTGCATCGAAGGGGAGCTGCACACCGAGCTGCAGGATGGCCGCGTCTTCACCCTGACGGCGGGCATGAGCTATCAGGTGGCCGACAACGCCGAGCCCCATAGATCCTCCACCCAAGCCGGTGCCCGGCTCTTTATAGTCGATTGAGCCGCGCTTTTCTTCCGTTCTCCCAAGAGGTTACCCATGCTTGAACTCAGACCCAGCTGTGAATGTTGTGACACAGACCTGCCCGCCGACACCGGCCACGCCTATATCTGCTCCTTCGAGTGCACCTTCTGCGCCGATTGCACCGAGCAACTGTTGCACCATGTCTGCCCGAACTGCGGCGGCGAGCTGGTCAGTCGCCCCCGCCGTCCCGTCGTTAAGTTGGCGGCCAATCCCGCCTCCACAAAGCGAGTCTTCAATCCTGCCCTGAGAAACAAGGCAAGATAAGCAGCCTTTCGGGTCCGAGCCGCCATGCCCGGGCCTTCCTTTCCCCGGCCCTGATCTGAACCGCACCCTTTCAGATGGTGCTTTACCTTCTCCCGGCGGTAGCCCCTATCAAGGGACTCCAACCAGAGGAGAGAGCGAGATGACGGAGCGGTTTGCAGGAGAGGGGGCGCAGGCCTATGACGAGCGCATTCCCTTGCTGGTGCCGGGTTATGAGTTGCTGCATCAGTTGAGTGCCGCCCAGTTGATGACGCGCCTCGGCCCAAGCGCGCGGGTGCTGCTGGTGGGGGTGGGCACCGGCAGCGAGCTGGTGCTGCTCGGCAGGCTCTGCCCCGGCTGGCAGTTTGTCGCCCAGGACATCTCGGCCGACATGCTGGCGCTGGCGCGCCAGCGGGCCGACGAGGTGGGGATGGGGGCGCGGATCAGCTGGCTGCCGGGAGACTTACCCACTGCCTCGCTGCAATGCGACGGCGCACTCTGTCTGCTGGTGCTGCATTTTTTGGATAAAGATACCAAGGCGGCGTTGCTTGCCGATATCTCCCGCCAGCTCAATGTGGGGGCCCCGCTGCTGCTGGCGGATCTGATGGTGCCACCAGACTTGGTCGAGCGGGCCGTGATGGGGCAGCAGGCCCGGCTGGCGGGTCTGCCCCGGCCAGCCAGCGATCGCATGGTGCAGCGGCTAGAACAGGACTTTATGCCGCTGGATGAGGAGCAACTTCAGCAACTGTTACAGGGTGCTGGCTTCGAGGCGGGGCAACGCTACTTTCAGGCACTCGGTTTTCACGGCTGGTTGGCGCTGCGGCGTTGAGTCAGCCTTGACGCCACATCTTTACGAGGGGAGGAAGGAGGGTCACCCAAGTCTGGGAACCCCTGCTCGGCGGGGCCCGCAGGCGCCCGCCGCAGATCACACTACTTATTTCTCCATCACCACATTCCAGGGGCCATCCGCCTGGATAAAGAACAGTGCCGGCTCCTTGCCCTCCACCTTGGCCACATGCGGCACCTTGTCGGTCAGGGCAAAATAGGCGCCGGGGCCGAGGTGATATGCCTTGCCCGCCACCGTCAGGGTGATGGCGCCGGACACCAGGGTCACATAGTGATCCGTATCGTGATGGTGGTTTGGCGTCACCAGCCCCGCCGGATACCTCAGGAAGAACCGGCTCGGCCCGCTGGCCATGTCACCGGACACCGGGGCGGCCGCGATGCCGTTGCCCATGTCCTTCCACTTGAGATCGGCCTGGGTCATTACCTGGGCGCCGGCGGCGGCCCAGGAGGGGACGCCGACCATAAGCAGCGCCGACAGCGAGAGGACGACTGCATGCATGAATTTCATCTGCTCTCTCCTTTGCGAGTTGAAAAATGCTTCCATCTGCGGCGAGGCCATCGGCGCCTCGCCTCTTCAATCATAGAGCCTGGGGCCTGCCCGGGTCGCCGAGGGCCTGACGCGCCGCGCGTGAAGTGACGGGGATGCCGGTTGCCGGGGCGAGCCGGAGCTTGTCCCCTGGCAAGGGTCGCCGACATGGACTAGAGGATCAGAAGAGCGGCCATGGTGGGCGGCTCATCCCGTTATGAGGCCTGCTGGCCGCGGGATCCCGCCCAGAGGAGGCATGAGATGGCCGAGCAACAACCCCCGTTCGATAGCGAACAATACAAACATACGCAGCGGGCACAGTGGAACAAGGACGGCGCGGCCTGGCGACGCTGGAATCCGACGCTGGACGCCTGGTATGGCGAGGCGACCCGCCTGATGCTCGAGCTGGCGCACATTGCACCCGGCCAGCGGATCCTGGACGTGGCCGCCGGCGCCGGTGAGCCGGCGGTCAGTGCCGCCGCCCAGGTCGGGCCCGGAGGCTATGTGCTGGCGACCGACATCTCGGAGGGGATCATGGAGCAGGCGCGCCAGGTCGCCGGTGCGCTTGGGCTCGGCCAGGTGGAGACGCGGGTCATGGATGGCGAGCAACTGACGCTGCCCGCCGATGCCTTCGATGCCGTCCTGTGCCGGCTCGGCCTGATGTACATGCCGCGTCCGCTGATCGCGCTGCGCGAATGGCGGCGGGTGCTGAAACCCGGTGGCCGGGTCGCCGTCCTGGTGTTCTCCACGGCGGATCGCAACGATTGGGGGGCCCTGCCCGCGTCCATCATTCGCCGCCGCGCACGGCTCCCTGCCCCGGTGGTGGGGCAACCCGGGCCCTTCAGTCTGGGGGCGCCCGGGGTGCTCGAGGGATTCTTCCGGCAGGCGGGATTCGCAAACCCAGAAGTGCACGCCCTGCCCGCGCCCCATCGCATGGGCAGCGCGGAGGAGTACGTGCGGGTCGCCCGGGAGGCCTTCGGCGGGCTCAACGCCATGATGGCGCACCTGCCCGCGCCGGAGCAGGAGTCCATCTGGAACGAAATCGCGGCCGCTATGGGCCGCTTCGAATCGCCGGGCGGGTTTGAGGTCGGGGGAGAATGCCTGCTCGTAGCGGCGACCAAGTGAGTCGGCTCGGCCGCGCATGCCGGCTGAGGACGGCTCATGGGAGCAGACCCGTCTCAGTCATTGCATTCAGCGCTCGATGCCTTCCAGTTTCAGCAGCGCCTGCTTGATGGGGAGCCCCCCCGCGTAGCCGGTCAGGCTGCCGTCCCGGCCGATCACGCGGTGGCAGGGAACGATGATCGACAGCGGATTGCGGCCGTTCGCGGCCCCCACCGCCCGCATGGCGGTCGGCTTGCCGATGGCGAGCGCTATGTCACGGTAGCTGCGGGTCTCGCCATAAGGGATGTCGCACAGCGCCTGCCACACCGCCTGCTGAAATGGCGTGCCCCGGGCCGCGAGCGGCAGGGTGAAGCGTTGCAGCTCACCCGCGAAGTAGTCCCGAAATTGCGCGAGATAGGGGGCCAGCGCCTCGCTGTCTTGCTGCCACTCAGGCTGAATGGGCAGGGTGCGCAGGCCATCCACGAAGTCCACGTGGCGCAGGCCGGTGTCGTCGATGGCGACCAGCAGCGCGCCGCAGGCGGTATCCAGAAAGTCATAACGGATCATGATGTTGTCTCCTCGTTTTCTTGTGATGTCACCGCTTCGGTCAGCAGCGCGGGTTGCTCGCTCATGGCGTGCCACAACCAGCTCGCCGCATAGGCGCGCCAGGGTTGCCAGGCGGTGCTCAATGCTTCCACCTCCTTGACCGGCAGCTTGACGCCGCCGCCGAGCGCCTTTTGCAGCACCAGATCGGAGGCGGGGAAGGCATCCGGATCCTGGCCGGTGCGCAGCCGCCAGTAGGCGATGGTCCAGGGGCCTATGCCCGGCAGCGCCAGCAGCGCCTCGTCGCTCGCCGTGGCAAGGGTGATCTCAGCGCTCGCGAGCGCGGCCGCTATGCCCTGCAAAGTTCTGATCCGGCTGCCCGGCATGCCGATGCCGTCCAGATTGAGCGCACACAGCTGTGCCGGGGTCGGCAGCGCGCTGACCCCGAACTGCTCCTGCGTGCGTGCCACCAGCCGTCCCATGATGGTGATGGCGCCCTTGACCGACACCTGCTGGCCGACGATGGCGCGCAGCAGTACCTCGTACTCATCCCAGCCCCCCGGCAGCCGCACCCCGGGCCAGCGCGCCTGTATCCGTGCAAGCAGCGGATCCTGCCCGAGCCGCTCGCCGATGCGGGTCATGTCCGCGTCGAGATCCCACATGCGCCGCACGCGATACAAGAGATCCGGCAGCGCCCCTGGCGGCAGATCCTGCAGCGTCAGTTTAAGGTGGTGCCCTTCGCCGGGCGCGATGCGGATCCAGCCCTCCTGCTCGCCGACCTTGTGACGCCGCTCGTAGCCATGCTCATCGACGCGCTCGAGCCCCGGGATGGCGCGCAGCCGGTAGAACGCGAGCATGGCCTGTACATCGAACGGCGGGCGATACGTCAGCTGCAGTGTCAGGCTCGGCTGAGTTGTCGCAACCGCACCGCCCTCCTGCTGATGTTGCGCGCCGTCCCGCTTGCGCAGCGCGCTCGGGGCCAGGCCGTAGGCGTGCTGCCACGCATCGTTGAAGCGGCGGATGCTCGCAAAGCCCGCCGCGAATGCGACGTCAGTGATGGGCAGCACTGTCTCAGTCAGCAGCCGTTTCGCGAGCAGCAGGCGGCGCGTCTGCTCCACCTGCTTTGGCGACGCGCCGAGGTGTTGTTCGAACTGGCGCCTGAGCGTGCGCTCGGTGATGCCGGCTTCGGTTGCAAGCACGCCGAGCGAGTGATCACCAAGCTCGCCGCGCTCGATGCGCGCCAGCACCTGGCCGACCAAGCTTGGCAGCTCGCCCCCGGATGAGGGCGCGAGCTCCGGCCGGCAACGCAGGCAGGGGCGCAGCCCCTGTTGTTCGGCCGCCGCGGCGACGCGGAAATACTGCACGTTGTGCTCGTGGGGCGCGCGCGCCGGGCAGATGGGGCGGCAATAGATGCCGGTGGACAACACACCGGTAAAGAAGCGGCCGTCGAAGCGTGCATCCCGGGCGAGCCGGGCGGCGTGGCACTGCTCGCGGGTGAGGCCGGGGATGATCTCATCCCGGGAGCCGGGCTGCTCGATATTCATGGGGACGACTCCGCAGATGCTGTTCATGTCCTGAGACTAAGCGGGGACGAGGGGGCTGACTAGCCAAAAACGGACAGGGATAGGAAAAATAATCGGGGTAGGGATCTATGGAAAAGAGGGATAAAAAAACGGCGCCCCGAGTCAGGGCGCCGTTTGTTGCATCAGGGCAAGGTTACTTCAGATAACGTTGCTCAAGGTGTTTGCGCAGCCACTGCGGATTCAACGCCTCGCCGGTCGCGTTGCGGATCAGCGTATCGGTGTCGTGCAGGCTGCCCTGGGACCAGATATGGCGGCCGAGCCACGTGAAGATCTCCGGCAGGCGGCCCGCCGCGATCAGGCTGCCCATCTCGCCCAAGTCTTTCTCCAGCGCGAAGCGCAGCTGCGCCGCGTACATGGCGCCGAGCGTGTAACTCGGGAAGTAACCGAACGAGCCGTCCGTCCAGTGGATGTCCTGCATGCAGCCATTGCGGTAGTTGTCCTTCGTCGACAGGCCGAGCCACTGCTGCATCTTCCCATCCCACAGCTCGGGGATGTCAGCGACCTCGATGCGTCCCTCGATGAGATCGCGCTCCAGCTCGTAGCGCAGGATCACGTGCGCCGGGTAAGTCACCTCGTCCGCATCGACACGGATGAAGCCGGGCTCGACGCGGTTGTACAGCTTCGCGAGGTTCGCCGGATCCAGCGCGGGCTGGGTGCCGAAGTGTGACCGGATGCGCGGCGCGAGCAGGGCCAGGAACGCCGGCGAGTGGCCAAGCTGCATCTCGCAGAACAGGCTCTGGCCCTCGTGAATGCCCATGGATCGCGCCTCGGCGACCGGCTGGCCGAGCAGATGGCGCGGCAGCCCCTGCTCGTAACGGGCGTGACCCGTCTCGTGCACTATGCCCATCAGGCTGGAGACAAACTCGTCCTCGTTGTAGCGCGTGGTGATGCGCACGTCCGTCGGCACGCCGCCGCAGAACGGGTGGCTGCTCACGTCGAGTCGGCCGTGGGCGAAATCGAAGCCGAGCAGCCCCATCACCTCCTGACCGAGCGCCTGTTGTGTCGCGATGGGGAAGGGGCCCTGCGGGAGCAGGATGGCGTCCTGCTTCTGCCGCTCGCTCACCGTCTGGATAAGGCCGGGCAGCCAGCTCGTCAGATCGCCGAAGATCTCGTCCAGCCGTGCGCTCGTCATGCCGGGCTCGTACAGCGCCAGCATGGCATCGTAGGGGCGCACGTTCAGCGCCTCGGCGCGCAAGGTCGCGACTTCCCGCGACAGCGTCACCACCTCTTTCAGGTTCGGTGCGAAGCCCGCCCAGTCATTCTCCTTGCGCTGGCGGCGCCAGGCGTGCTCGCACTTGCTGCCGGCCAGAGACAGGGCCTCCACCAGCGCCGTGGGCAGCAGGCTCGCATCCTGCCAGTGGCGCTTGATCTCCGCGAGGTTCGCGCGCTGGGTCGCATCCAGGCTCTCGCCTTCGGCCTTGGCTATCCAGTCGCCAAGTTCCGGGGCGGTGCGCTTCTCGTGAATGAGCACGCCGAGCTCGGCCATGGCTTCGGCACGCGCCTCGTTGCCGCCCTCCGGCATCATGGCGGCCTGATCCCAGCCGCAGATGGCGCTGAGGTGGCTGAGACGGTGCAGCTGTTGCTGATGTTGTTCGAGCTTCTGATATGACATGGAATTGTCCTTGTTATCGCCCTGAGAGAATCGGTCCCGTACCTGGCATGATCGGGGCGCCTCGATGCTAGCACCGCCGTCAGGCGTTTTTCCACTCCCGATGCTCAACCGAGACGCTTCTGATGGCGTTCGCGGTTTTCCGCCTTCTTGCGCTCGCTCTTTCTGAGCAGGACGTAGAGCGCGCCGCTGCCGCCGTGACGGCGCTCGGCACTGTGGATGGCCATGACCTCTGGCAGTTGTGGCAACCAGGCGCTGACGTGGCTCTTGAGCTGGGCGCGCGGCGTGCTGCGCTCCCCCTTGCCGTGCAGGATCAGCAGGCAGCGGATGTCTCGCTGAGCGTAATCCCGGATGAATTGCACCAGAGCGACCCGCGCCTCGCTCAGCGTCTTCTGATGCAGATCCAGGCTGGCCTGCAGCTCGTACTTGCCGAGCCGCAGCTTCTTGTAGACCCCCTCCTGTACCCCGTCGCGCTTGAAGCCGACGATGTCGTGGGGATCGAGCATCTCGATCCCTTCCATGCCGAGCGGATCAGGGGACAGTGGGTCGGCACTGGCGGCCTGGCGGCGCGCGAGTTGCGCCTCGGTCGGGGGGCTGTTGCCCGCAGGAGGGGTCAGATGGTCGCTGCGAAGGGGCCGCACACCGGCCACCTCTTGCAGGAACAGTGAGCGTTCGTCGTCATGGGACACGGCAGGCTCCCCGCATGAGAATGAGCGGGCATTATAGCGGGGCAGGGACTTGCTTAGAATGGCGGCCCGCGGTCGGCCGGTTCGCCCGTCGGCTTATTGCTCCTCGGTGGGCGGCTTTGCGTGTATCACTTTGTAGATGAAGTAGACCGCGTAGGCGCTGATCAGCAGGAAGGTGCCGATAATCACCAGCATGGACATCAGCCCCACGCTGTTGCCAAACATCAGGTTCATCCAAAATTCCATCTCGTTCACTCCTGTCGTCCTCTCGATGACAGGCATGATAAATACCTCTTTGGGAGGGATGGAATGATCCCGATCAAGTCCCGTCGTGGTTATTAAATCGGCAGTCCGTTCTGTGAGCTGCCTCGCACCCGGCACCTGGTGGAGGGAGGTGTCGGCTGATGTTGGCGGCCGTTCAGGCCGTCAATGCGTGGTCTGCGCCTTGGGTTCGGTGAGCGCAGTGATGCGCCAGCCTTGCTGTTCCAGCAGGGCGAGCAGACCCTGGTCGCCGTAAAGATGCAGCGCACCTACCACGATAAAGCTCTCGTTTGGCAGTGTCGGCCACTTCTTGACCCAATTGCGGTTGCGCTCCGCCAGCAGGGTCTGCTCCAGCCAGGCTTGCAGCTTGGGGGGCGCCATCTCCTCTTTCAACAGGTTGATCAGGGTGGCCTGATCCCCGTTCTGCCAGGCGCTCATCACCTCGCCAAAGCCCTTCTCGAGCTCGGGCAGCTCATCCAGGGTGCTCTCCAGCATCAGGGTCTGGTTGTCGCCGACGCTGGCGAGGTAGCCGAGCTGCTCGAGCAGGGTCTCCAGCCCGACGATGGGCTTGCCCCCCTCGTTTGCCCGCTTGGCGAAGTGCTGATCCACCCCGTACTCGCCGCTGTAGCCGGTGCGCTCCAGCGCCGCCTGGGTCAGGGTGATGGCTGCGAACCAGGGCCGCAGCGGGGCCAGCATGGTCTCGGTGAGGCCGTTTTGGCCAGCGGCGATCAGGGTGCGGCGGTACAGATCGAGTGGCAGGTGATCCTTGAGCGTCTTGCCATCCACCAGCCGGGTGATGGCGCCCATCTCCTGCCACTGTGCCTGGCTGATGTGGGTCATGTCGACCTCCATCACCAGGGTACGGCTCTGTTGCCAGGCGCGCTCGATGGGGTCGGGCAGGGGATAGAGGGAAGGCTTGCCCGCATGGATGGAGCCCAGCAACCAGTGTTGCTCGCTGCCTTTTTCGATGCGATAGAAGGCCGGATCGGCGATGGCCTGCAGCGGCAGCAGCAGGCACAGCAGCAGGGAGAACAGCGAGTGATGAAATCTCATGAGGTACCTTATGCGAGCGGGATGACTTCTCTATGATAAGTCCTCATTTGTCACAGCCAAGAGGTTTCCCATGCCCCACCTTCGTTTTCGGGCAGTTTCTGTCGACACCCTTCAGCGGATAAGCACCCCTCTGCTGGCGGATCTCTGTGCCCTGACCGGCGGCAAGCCGGAGTTTGTCACCCTGGAGTGCGTCGACAGCATCCGGGTGCGCGACGGCGCCATCGAGGCCGGTTTCCCCTTCGTGGAGCTGGTCTGGTTCGAGCGGCCCCAAGAACTGCAGGATGCCGCCGCCGCCCTCATCACCCGCCACCTGAAGGCGGTGCTGGGGGAGCAGACCTATGTGGTGGTGCAGGTATTGCCTATCGTCAAGAGTCACTACTACAGCAACGGTGAGCACTACTAGGGCATCTGTACGGCTGGATCTCGCAGGGGGTAATGGGTGGAACTATCGCCCCTGCGCGATCGGTGGTTGTAGCGGCTCAGGCGGACTTGATCAGCAGCCTGTCGAGCCAGCGGCTCGGCAGCAGGCGGCGCAGCGCAGTAAACAGCTTGGTCGGCAGGGTGACCGGGTAGCGATGCTTGGGACGCTTGTTCTGCAGCGCATGGAGCAGCGGCGGTATACAGGCTTCGCTTGGCAGCGTGAAGCCGCGGGCGCCCCCTTCCCGCTCGAGCCGGCTCAGGGTCTGTCCATAGGCGGCCTGATGGCGGCTCGTCTCGGGATTGATGTGGCGCAGGAAGGCGGCGCGGGCATTGGCGCGAAAACGGGTGTCGATGGGGCCGGGCTCGATCAGGCTGATGTGCACGCCGCTGCCGGCGAGCTCGAGGCGCAGGGTGTCGGTGTAGCCTTCCAGTGCGAACTTGCTGGCGTTGTAGGCGCCGCGATACTTCATGGCCACTAGGCCGAGCACAGAGCTGTTTTGCACTATGCGTCCCTCGCCAGCGGCCAGCATGGCCGGCAGCACCTGACGAATGAGGTGATGCCAGCCAAACAGGTTGGTGTTGAACTGCTCCCGCAGCGCGGCCGTGGGCAAGTCTTCCAATGCGCCGGGTTGACCGTAGGCGCCGTTGTTGAACAGGCCATAGAGACGCCCCCCCGCCAGGGCCAGCGCCTGCGCGGCGCCCTGCTCTATGCTGGCCTCGTCGGCGAGATCCAGCCGCACTGCCAGCAGCCCCTGCTGGCGCAGCAAGGTCACATCTTCCTCCTTGCGGGCGGAGGCGATCACGGTGAAGCCGTGGGCCCCGAGCGTCTTGGCGGCGGCGAGGCCGATGCCGCTGGAGCAGCCGGTGATGAGTACGAAGGGGTGGGGCATGGCGTTGTCCTTGGCTGGGTCCGAATGGCTGAGGGCATGGTAGCCCGAGCGTCCCAAAAACAAAACCGGGCCAAGTGGCCCGGTTTGCTCATCTACTACCCCCTGATTACAGGATGGTGAACGGCATGATGATGTGGAACTTGACGTCATGTTCGGAGCTGAACATGTTCGGGTAGTACCAGCTGCCCTTGTCGTCCTGCTCGTTGTTGTAGTCGGTGTAGTGCAGCTTGAACAGGGTGCCCTTCAGCTTGCCGTCCTGCACCGTGTACATGACGTCGAAGTTGAAGGCCCACTCTTTGCCCGGCTCGAGGGTACCATCGCCGTTGTTGGCATCCCAACCGTAGGCACCGGAGACACCGGCGGTCCAGCCTGGAGCACCGACCAGATCATCCAGCGTGCGGCTGGTGCCGAAGAACACGGCCTTCTCTTCGTTATGGTTCCAGTCTGAGCGGGAATCCCACCAGATCTCGTTCGCACCCTGGGAGTTGCCGTAGCCGCGGGTCAGACGGGGCAGGTAGTTGCCCAGATCCCCTTCGGCCTTGGTGTACAGCCCTTCCAGGCGGAAGGAGTAAGGACCGGCGCCCCAGCTGGCGGTCATGGCTTGTTGCCAGGCCAGGCCGTCATAGTCTTCGTTCTCAGTGTCGGAACCGTAGAACTGGTAGCTGGTGTTCAGGCCACCCAGTACGTCAAACTTGTGGGCCAGCTTGAAGTGGTAGCTGTCCATGTAGCCTTCGGCCTGACCGAAGGCGCCGGTGACGGCAGTGCCGTTGTCGAAGGTGTAGCGGGCAGCCAGACCGTGGATGTAGTCGATCTGGTTCTCATCGGAGAAGGGGTCGCTGGCATAGGGGTTGCTCTTGGAGAAGCCGGCGGTGTTCTTGAACCAGGGCGCCTTGTATTCGTCGGCGATGGCGTAGGTCAGGTAGAGCTTGCCGAAGTTACCCTCGATCTGGCCACCACGGTAGGTACCGGGTTGATAGGACCAGTTGACGCCCAGGATCCCAGGCACATACAGCTGGGTGTAACCGCCTTTTGCAGTCACGGCGCCATCCATGAACTTGAGTTTCAGGGCGGCGGTGGAGAGGCTGAAGCCATTCTCGGGAACACCGTCACCACCTGAACCCCACTGGTCGCCCCAGAAGGAGAATTCGTTCTCTTCGTTGACCGGGTTGCTCTCGTCAACGGCCAGGTCATAGGCACCGAAACCGCCCACATCCAGACCCACCATGTCCCAGGCATAACCGGAGTTGTAGTTCAGGGCGGCTTGGGTGGTGGCATGGCTCAGGTTGGAGTGGTACTTGCCATCCTGACCGGGACCGGCCTGGACGCGATCACGCTCACGCTGGAAGTAGAACAGGCCGCCGGTCAGCTTGCCTTCATCAAGGAAGGCCTCGTAGGATTTGCCGTATTCCGGGCTCATCATGTCCTGGGCGGCCAATGCCATTCCGGGGGCGAGCAGCGCCGTAACCACAGCGGCACTCAACGCGGCGCGCTTGAAGATCACTTTTTCCATTTTGTATTGCTCCTGATTTTATGGACTTAGCTTTTTTGTCCGGCAGTCAGGCAAAGGCCCGCCGCTCGGTAATGGCATTGCAATCAAAACCCCGTAGGGCAAAAAAGAAATACTTGTCTATGTGTGCCGCCATTCCCGGGTGCCTTGGCGCCTCTCGGTGAAGGGCAGTCTGTTCTTTACAGTCTTTATTTTTTGAGTACCGACCCTTGGCGATCGGACACCACCAAGAGTACGTTCGCGGTGCGAAATATCAACGGAAAGTTCCCTCGAAGTTTCAAAAATATGACCGAGTGCAAATAATCATGATTCTTGATGTGGGCTCTCGCAGCCCGCCTGTATCGGCGATGGCAGCGTTTTCAGGTGGAATTCTTCGCCACAGCGGGCGGATCTCGCACAGGATGTGGAACTTTCGCCGTTAACCTGATGGCAACAGATAATTTTGTGTCACAAAAAAAGATAGGTGCTCCGTGGGAGAGCATGGTTTCTCGATGGTGGGACCCGATTTGACCCAGATACGCAGAGGATCCACCGGGTCGAGGGATGGATAAGCAGCGAGGGTTGCGTCGAGGGAGGATCAGAGCTGACCCGGGATACGGGGATCTGCCCGGTCAGGAGATGGATAAGCAGCGACGGTTGCGTCGAGGGAGGATCTGGTTTGACCCGGGGATCCGCCGGGTCAAAGGGGGGATGAGCAGTAGATCAGACCTGACCCAGGATACGGGGGATCTGCTGGGCCTGGTGGTGGATATGTTTTGAGACCTGGACCGAGAGCTGGCTGCCCTGATGGGCATGCTGGCTGATGCGACCGATCAGGGTGGCGAAGCTGGCCAGTCGGTGCTCCTGACTCCTCGCGTTGTCGGCCCCCTGCAGGGCGATGACGGCGGTGCTGCGGGCCATCTCCCGCACCGTCTGGGTGGTCTGGCGCAACTGTTCGGCCTGTTGACGCTGCCCGGCGGCCTCTGCCGTGATGCGGGTCAGCACGGTGGCGAGCTGATCTCCTGCCTGGGTGAGGCTCGCCAGGATCTCGGTGATCTGACCGAGGGAGCGCTGGGTATCGGCTGACAGATGCCGCACCTCGTCGGCGACGACGGCGAAGCCACGACCCTGCTCGCCGGCCCGGGCCGCCTCGATGGCGGCATTGAGGGCCAGCAGGTTGGTCTGTTGGGCGATGTGGCCGATGACGTCGACAATGGCGGTGACATCCTCCACCGAACGTTTGAGCTGTGCCAGGGCCGTGCTGCTCTCGTCGATGGCGAGACCGGTCTGGGCGGTGGCGGCCAGCATGCCGCCCACCAGCTGCTCGCTCTGGCTCATGGAGTGCTCGTTATGCTGGGCGTGCTGGGCGATGTCGGCGGCGACCTGATGCACCTCGCTGGCCAGCTGATTCAGCTCCTGCATCATCTGATCGCTCTCATCGACCACCTGCTCGGTGGTGCGGGTGCTGTGATGGATCTCCTGCACCTGCTGCACCATCTGCTGCAGGCTCGAGGAGACGCTGGAGAGCTGGCCCGCCTTCTGTTGCTGATCCTGTTGCAGGCGGAGGATGAGGCGGTTGTAACTCGCGACTATGTCGGCGAGCTCGTTGCGCTCGGACCCTGCCGGCAACAGCTGGGCCTGACCCGTGGCATCGAGTTGTGCGAAGGCGCCGCGCAGTTGCAACAGCGGCTTGACCAGCCAACGCCGCTGCACCAGCGCAAACAGCAGGGCGACGATCACCAGACAGAGCGCCAGGGAGCCGAGAATGGTGGCGAGCTCCTTGTTCACATTCTGACGCGCGCTGGCGAGTTGTTCCCCTAGCCGCTCACTTGCCTGCAGCAATTGCGCTATGTCCTGCTGCACCATCTGGCGAGCCGCCTGCTGCTGTTGCAGCGCCTTTCGGCTGTTGTCCAGCTCCTGGGGGTAGCGTTTGAGCAAGGAGACCAGCTCGCTGCGCGGCTGCTCGCCGAGCTCCTTGCGTTCCGGTTCGCCCAGGGTGAAGTCGGCGGCGGGGGCCTCTTCAAATATCCCGAGTGCTGGCAATGCCGCCAGCTTGTCCGCCTGTTTCTGCAGGGCCGCCAGTTCGAATTGCAAACCTTCCAGCAGCTTGGGGCTGGCCTGCTCCATGTAGTTCTGGCGTAGATGGCCGAGCCCTGGCAAGGTCGCCAGCATGTCGGCGGCGCCCAGACGGTACTGATCGGCATTCACCGGATCCGTTCCCGTCGCCCCCTGCTGGCCGTAGCGCAGCAGCGCCCTGGCATGGGCGGTCAGCTCGTTCTCGGCATTTTGCAGCAACCACTGGCTGTTGCCGGAGAGCTTGCCCGCCGCCAGATAATCGCTGTCGATACGCTCACCCATCTGCTCGAGCAGGGTGCGCAGCGAGGCACTCGGTGACGCCTCCTGCTGCTCCAGCTGGTCGATAGCCTGCTTGCGGATCCCCTGTGCTTCGGCCAGACGCAGGGGATCGCCGCTGCCGAGGTAGTCGCGAAGCGCCCCCTGCAGCGGGCCGTTCAGCCGCTGTTGCAGGCGTTCGTGTTGACGCTGGGTCTGCTCCGCCTGATCCAGTTGCTGCCAGCCATGAAACAGGGCGGCGGCCTGGATACCTGCGACCAGCAGCAAAACCAGGGAGGAGAGGGCGGCATAGTGGGCAATCTTCACATCATCATTCCTGCTTGAACCACGCAATGGGCTGGAGCTTAAGCGGGAGTGATGGCGTTTTTATGACAGCGGCGGGCTCGTCTTGCGTGCCTTGGAGGGACGTACCAGCAAGCCAAGCAGGGCGCCACCCATGATGAGCGCCCCCGCCAGCAGGTGGCGCGGGGTGAGCTGCTCGCCGTTGAGCCAGACCAGCAGCAGGGTACTCAGCAGCGGGGTCAGGTAGGCGAGCGCGCCGATGCGGCGCGGATCCCCGTCCCGCAGTGCCAGATACCAGGTGACGAAGGCCGCCCCCATGGGACCGAGCGCCAGCCCCGCGATGAGGAGCCAGTCCGCCTGCGGGATCCGGGCGAGGGGCAGCGGCCCTTCCAGCCCCCAGGCGAGCAGCAGCGCCAGCAGCCCTGCGGGCAGGCAGGCGGCGGCCGTGACCACGGCGGGAGCGGGGGGCAGGCGACGGGAGAGCACCGAGTAGGCCCCCCAGATGATGGCCGCGCCCAATGCCAGCAGGTAGCCGGGCAGATAGGCCTGCTGCAATTGCAGTTCGCCGTCGACCATCACCAGCACGGATCCGGCGAGGCCCAGTGCCCCGGCCAGCAGGTGATGCAGGTGCAGCGGGTGGTTTGGTAGCAGCAGCGGGGTGAACAGAATGATGCACAGCGGCCACAGATAGTTGATGAGGTTCGCCTCCAGCACGGGGGCGTGGCGAAAGCTCATGAACAGCAGCAGGTGATAGAGCAGCAGGGCCGTGATGGTCACCAGCCAGGTGACGGGGCGGGCCCGCCACTGACGCCAGAACGGCAGGGCACCGGCACCGCAGAAGAACAGCACCAGCCCCACCAGCACCAGCGGCGAGACGCTGGTGATACGGGAGGTAAGTGCCGCGAGCGAGGCCCACAGCAAGATGGTGAGCAGGGCCAGGCCGGTGGACTTGTCCCACCAGGAAACAGCAGACATCCAACACTCCTTTGCAAGATGAACAAAAACGAGGGCCAGTCTATCAGACTGGCCCTCGTGCGGCAGTGAGTACTGGTACTTCTTTGCCCGGCGCGGGACGGGGGATGAGTGCTGTCGCTCCCCGGGAGGATTGTCCGAGCCGCCGCAGGGGGTCGACTACTTATTATCCGAAAGGTTGGTGGATTTCTGGATCACTTCCCCCGCCTTCTCCACATCCCTGCCCATGCCATGGATGGTGTTGCACCCCAGCAGCAACAGGCAGGCACCCAGCATCAACAGGTCTCGTAATCTGTTCATCATCCTTTCTCCTATGGCGGCATTGTCCATGATTCATGTTCCCGTCAGGGGGTCAGCTTGAGCAGGCGTCCGTTACTGGCATCGGTCAACAGGTAGAGGGCACCGTCCGGTCCCTCCTTGACGGTGCGGATCCGCTCTCCCAGCTCGGTCAGCAGCCGCTCCTCAGACACAATCTTGTCCCCTGCCAGCCGCAGATGCAACAGGGCCTGGCCGCGCAGGGCGCCGACGAACAGATCCCCCCGCCATGCCTTGAACAGCTCGCCTCCATAGAAGGTCATGCCCGAGGGGGCGATGGAAGGGACCCAGACCCAGAGCGGTGACACCATGCCCGCCGCCGCCGTGCCCGAGCCAATCTTGCCGCCCCCGTACTCCTCGCCGAAGGTCACCCTGGGCCAGCCGTAGTTGCGGCCGGGCAGGATGAGATTGACCTCGTCCCCGCCCTGAGGGCCGTGTTCGTGAGCCCAGAACTGCTGGCTGCCTGGGCGCAGTGCGGCCCCCTGCATGTTGCGGTGGCCCAGGCTCCAGATCTCGGGCAGAGCCCCGGCGGTCCCGACGAAAGGATTGTCGGCGGGGATCCGGCCATCCTTGTGCAGGCGCACCGTCTTGCCGAGGTGGTTGTCGAGGGTCTGGGCCCGCTCCCGTTCGGTGAAGCGATCCCCCAGGGTGATGTAGAGGTAGCCGTCATCGGTCAGCAGCAGACGGGAGCCGAAGTGGGCGCCGCCGGCGACCTTGGGTTGCTGGCGAAACAGCAGTTGCCAGTCGACCAGGCTGTCTTTCTGCAGCCGGGCCCTGGCCACCGCGGTGCCGGCTACCCCGTCGCCGGGCTCGCTGTAGCTCAGGTAGAGCCAGCCCTCCTGGTCCAGGGCGAGATCGAGCAGGCCGCCCTGGCCCGCGTTGGCGATGGGGGGCAGACCCGAGACCGGGTGACGCTGGCCCTTGGCATCGATGCGCAGCAGGCGGCCGGGGCGCTCGCCGATCAGCAGCTCCCCCCCGGGCAGGAAGGCCAGCCCCCAGGGGTGGGCCAGCCCGTCCACCAGCGGCACCAGGGTCAGCGCCCGCACCGGGGTCACCAGGCAGAGCAGCAGCAGTGCAAGCAGTCGCAACAAGGGGGTCTCCTCTCTCGAATGGACCGGGGTGCCGGGCGGGTCAGCGTAGATAGTCGCTGAAGTATAGGGGGTTGCAAAGAGTCGGAAACAACAAGCCCCTGCGTGGGCAGGGGCTTGGGCGGTGACACTGTCGGCTGACGCTTAGAGGCCGAACGTCTCCTGCAGCTCCTGCATGTCCCGCGCGCTGACCCCTTCAGGTTCGAAGCCGCTGGCGAGGCACATCAGGTGCAGCTTGGCGCCCTTGTTCGCCACGTCGACGAAGTCGAATGCCATCAGCGCATCGATGCCGGTGGCCACGGCGCCGTGCTTCTCCCAGATCGCCACATCATGCTGGCGCAGGGCGGCGGTGGTGCCGTCCGCCATGGTCTGGCTGCCGGGCATGCAGTAGGGTACCACTGCGATGCCGCGGGGAACGAAGGCGCGCACTTCCGGCAGCATCTTCCAGCAGGCATGGGTGTAGGACGCGCTGTCGCGGGCGTAACGCGGATGGTGGGAGAGGGCGATCAGCTCCAGCGGGTGGGTGTGTACCACGCAGCGGTCGGCGGCGCCCCGGCGTTGCTTGTCCATGATGATCTCCACGTGGGAGATGAACTCGCTGGTCGGCCGGTAGTCGTGCAGGCCGCGGCCGCCCCACAGGATGTGATAGCCGCGGGCCTCGTCATCGATCCGCAAGACACAGCCCGCGAGATCCGGGTTGCGCAGCTCGCGGATCCGCTCGCCGGTGCCCTTGACGAAGAACAGGTGACCGGCGCTGTCGGCCGGGAAGGCCCCCTCGCCGCCCACCATGGAGAGCGGGCAGTGGGGATAGCCGCTCAGATCGGTCGGCGCCGGCCCGAAAATGTCGGTGAGATCGACCGAGATGTTGCCGCCATTGCGCTCGGCCCACTCCCGTTGCCACAGGTAGGCGGACACCTCGACCACCTTCTCGATTTCAGCCAGCACGGCCGCATTGAATTCAATCTGCTGCATCATTCCCTCTACTCGCATTGTGAAGCTGGAGCCACTGTAGCGGGGGCCGGCGAGGCGGGCCTCAACGAGGCAGCCAAGGCCGGGGAGGAGTTGGCCGGATTTTCAAGAAGCGGGAAATAGGCTGTAAAAACGCCGCCCTGGGCAGGCGGCGTAGCGGGTGCGATCAGCTAGAGGCTCGGCTCAGAAGGCGGCCTGATAGAGCGCCAGCAACTCGGCCTTGCTGGCCGGTCGCGGCGCGCAGCCGGAGCAGGGATCGGCTTTCGCGGCATCGACCCAGCCCGGCAAATCCTCTGGCCGGATGCCGAGCTCACGCAGGCCGGAGGGGATGCCGACCCGGCTGGAGAGCGCCCGGATGGCCTCGATGGCGGCGTGGGCGGCGGCCTCCTCGCTCAGGGCGCCGGTGTCGACTCCCATGGCGGCCGCTATCTCGGCGAAGCGCGCCGTCCTGACCTGCAGGTTGAACGCGCAGACCACCGGCAGCAGTATGGCATTGCAGACGCCGTGGGGCAGGTTATGGGTGGCGCCCGGCTGGTGGGCCAACGAGTGCACATAGCCGAGCCCGGCGCTGTTGAACGCCATGCCGGCGAGGAACTGGCCGTGCGCCATCATCTCGCGGGCGGTCAGATCCTGGCCGTCTGCCACCGCCTGTGGCAGGTATTCGGCGATCAAGCGGATGGCGGCGAGGGCCGAGTGATCGGTCAGCACGTGGGCACCGATGGAGACATAGGCCTCGATGGCATGGGTCAGTGCGTCCATGCCGGTGGCGGCGGTCACGGCGGCCGGCAGCCCTGTCATCAGGGTAGGATCGTTGACCGCCACCTCCGGGATCAGGGCCGGATCTATGATGACCATCTTCACCTTGCGCCCGGTGTCGGTGATCACCGCGTTGCTGGTCACCTCGGCGGCCGTGCCCGAGGTGGTGCTGACGCACGCCATGAAGGGGCCGCGGTGGATGACCTTGCCGATCCCCTCGAACGCATGGATCGGCTTGCCGGGGTTGGCCACCAGGGCGCGGATCGCCTTGGCGGTATCCATGGCGCTGCCGCCGCCAAAGCCGATGAGGGCATCACAATCCCCCTCCTGCCAGCTCGCCAGCGCCGCCTCGACGACCCTGTCGGTCGGGTTGGCCAGGACGCCGTCGAAGATCACCGGGTTGAACCCCTGATCGCGCAAGGCGGCGAGCAGACCATCCAGCAGGCCGAACGTCAGCAGCGCCTGCTCGGTCACTATCAGTGGTCGGCGGGCGGGTTGCTGGCTCATCAGCACGACCAGATCCTGGATGGCGCCGCGGCCCGAGAGGCTGAGTTGGGGCAGACAGAGTGTGAAGCTCATGATCAATATCTCCTTGGGAATGAAATTAGGGAGATATTAAGCCTGTCAGGGTGGATGACCTTGAAGAGACAGCCAGCATAAATAATATATTGGCAGTGAGTTGAAGATTATTTATAGCGCTTTCGATATTGCAGTGGGGTCGCTTCAAATACATGATGAAACTTGCTGGAAAAATAATTTCCATCATTGAATCCGCTTTCGAACGCGATCTCGGTCACGGATTTTTCGGTATGACTGAGCAACCAGGAGGCGCGGCATAATCTGAGCCGGCCAAGATAGTTATTGGGCGTCAAACCCGTGTGTTCCTGTATTTTCCGATTCAGGGTGCGCAGCGGAATGGTGAAGCGCTCGGATAATTCACTCCAGTCGATCTCTTCCCGATAATTTTCATCGAGATAGCTGATGAGGGACGACAGCCGCGCCTGATCGGCCTCCCCCTGCTCGCCGGTCAGGGCGCGCTGCTGGGTGCGCCAGAGCAGCACCGCCAGCTGGCTGAACAGGGCCTCGATCATCACCGGAGAGCAGGCATCCCGCCGATCGCTCTCCTGCGCTATCTGGCCCAGCAGGGTCTCGCTATGGGCCTGCAGATGGGCGGGCAGGCGCAGCACCCCGCTCCCCGGGTGGCAGCTGGTCTGCAGCATCTGCTCCAGATCGCCGGCAAGGTGGAATCCTTCTGGCCGGAACAGCACATTGGTCAGGCAGAGATCCTTCATCTGATCGAACATGTGGGCATCGTCCTCCCGCAGGTAGAACACGCTGCCCCGGCTGATGTGTACCGCACTGCCGTCCGTGATGTGGATGGCGCAGCCAGACTTGATCAGCACCAATTCATGAAACGAATGGCAGTGCTCCGGGAAGGGTTCCTGAGGGGCACGCGGTAACACGCTGATGATCCGGTTCTGGTCAAAGAAGTCGGTCTGCTGCAGACGAAACATGATCAGGCTCTTCATGAAGGGATGCTCAGTGAATACGCGCATAGAGGGAGCAGGGTCAAATTGGCAGAGTGTTTTCCGTGAGGCCTTTCACAGTTATCCGGTTATTTACTTAACGGCCAGCTTCAATTGTTTCCTGCTGCAGAAATTAAATTTGAACTGACTCACAGTTTTATATCGGCAACGGACTTTCTCGATTTTTATGCCAGTCGTTCCTTTTTTATGGCCTTGGGAGAAAGGTGGCGAATAATTCAGAAACATAAAGTGACGACATCGAGAATTATGGAGTCGATTCGATGTCAGTCAATATTGCAGCAGTGGATTTGGGTGCCTCCAGCGGGCGAGTAATATGGGCCCGCTATGATCCGGTCACACAAGATATCGCCATGCAGGAGATGCACCGCTTCGCCAACGGCATGGTGCAGATCGACGGGCAGGATTGCTGGGAGCCGGAGCGCCTCTTCTCCAACATTCTGCACGGGCTGGAAAAAATCGATGCCGCCGGTGTGCGACTCGATGCGGTCGGCATCGATGCCTGGGGCGTCGACTTCGTGCTGCTGGATGCGACCGGCAAGATGCTCGGCGAGGCGGTGGCCTATCGCGACGATCGCACCGACGGCGTGCCGGAGCGGCTGTGGCAGCAGCTGCCACGGGAGGCCATCTACCGCCGCAGCGGCATCCAGTTTCTGAAGTTCAACAGCCTGTACCAGATCCGGGCGCTGCTTGACGAACAGCCAGCCTGGCTGGCCCAGGCCGCCCGCCTGCTGCTGATCCCGGACTACCTGCACTACCGCCTGAGCGGCGAGCTGAGCTGCGAATTCACCAATGCCTCCACCAGTCAGCTGGTCAACGCCCGCAGCCGTGACTGGGATCCCGAGCTGCTGGCGCTGATCGGGGAGGGGGCCAACTGGCTGCAACCCATCACGGCCCCCGGGACCCGGCTGGGGCACTGGACCAGCCCGTCCGGCCATCAGGTCAGCGTCATCCTGCCCGCGACCCACGACACCGGCTCGGCCATAGTTGCCACCCCGCTGGCCGGGAGTGGGGCCGCCTACATCAGCTCCGGCACCTGGTCACTGGTCGGGGTCGAGCGCCATGCCCCTATCACCGACGAGGCCGCAGAGGCGGCCAACCTGACCAACGAAGGGGGGGTGGAGGGCACCTGGCGTCTGCTCAAGAACGTCATGGGGCTCTGGCTGGTGCAACGGCTGCAGGCGCTGTGGCCGACCCAGAGCTTCGCCACCCTGGTGGCACAGGCCGAACAGGCCAGGCCCTTCGCCTATCTCATCCACCCCAACGATGAGCGTTTCCTCAATCCCCCCTGCATGCGCACGGCGATCCAGCAGTTCTGTCAGGAGACGGGACAAGGCAGGCCGCAGACGGCGGGGGAGCTGGTGCGCTGCGTGCTGGACAGCCTGGCGTTCTGCTACGACCGGGTGCTTGG
Organism: Aeromonas aquatica; assembly: GCF_000764655.1. GTDB lineage: Bacteria > Pseudomonadota > Gammaproteobacteria > Enterobacterales > Aeromonadaceae > Aeromonas > Aeromonas aquatica. The sequence goes on from NZ_JRGL01000086.1 coordinate 21,506, forward strand.
CGAGCTGGAAGCCGTCACCGGCGAGCCCATCACGACACTGCATATCGTCGGGGGGGGCTCCCAGAATCAACTGCTCAACCGCCTCTGCGCCGACATCTGCCAGCGCACCGTGCTGACCGGGCCGGTGGAGGCCTCGGCGCTCGGCAACATCGGCTGGCAGCTCAAGGGGCTGGGCCTCTTGCAGGATCTGGCGGACGTGCGCCGGCTGATCCGCCACAACACCCGCATCGAAACCCTGGAACCCCGTGAGATCCCGCAGCTGGATCGCCACCGGAAACACTTTGCCGCGCTCTGTGCGCACAGCCATTCAGATACCTTAATCGAGGAAGTTGTATGAACCCGAATATTGAAACCGCCTTCGCCCTGGCCAAACAGCAATATGCCGCGCTCGGCGTCGACGTCGACCAGGCGCTGGCGACCCTGGCCACCATTCCCGTTTCCATGCACTGCTGGCAGGGGGATGACGTCGGTGGCTTCGAGGCCGAGGCCGGCGATCTGACCGGCGGCATCCAGGCGACTGGCAACTACCCGGGCAAGGCCCGCAACGCCACCGAGCTGCGACAGGATCTTGACCTGGCGATGTCGCTTATCCCCGGGGCCAAACGCCTCAACCTGCACGCCATCTACCTGGAGTCCGAGGTCCCGGTGGCGCGCGACCAGATCGAGCCGAAGCACTTCGCCAACTGGGTGAACTGGGCCAAGGCGAAGGGGATTGGGCTCGACTTCAACCCCAGCTGCTTCTCTCACCCGCTGAGTGCCGATGGCATGACCCTGGCGCACCCAGACCCCGAGATCCGCCGCTTCTGGATCGATCACTGCAAGGCCAGCCGCCGCGTCTCCGCCTCCTTCGGCCAGGCGCTGGGCACCCCCTCGGTGATGAACATCTGGATCCCGGACGGCATGAAGGATCTGCCCGCCGACCGACTGGGACCCCGCCAACGCCTGATGGCCGCCCTGGACGAGGTGTTGGCCGAGCCGCTGGACGAGGCCCATCACATCGATGCGGTGGAGAGCAAGCTGTTCGGCATAGGTGCCGAGTCCTACACCGTCGGCTCGAACGAGTTCTACCTAGGCTATGCCAGCTCCCGTGACATCGCGCTCTGCCTGGATGCCGGCCACTTCCACCCCACCGAGGTCATCAGCGACAAGATCAGCGCGGCCTCCCTGTTCGTTCGCCACCTGCTGCTGCACGTCAGCCGCCCGGTGCGCTGGGACAGCGACCACGTGGTGCTGCTGGACGACGAGACCCAGGCCATCGCCAACGAGATAGTGCGCAACGATCTGCTGGCGCGGGTGCATGTCGGGCTCGACTTCTTCGATGCCTCCATCAACCGCATCGCGGCCTGGGTCATCGGCACCCGCAACATGAAGAAGGCGCTGCTGCGCGCCCTGATCGAACCCATAGCCCTGCTGCGTCAGGCCGAGCAGCAGGGGGATTACGCCACCCGCCTCGCCCTGATGGAAGAGACCCGCAGCCTGCCCTGGCAGGCGGTCTGGGACTATGCCTGTGCCCAGGAAGGGGTACCGGTCGGTACCGACTGGCTGGCGGTGGTCAAGGGTTATGAGACCGAGGTGCTGTCGGCGCGTCGCTGATGGGGCATCAGGCACCCGGCCTGTGCCGGGTGTCATAAAAACAACAAAAACAGCTCGGTAGCCCGCCGGAACGCTTTCCCCCGGCGGTCAGCCGCAACACAATCGTACCCATACAAGGAAGATCTTATGTCTGCTATCGCATCAGGAATCGGTTGGCACCTGGTTGGCGCCGCCTCCGCCGCCTCCTTCTATGCCCCCCTCAGCAAGGTCAAGAAATGGTCGTGGGAGACGACCTGGGCCCTGGCCGGCCTCTTCTCCTGGATCCTGCTGCCCTGGTTCGTCACCTCCCTGCTGATCGAGGACTTCGCCTCCTTCTACAGCGTGGTGGACAGCAAGGCGTTCTGGGGCATGTTCCTGTTCGGCGCCATGTGGGGCGTCGGCAACGTCAACTATGGCCTCACCATGCGCTACCTCGGCATGTCCCTCGGCATCGGCATCGCCATCGGGGTCACCCTGGTGGTCGGCACCCTGATGCCCCCCATTCTGCGTGGCGAGTTTGGCACTCTGATCGGCACCTCCAGCGGTCAGATCACCCTGTTGGGAGTGCTGGTCGCCCTGGTCGGCATCGGCATCGTCACCTGGGCCGGCCACCAGAAGGAGCAGAGCCTGGGCACGGCGACCAAGGAGTTCAACCTGAGGAAGGGGCTCGGCCTCGCGGTCATGTGCGGCATCTTCTCGTCGGGCTTCGCCTTCGGGCTGGAGGCGGCGGCCCCCATCAAGCAGGCCTCGCTGGCGCTGGGCATAGACCCGCTCTATGCCATGCTGCCGAGCTACGGCATCATCATGGGTGGCGGTGCCATAGTGAACATGGCCTTCTGCTTCATCCGCCTGGCCACCCGCCCCGAGCTGTCGCTGCGCAAGGATCTGGCCCAGCCACTGCCGAGCCTGCTGATCAACGGCCTGCTGGCCGCTACCGGTGGCATCATGTGGTACCTGCAGTTCTTCTTCTATGCCTGGGGTGAGGCCAGCATTCCCGAGCACCTCTCCTTCGTGAACTGGATGCTGCACATGAGCGGCTACGTGCTCTGCGGTGGGATCGTGGGGTTGCTGATGGCGGAATGGAAAGGGGTAGGGACGCGCCCGGTGCGCATTCTCTGCATCGGCATGCTGGTGATCGTCGGGGCCGCCAACCTGGTTGGCATGGGCATGGCGTGAGGAGCGACAAGATGATCCGCAAGGCATTTCTGATGTCGGTTCACCCCGGCTGCGAGACGGAATACCGCCGTCGTCACGATGAGATCTGGCCTGCCCTAGCCGAGACCCTGAAGGCGCACGGGGCCAGCAACTACAGCATCTTTCTCGACTCCAAGAGCTGCCAGCTGTTTGCCTACGTCGAGATAGAGGACGAGGCGCGCTGGGAGGCGGTGGCGGACACCGCCATCTGCCGGGAGTGGTGGGGCTACATGAAGAGCCTCATGCCTTCCCATCCGGATGACAGCCCGATCAGCCGGGAGCTGGTCTCGGTCTTCTGCCTGCCGTGACGCGACGGGAGCAGGGTTCATCCTGATTGGAACGGGACGCGCGAGCGTCCCGTGTTTCGTTGTGGCGGCTCCTGCTTCGCGCGCCCGTCACCTATCTTGAGGCATTCAGCCCGGCGCAAGGCGGGGCGCGTACACTTCATGGTATGACGAGACATAGTCGGCACGCTCAGGCGAGCGGCTATGGCCGTCGGTTGGCAACGGGCCTCTTTGAGCGCCGGTTGCAACATCAGGGCCCGCTCAGGCCAGCGATCATGGAGGATAAGATGTCATCACCCGCGTCGGCGCCAAGGCGCTCCCTGTCCGACCTGCTGGCCGGCGTCACCGCGTCGGCGGTCGTGCTGCCCAAGGCCATGGCCTATGCCACCGTGGCCGGTCTGCCGGTGGCGATCGGTCTCTACACCGCCTTCGTTCCCATGTTGCTCTACGCCCTGTTGGGCTCCTCCCGGGTGCTCAGCGTCAGCTCCACCAGCACCCTGGCGATCCTGACCGCGACCCAGCTCGGGGTGGTGGTGCCGGATGGCGATCCCGGCCAGCTGCTCATTGTGACGGCCACCCTGACCCTGCTGGTGGGGGCCATGCTGATGCTGGCGGCGGTGCTGCGGCTCGGCTTCGTGGCGAACTTCATCTCCCTGCCGGTGCTGGTGGGGTTCAAGAGCGGCATAGGGCTGGTAATCATCCTCGATCAGCTGCCCAAGTTGTTCGGGGTGCACATCCAGAAGGAGAACTTCTTCATGGATCTCTACCACCTGGGGCAGGCGTTGCCCGAGACCTCCTGGCTGACGCTGGGGGTCGCCCTCGTCACCCTGGTGGTACTGGTGTTCATGGAGTGGCGTTTCCCGCACTCCCCGGCTCCCTTGCTGGGGGTCGGCATCGGCATCGCGCTGGTGTGGGGCTGGGGTCTGAACGAGGCAGGGGTCGCCATCGTCGGGGCCATTCCCACCGGCCTGCCCAGCCTGACGATGCCGGATCTGGAGCTGGTGCTGCAGCTGCTGCCGGGGGCGGCGGGGATCGCGCTGATGAGCTTCACCGAGACCATAGCCGCCGGCCGGGCCTTCGTGGGGGAGGGGGAGCCCGAGATCAATCCGAACCGCGAGCTGGTGGCCACCGGGCTGGCCAACCTGGGCGGCGCCTTCTGCGGCAGCATGCCGGCGGGGGGCGGCACCTCCCAGACCGCGGTGGTCCGCTCGGTCGGGGGTCTGAGCCAGTGGGCCTCCGCCGTCACGGCCGCGATGGCGCTGGCCACCATGATCTTCCTCGCCCCCCTGCTGTCCTGGTTGCCGAACGCCACCCTGGCGGTGGTGGTCATCGTCTACTCGGTGGGCCTCATTCAGCCGGGAGAGTTTCGCAAGATAGGGCAGATCCGCATGATGGAGTTCCGCTGGGCCGCCATCGCCTGCCTGGGGGTGCTGCTGTTTGGCACCCTGCAGGGGATAGTGGTGGCGATCCTGGCCTCCCTGCTGGGGCTCGCCAGCCAGACGGCGCAGCCCCAGGTCTATGTGATTGGCCGCAAGCCGGGGGAGGATGTGCTGCGCCCGCTCGCCGAGCGCCACCCCGATGACGAGACGATCCCGGGCCTGCTGATCCTGCGGCCGGAGGGGCGCCTGTTCTTCATCAATGTGCAGTATGTGGCCGCCCAGATCCGCCAACTGATCGAGACCCACCAGCCCGAGGTGGTGGTGCTGGACATGAGCCGGGTGCAGGATGTGGAGTACTCGGCGCTGATGATGCTGATGGAGGGGGAGCAGCATGCGCGTGCCAGGGGGGTCAACCTCTGGCTGGCCGGGCTCAATCCCGGGGTGCTGGAGAACGTGCGCCGCTGCGGTCTGGCCAGTCAGCTGGGTGCCAGTCGCATGCTGTTCAATGCCAGGGCGGCGATCCGTCAATATCAGCAGGGCAAGGGGTGAGCCTGGGGCTCGCCCCTTGCGGCTGATCAGAAGGGTTCAGGGATGAAGCGGAACGGATGGTCGGTGGGTTTGACCTTGCCGACCTTGCGCTTGGGCAGCTTGACCGGCTCGGCCGGCAGCTCCTCGTAGGGGATATGGGTCAGCAGGTGGGAGATGATGTTGAGCCGCACCCGCTTCTTGTCCTCGGAGCGGGCCACGAACCAGGGGGCCCAGGTGGTGTCGGTGGCGGCAAACATGGCATCCCGCGCCTGGGTGTACTCATCCCAGCGATCGAATGACTTGATGTCCATCGGCGAGAGTTTCCAGGTCTTGCGACCATCGTCGATGCGATCCCGCAACCGGCGCTCCTGCTCCTCCGGGCTCACTTCCAGCCAGTATTTCAGCAGGATGATGCCCGAATCGACCATGGACCACTCCATCTGCGGCGCGCTGGCCAGGAACTTGTCGCTCGCCTCCGGGGTGCAGAAGCCCATGATCCGCTCCACCCCGGCCCGGTTGTACCAGCTGCGATCGAAGATGACGACCTCGCCGGCGGCGGGCAGATGGGGGACATAGCGTTGGACATAGAGCTGGCTCTTCTCCCGCTCGGTGGGGGCAGGCAGCGCTATGACCCTGAACACCCGCGGGCTGACCCGCTCGGTGATGGCCTTGATGGTGCCGCCCTTGCCGGCGCCGTCGCGTCCCTCGAAGACGATGCACACCTTGAGCCCCTTGTGCACCACCCACTGCTGCAGCTTCACCAGCTCCACGTGCAGGCGCCGTAGCTCCTTCTCGTACTCCTTGGTGCCGAGCGGCTTGTGCTCGGGCGCCTCTGTGACTTGTTCTACCTTGGCTTTCTTCTTGTTACCCATGATGTCCTTCTCTTGTCTCAAACTGGTGGAGAGCGGCCGTCACCCTTGACGGTTACTCCTAGAGTGTACATGACGACACTTTTGATAACAGTCGGAGCACAAATAGGAGAGGGAGTGGGATCACAGATTGCCGTGTGAGTCACATGAGACGAATGGATGAGGTAGGGGAAGTGCCAGAGGCTGGACTCTCTGGTGTGCCACCAGAGGTGGATAGCACAAGGGGTTGGTATCATGATGATGCCAACCCCTTGTCTTGTATGGTGTTCCCGACTGGAGTCGAACCAGTGGCCTGTCCCTTAGGAGGGGACCGCTCTATCCAACTGAGCTACGGGAACCTTGTGGCGGGCATTATACAAGAAGCCGCCGCCTTTTAAACCCTTGATTCCTATTCCAATACGGCCAGATCGCCGACTTGGACGTTAAATGGCGAATATTTGTTCTGACTGCTGATGACGGCGCCATCCTCGAATACCTGCACGACCTCGAACAGGCCATCGGCCGGGTTGCGCATCACGCGGGACTTGCCATAGGGATCGACGAAGTCGGCGCTGTGCTGAACGCGGAACTGATCCCCGAGTTTGACGCCGTTGCGCCTTCCTAAGTTGATGTGAGGGCCGCGCTCGTGCTGACCGACGATGCGGGCGGTGACCTGGGCACAGCCCAGCTCGGCGATAATATCCTGGGCCGCCTCCTGCAACTGGTAGTTCACCTCCTGGCCATAGCTCGACTGCCAGAACTGGCCGCTGCTGCTGCCGACCTGCTCCCGCTTGGAGAAGGTCCAGTTGGCGCGTCCCTGATACTCCTTGCGGCCGAGCAGGCTGCCGTTGATGCCGTCAAACAGGTAGAGCTGCATGCGAAAATTGCGAATGGGATCCCGGTACCAGCTGGTCAGCTGATTGCCCTGGGGCTCGAGGGAGAGATCGTCGATGCTGCCGAGCACCAGATACTGGCTGTCGGTGCGCAGGCTCAGGGCCTTGATCTCTTCGAGGGCGCTGCGGTCCCCCTGTTGCAGATGGAGCGGGTCGATGCGCAGGTTCTCATCCAGCCACTGGCGGGCGAGCACCCCTTGCGGCGCCTTGGCCAGGGTCTCGAACAGGCGGCGGGAGAGATCGGCCGACATGTCGTCGAGGGCGCCTGTGCTCGCCTGATCCGGGTAGCGCATCCGTAAGCGGACCAGCGTCAAATCCTTGGCGTACTGCTGGGTCTGGCAGATCTGGCGCTGCGCCAGGATGTCGGCCTGCACAGTGATGTACATGCGGCCGTTGCGTACCTCCTCCCGCTTGAGCCGATACTGGCGGATGTCGCCCCCTGAGCGGATCTGGATCTGCTCGGAGCGCAGGCTGCCGTTCTCCAGACGCTGGATGCTGGAGACGGCCGCGCCGCTCGCCAGCAGGGCCTGGCGCAGCGCATCCCGGGTCGCCTGCTCGCGGGCATAGGCCTCGTCGCCACCGAGGATGGCGGCACTGCCCTGGGCCTCGATGAGCTCGGCCCGGGCCGACAGGCTGACCAGCAGCAGGGTTAACAGCAGCGGAACTTTCATAACGGACACCTTGAATAAACAAACGTCAGCGACCGGCTGTCGAGATGACGGCCCGGGCCGGGACTGAACATAAACACTTGCCGGTTTGCACCCTTGGTGCAAATAAAAGCAAGATCCATGCCTCATTCCCAGCGGTAGAGGTGCCGGGATACGGGGAGCGCCGGTGGATTCCCTGTTCGGGATGGACGGCGGCAGGATCCTGTCTCGCTGCCAGCCTTGCGCATGGCAGCCTGTCGTGCGTCGCCGCGTTGGCTACGGATGAACGACGGCGAGATCCTCAGTGCATTCCCGCCTCAAGTGTTGGCCGTCTCGACCGATAACAAGTCAGGTGTAGATACAGGACAGGTATCCATGAACAGATTTATCACGGCGCTGGCGCTGGCGCTGGCGCTGGCTGGCTGCGGGGCCGCCGATCCCATCAACCGGGATCAAGGGGATCCTCGTCAGGCGGCGAAGGGGATGGAGCTCAACTGGCTGGTGGCGCGCATGACCGATCAGCTGATGGAGCGCAAGTCCCTCACCACCCTGGTCGAGCCCATCGCGGTGGCCTCCTTCGTCGATCTCGATACCCTCAAGGACACCAACTGGATGGGGCTGCAGATCGAGGAGAGCTTCATCTATGAGCTCAACCGGCGCGGGGAAGTGGTGGTGGACTTCAAGACCACGGGCAACATTCAGGTGACGCCGCAGGGCGACTTCGTGATGAGCCGCAACTACCGGGATCTCTCCCCCCGTTTGCCCATCTCCCGCATCCTGACCGGCACCTTCAGCCGCAACCAGCAGGGGATCCTGGTCAACGCCCGCATCATCGATCTGCGGACCAAGATGGTGGAGACCACGGCCCAGAGCCTGATCCCGCAACAATATCTGTCCGGCGCCAGCAACTCGTTTGGCCGGGCATCGGTCAATCGGGGCTACCTGATGCGGGGCGGCCAGAGCCCGTCCGGCCATCTGGTCAACCTGACCCCCTGACAAGGAGCAATAGATGAAAATCCTACTGAGTTGCCTGATGGCAATGCTATTGACTGCCTGCAGCGCAAATCGGGTCGTGAATTACGACGGTGGGGGCAAACCGGATGACTTCCCGGTGCTCAAGGCGGTCGGCTACGCGGTGATCGACATCCAGCCGGGGCCGTCCCAGTCGGAGAAGATGCTGCAGGCCATTCGTGCCTCCAAGATGGATGCCTACCGGGAACTGGCGGAGCAGCTCAACGGCCAGCAGGTGAGCGGTCGCAGCAGCTACAAGGACTTGACCCAGACCGCCAACACCCTGGATGTGTCGGTGGCTGGCATGGTGCGCGGCGCCCGTGTGGTGGCGACCTATCCCCGTGGCAACACCTATGCCACCGAGCTCGAGCTCGATACCCGCAACCTCTATCACCTCAACCAGCTGATGGCCGGTCAGTTCTAGCGCCGGAAGCGGGACTCCATCCTCTATCACCATGGCTGGCAAGTTATGAGCCAGCCGACAGGGGTAACAAAAAGGCGAGCCATGGGCTCGCCTTTTTGTTGTCCGGGGGCCGGGTCTGCTGGGGGCAGGACCGGGGTTGGCGCCCCGTCAGCTTGAGTCTGGGGCTCGGTTGGCGGCCTGCATCGTATACATAGAGTGAATGATAGAGGCTTATCGTTCAGTTATTCCGAACGCTCAGTCGGGGGGACTGGGGTGGCTGATGGCGGTAAATGTGGCTGTGGCGCCTCCAGCGGGGATTGGGAGGCAGAAAAGAGAGAGGCGAGCCTGATGCTCGCCTCTTGCCGTTCGGGGCGGCTTAGCTGCCCATCAGTACCGGCGGCACCGTGGTCGGTTTGACGTCTTCGCTCGGGTAGCAGCCCAGTACCTTGACGTAGCGGGTGATCTTGGTCAGCTCCAGCAGGGCGGCCTGCATCTGCGGGGTCTGCAGGTTGGCGGACACATCCAGATAGAACATCTCCTCCCAGGGGTTGCCCTGCACCGGCCGGGACTCCAGCTTGGTCATGTTGATGTCGTGGCTGCGCAGTACCAGCAGGGCCTCCACCAGGGAGCCGGGGCGCTGGGAGGTGGACATGATGAGGGTGGTCTTGGCCGGGATCTGCGGCGCCACGTCGATGGGCTTGCGGGCCACCACGATGAAGCGGCTGTAGTTCTCCTTCTGGTTCGCGAGCTGCTCGGCCAGCACGTCCAGTCCATAGAGCTCGCCGCCCGCGGCGCTGCCGATGGCGGCCGCCTCCGGGCTCCCCAGCTCCTTGACCTTCATCATGGCGCTGGAGGAGGAGTCGCAGATCTCGTGGCGCGCCCCTTCCAGCTTGCTCAGGTAGTGGGAGCACTGCTGGAACACCTGGGGATGGGCGTAGAAGGTCTTGATGCGGGCGAGATCGGTCGGCACCGCGGTCAGGATGCAGTGCTCTATGGGGTAGGTCAGCTCACCGACGATGGAGAGGGTGGTGTGCTGCATCACGTCGTACACCTCGTTGATGGAGCCCGAGCTGGTGTTCTCGATGGGCAGCACCCCGAAGGCGGCGCGGCCCGATTCCACCGTATCCAGCACTTCGCGGAAGTTCTGACAGTTCACCTCGATCACCTGATCCTTGTAGCGGGCCAGATACTTGCGGGCCGCCAGGCTGGAGTAGGAACCGCGCGGCCCCAGGTAGGCGACGCTGGTCATGGGCTCCTGCTGCTCGGGGTTGAGCAGGCTCTGCAGATAGGCCTGCTGGGAGAGCACGGAATCTTCGATGATGGTGTGGTAGATACGGGTGATGTACTGGGCATCCAGGGCGAGGGGGCGCCCTTTCTGGATCAGGGCGACCAGCAGGTCCTGCTCGCGCTGGGTATCGCGGATGGGGCGCGGGTTGGCCTGCTTGGCACGGGCGACCTCGATGCTGAGGGTCTTGCGCTTGGCCAGCAGGGCGAGCAGCTCCTCATCCAACTGGGTAATGTCCTGTCTGATCTCGTCGAGCGTAGCCATTGTGGTTCCCTATCCAAGTATTCTGTGGTGGTGAATGCAAAAAAAAGCCTCCGCTAGGGGAGGCTCGATTCGTCTTTGTTTTCTGTTCATGCGACGACAGGGCCTTCCCTCATGTGGGCCGGATAAACGAGAAAACGAAGAAGAATGGTGCGTACATGGGCTTGTCCTTGAGGTAACGCCATAAGCATTAAGGGATTTAGGCGTTCGATGCAAGTAAAACTTGCCCGAGGTCGGCGAACGGGGCAGGGTATGCAGCTGGGCGCGATGGATGTTCCCGGGGCATCAGAACAGTTGAGCAGGAGGCGAGACGATGGCGATTATTTTCGATCTGGGACGGGTGGTGGTGAGCTGGGATCCGGTGGCCATAGTGCGCTCCGTGATGGGCCCGGTGGATGCCGAAGCGCTGGCCGAGCGGCTGTTCAATCACCCCGACTGGCTGGAGGTGGACAGGGGCGCCCTCTCCTTGCATACCATGGCGCGTCAGGCCGAGGCGCGCACCGGCCTGTCGGCCGCCGACAACCTTGCCATCTTGCAGGCGGTGCCCGCCTCGCTGTTGCCGGATCCCGCTATGGTGGCGCTTATCGAGGCGCTGCACAGTGCCGGTCACCGTCTCTACGCCCTCTCCAACATGGGTCATGCCAGCATCGACTGGCTGGAGCAGCATCAGCCGTTCTGGCGTTTCTTCAGCGGCAAGGTGGTGTCGGCGCGGGTGCGGATGATGAAGCCGGAGCCGGACATCTACCGCTACCTGCTGGTGTCGTTCGATCTCAAGGCGCAGGAGTGCCTGTTTATCGACGACAGCCCGGCCAACGTGGCGGCCGCACAGGCGTTGGGAATAGGAGGCCTGGTATTCACCGATGCGGCACAGTGTCGCCGGCAACTCATCGAGCAGGGATGGCTGCATGTTTGAACCCGTGCTGATCCTGGGCCGTCAGTCGAAAAGTACGAATTCCGCCATGGTCCATTTGAATCTAAATAAGATTTTATTCCCGTTCCGTAAGCACCTATTCAGCCTGCTGAGCACAAAATGTACGCCAATTCATCATCCGGAATTGTTGTAATGGATGCCAATGTAGTAGTGCTGAATCGGGGATACGATCAGAGTTTTCAGGCCAGAGAGCAGCGGCTTATCGAGTCACTGGCCGGTTATGATGAGCTGATCGTCACCTTTTCCGGCCGGCTGGAATCCTGTTACAGCATGGATCTGTGCCGGGCCAGCGGGGTCCGGTTTCGTGCCATCACGCTGGATAACCCGACCCTCAGCCGCAAGGCGGTGGCACGGGCCAAGCGCTACTGCCAGCATTACGGCATAGCGCACCAGGTGATCAAGACCGATGAGATGATCTTCAGCGTGCACCTCGGCCATCTCGCCGACGTCAAGGATCCGGTGCGTTACCTCTGCCAGCGGCTGGGGCAGGAGGTTCATCCTCCGATCTTGTTGTCGGCCTCTGCCGAAGAGATGCGAGAATATCTGCGTCGTTTTGACAGCCTGCCCGCCAACACGCTCTGGCTCTTTGCCGAGCAGGGTATGACCAACCGGGACTTCCGCTATGGCTTCCAAAAGCGGCAGCTGGATCTCTGGGGCAAGGGGGGAGAAAACTGCCTGAGCCGGCGCTTCTCCGATCCCCAGTCGCTGGACAGGCGTCATCTGCGCATGGTCGACATGGCCGAACAACTGCTCAGTGACATGGGACTGGATGGGGTACAGGTTTACTTCCATACCCTGGCCGACAGGGTGACTACCCTGGCGCGGGTCCGGACGCCCACGGGCCTGCGAGCCCGAGTGTTCGACATGCAGCCGACCATACTGCAGGCGCTGCTCGGTGCCCAGTTCGATATGGTGACCCTGGACATGGTGCCGAGCGAGGATCCCCAGGCCCTGGCCATCTGAGAGCCGGCAGGGAGAGCGACGTAACGTGAGTCGGGTCATAGGCAAGGACGACCCGACTCTTTATACTGGCGCCCTCTGTCTCTCCACCGAGCCATTAGCCTATGAAGCCCCTGTCCCGACTGCTGGTTGCCCTCTGCCTCTCCCCCCTGCTGGCCCAAGCCGCCCCCCTGACCCAGGTCACCCTGCCGGATGGGCGTCAGGTGCAGCTCAACGACGACTTCAGCTGGGAATATCTGCTGATCAAGCCGGCCACCACAACCGAGGCGACAACGGGAGCCGCAGTGGCGCCGGTGCTGACCGAGCAAGCCCTGACCAACCCGGAGATGCTCTCCCAGGCGAGCAAGGATGGCATCGTGGTCAAGCTGACCCAGATCGACGGCAGTGACCCGTTGCAACTGCAATTCATGCTGAACAATAGCGGCAGCCGCAATGTGGTGCGGGTCAGCGGCAGCGTCACCCTGTTCACCGAGCAGGGCGTCCAGCTGACGAGCCTGGAGGTCAGGTTCTGGGCCGGCGAGAACCGCCTGCCCGACTCCTATCTGCGCAAGGGCGAGCAGCGCCCCTCCCGGGCCATCGAGCTGGCTCGCCCCACGGGCCTCAACGGCAAGCCGCTGGTGCGGGTGCAGATCGACGAAGTGGAGTTCCGCTGACTCTTCGCCACACGGCCGCCATCAGCAAACAGGCTCCATTACGGAGCCTGTTTTCGTTCAATTGTTAACCCGGCAACCGCCAGCAATATTTGCTTACATCTGCAATGGTTTGGCAACAGCTTGCCGCTCGGCACAGTCCCCGCTAGCCGTCACAATGGCTCCATCCCAGCTAGGTCCTCACTAGCTCTACCTATGGAGTCAACAAAATGCAAAAAGTCGCACTGTCTGTTCTGGTTCTGGCCGGTCTCTCTTCCACCTCTGTCATGGCACAGGATGCCTTCAGCTACGCCAAGGGCGCCGCTACCTGGGCTCACACCAACTCCGACTTCGTCGGTGGCAAAGACAGCAACAACCGTGACTTTGGCGGCCTGAGCCTGGATCTGTCCAAGAGCTTCGGTTCCAACTTCTACGGTCGCTTTGGCTCCGAATACAGCTCCCGCAACAGCGGCAACGACAGCATGGCTATCTCCAATCTGGGGATGGGGGTATTCACCCCGCTCAGCACAGGTCTGAACCTGTACGGTGAAGCGGGCCTGATGGGCTACAGCATGGAACGTGAACTGGCCAACAACGTAAACGACTCCGGCTGGGACAACATCACCCGCAAGAGCAGCGGCAGTCTGTACGGCGAAGTGGGCCTGCGTTACGACCTGGGGGTGATGGAACTCTCCACCGGCTATCGCTACGCCAACATGACCGATGACATGCACGATTTCAAGGTGGGTGCCGCCTACAAGGTGAGCCAGAACCTGGCCCTCACCGCCGACTACACCTACCGCAAGTGGGACCTGCAACAGGGCTCCATCTCCAGTCTGGGTGTGAAGTACAGCTTCTAATTTTTCCATCCTGTCGTGTCTTTGCCCATGGCCCCGGTCATGGGCTTTTTCATTTTCTGGTGATCCTGTTTTCCCCCTTGTGTCGTATCGGTCCGTAATAGTTATACAACTTCCATTTCTTTGTATAACTGCTATAACTGGTTCAATGCTTATACAAGGGGCGTAATCATGTACAAGATCAAGGTCGGTATCAGTGCCTGTCTGCTGGGGCAGGAAGTGCGGTTCGACGGGGGCCACAAGCGCTCCAGTTTCTGCGAACGGGATCTTGGCGCTCACTTTGACTATCACCCCGTCTGCCCCGAGATGGCCATCGGCCTCGGCGCCCCCCGCGCCGCCATCCGCCTAGTCAGGCGCAAGGGGGAGATCCGTGCCGAGGCCAGCAACGGCAGCTTCGATGTGACGGAAAAGCTGATCGCCTTCAGCGAGCAGCAGGCCAGCCGCCTCGATTTTCTCTCCGGTTACATCCTCTGCGCCAAGTCCCCCAGCTGCGGCATGGAGCGGGTGCGCATCTATGGCGCCAACAACGAGGGGAGCGCCAAGGAGGGGATAGGCCTCTTTGCCAAGGCCTTGATGGAAGCCAACCCCCTGCTGCCGGTGGAGGAGGATGGCCGCCTGTGCGACCCCATCTTGCGGGAGAACTTCGTGCTGCGGGTGTTCGCCTATCACGACTGGCAGCAGCTCTGCGCCCGCGGGATCACCGCCGCCGCCCTCATTCGCTTTCATTCGCGCTACAAGTATCTGGTGCTCTCCCACGCCAGCACCTACTACCGCACCCTCGGCAAGCTGCTCGGCAACCTCGGCAAGGCCAACCTGCAGGAGGTTGCAGACAGCTACATCAGGGGCTTGATGGCGGCGCTGACCCTGCGCGCCAATCGCCGCAGCCACACCAATGTGCTGATGCACCTGCAGGGCTACTTCAAACGGATGCTGACTCCGTCCCAGAAGCAGGAACTGACCGAGGCCATCGACAAGTACCGCGTCGGCATCTTTCCGCTGCTGGTGCCCCTGACCCTGCTGCGGCACCACCTGCGCGAACATCCCAACCCCTATCTGGCCGAGCAGGTCTATCTTAATCCTCATCCGGAAACGCTCAGGCTCAGGTATGGCCTGTGAGCAAGGCTGAGGACGACGCTTTCCATGGCCCCGTGGTCACCGCCAAGGCGGTAAACCTGGGGCATCCTCTCTTATCAAATGGACTCGACATGCAAGAAAAGGCGATTTACCCCATCCGCGAGGTCTCACGCCTGACCGGCGTCAATGCCGTCACCCTGCGAGCCTGGCAACGACGCCATGGCTTGGTGCAACCGGCCCGTACCGAGAAGGGGCACAGGCTCTACAGCGAGCAGGATATCCGGCAGATCGGCGAGATCCTGAGCTGGCTAGAGCGGGGGGTGAGCATTGGTCAGGTCAAGGGGCTGCTGAGCGAGCCGGACCGTCCCCTTGCCAGCGATCACTGGCAGCAGAGCCTGGCGCAGTTTGGCGAGGCCATGCTCACCTTCCATCAACGCAAGGCCGAGGCCCTGCTACAGGATCTGCTCACCAGCTACCCCTTCGAGCTGGTCCGTAGCCGAGTCTTGCAACCGCTGCTGGATCAACTGCTCGGCCTGTGGCGCGAGCGGCCCGATGGAGAGCTGTTGCAGCGTTTCTGGCTGAGCTGGCTGCAGGCTCACTTCGGCCGCCACCTCATCGAGCAGGAGAAGGGGAGCCCCGTCAGCCTGGCGAGCTGGGGCCAGATCGGCCCGCTGGACCTGCTCTGGTGCGCCTATGAGCTCGTCAATCAGGGCCACGAGGTACATCTGGTCGGCCCCTGCGATCCGAGAGGGGTCACGCTGTTGGCGGGACGGATACCCGACCGCTGGCTGGTGTTGCTGGGTGCCGGGCTCGGCAAGAGAGAGCTGGCCGAACGATGGCCTGCCTCGGTCCGGCTGTTCGGGGCACTGGGTAGCCTCTATGAGCCGGCCTGGCTGGCGGAGCAAGCCTGGTCACCGACCCTGTCGGCCGCGCTGGCCGACCCGCGGCCACAGGGCACATCGGGCAGCGAGGGCAAGGGAACATGAAACTCGTCTGGTTTCGCAGCGATCTGCGTCTGGCCGACAATCCGGCCTTGCGCCACGCCTGCGCCGATCGGGAGGGCGAGAGAGGCGAGGTCGCGGCTCTGTTCGTCATCAGCCCCGCCCAGTGGCAACAGCACAAGGTTGCCCCCATCCGGCAGCGCTTCCTGCTGGCCCAGGTCGACGAGCTGGGCAAATCCCTGGCGGCGCTCGGCATCCGTTTGCACCTGCTGCGGGTGGAGCGCTTCGCCGAGGTGCCGGCCGAGATCTGCGCCCTGGCGAGCCGACTTGGCGTGCGCCAGCTCTACGCCAATCAGGCCATCGAGCTCGACGAGCAGCGCCGGGATCTGGCGGTGAGCGAGGCCTTGCAGGGGCAGGGGATCCTGAGTCACTGGTTCAACGGCTGCTGCGTGTTGCCCCCCGGCCGGGTACTGACCGGCTCCAAAGAGATGTTCAAGGTGTTTACCCCCTTCAGTCGGGCCTGGTTGAAGGCGCTGGAGGAGGATGGCTTCGTCATCCACCGCGCCCCAGCGCCGAGAGGGGCGCCGCTGCCATGGCGACCGCTCTGCGAAACGGGCCTGGTCGATCCCGATCTTTGGGATGGGAGCCCAGACTCGCGCTGGCCGGTGGGGGAGGCCGAGGCCCAGCGCCGGCTGCACGGCTTTCTGGAGCAGGGAGTACTGGACTATGGGGAGACCCGAGACTTTCCGGCCCTGGCCGGCACCTCCACCCTCTCCCCCTATCTGGCGGCGGGGATCATCAGCCCGCGCCAGTGCGTGGCGGCCTTGCAACAGCGGCTCGGCTACCGGCCCCAGTCCAAGGCGCAGCCCGGCTTCGTCTGGCTCAATGAGCTCATCTGGCGCGAGTTTTATCGCCACCTGCTGATGCTGGTGCCGGCCCTCTCCATGAACCTGCCGTTCAAGGCCGAGACCCGGGCCCTGCCCTGGGGCTGGGATCCGGCGGCGCTGGCTGCCTGGTGCGAGGGGCGCACCGGTTACCCCATCGTCGACGCGGCCATGCGTTGCCTCAATGCCACCGGCTGGATGCACAACCGGCTGCGGATGATAGTGGCGAGCTTCCTGACCAAGGATCTGCACCTGCACTGGCGGCTCGGGGAGGATTACTTCATGAGCCGGCTGGTGGACGGCGATCTGGCGGCCAACAACGGCGGCTGGCAGTGGGCGGCGGGCACCGGTGCCGATGCGGCCCCTTACTTTCGGGTGTTCAACCCCACCACTCAGGGCCAGCGCTTTGATCCTGACGGCAGCTTTATCCGTATCTGGGTGACAGAGCTCAAGGATGTGCCGACCGCCCTGCTGCATCAGCCTCACGAATGGCTGGTGCAGCAGGGTAGAGGGGATTATCCGGCTCCCATGGTGGATCATGCCAAGGCACGGCTGAGGGCCATCGAGATGTTTCAGGAACTGGAGAGAAAATAGGATGAAAGAACCGCTGGCCCATTTTATCGTCCTCTACCTGCAACTGGACAGGCAGCAGTTGCACCGCCTGCCGGAGATCTACGCAGAACAGGTGGTCTTCATCGATCCGGCGCACCGGATTGAGGGGCTGGCGGCGCTCACCCGTTACTTCTCTTCCCTGTATCAGCGACTGCACTACTGCCGATTCGAGATAGTGAGCCAGCAGCAACAGGGCAACGAGGCCTGGCTTGGCTGGATCATGACCTTTGCCCATCCCAGGCTCGCCGGTGGTCAGCCGATCCGGGTCGAGGGGGCGACCCAGTTGCAGTTCGATGCCTGGGGCAAGGTGTGCCTGCACCGCGACTATTTCGATCTCGGCGCCATGCTCTACGAGCGGTTGCCCCTGCTGGGGAGCCTCATCCGCGCCATCCGCACAAGGCTGGGCACATGAGCGGGCGGGTGCTGATCACCGGGGCCAGCTCCGGCCTCGGCCGCCAGCTGGCGCTCACATACCGGCAGGCGGGCTGGCAGGTGTGGGGCTGTGGCCGCGACGGCGAGCGGTTGCAGGCATTGGCTCATGAGGGGATCACCCCCCTGCAGTTCGATGCACGGGACAGCGCCGCCATGGCAGAGGTTGCCGCCGGCCTGCCCGCACTGGATCTGCTGATCCTCAACGCCGGCAGCTGCGAATACATGGACTTGGCCCAGGGATTTGACGGTGCCCTCTTTGCCCGGGTGATCGAGACCAACCTGGTCGCCACCGGCCACGCCCTGGCCGCCTTCCTGCCGCGGCTGGCGTCCGGGTCGCGGCTCGCCATCGTCGGCTCGGCGGTGAGCTGGCTGCCCCTGCCAAGGGCCGAGGCCTATGGCGCCTCCAAGGCGGCGCTCGATTATCTGGCGGCCACCTTGCGCCTCGATCTGCAGGGCGCCGGCATAGGGGTGACCCTGATCCGGCCGGGCTTCGTGCAGACGCCGCTCACCGCGAAGAATGATTTTCCCATGCCCTGTCTGGTGACGGTGGAGCAGGCTTCCCGCGCCATCATGAGCGGGCTGGCCGCCGGTCGCCATCAGATCCACTTCCCCCGTCGCTTCATCTGGCTGCTGCGCCTGCTGGGGGCGTTGCCGACGGGGCTCTGGCTGCGCCTCGGTCGCATCCTCATCTCGAAAGGATCCCCTTCATGAAGAAAAAGATCGCCATCATAGGTTCCGGGATCTCGGGGCTCAGCGCCGGTTATCTGCTCCACAAGCTGCACGACATCACCCTGTTCGAGGCGGCCCCCCTGCTCGGCGGACATACCGCCACCGTGGATGTCAGCCTGTCCGGTCGCAGCTATGCCATCGACACCGGCTTTATCGTCTTCAACGATCGCACCTACCCCCATTTTCTGAAATTGCTGGAGCGGATCGGGGTGGCGCGCCAGCCCACCGAGATGAGCTTCTCGGTCAAGAGCGAGGGGCTGGAGTACAACGGTCACTCGCTGGGCAGCCTGTTTGCCCAGCGCAGCAACCTGCTGCGTCCCCGCTTCTACCGTTTCATCGCCGAGATCTTGCGCTTCAACCACACGGCCCGCCGCTGGCTGGCCGCACCACAGACGGGGAGTATCGAGCCGAGCCTGGGCGCCTTCCTGCAAGGGGGCGGATTCAGCGACTACTTCGCCCGCCACTACATTCTGCCCATGGGAGCGGCCATCTGGTCATCTACCCTGGCCGACATGCGCGCTTTTCCCCTCGGCTTCTTCCTGCGTTTCTTTGACCATCACGGCCTGCTCAACGTCAGCAACCGCCCCCAGTGGTACGTGATCCCCGGGGGATCGCGAGAGTACATAGCGCCGCTCACCGCCGGCTGGCAGCCGCAGATCCGCCTGGCCTGCCCGGTGCAGGAAATCCGGCGGGTGAACGGCAGCGTGGTGATCCAGAGCGCCCGAGGTGAGGAGCCGTTCGATGAGGTGATCCTGGCTTGCCATAGCGATCAGGCGCTGACCCTGCTTGCCGATGCCAATGAGCGGGAGCAGCGCATCCTGGGGGGCATCGGCTATCAGGCCAACGATGTCTGGTTGCACACCGACATCGCCAGCTTGCCCAAGAGACGCAAGGCCTGGGCCAGCTGGAACTATCAGCTCGGGGATGACGAGCAGGCCAGGCCACTGGTGACCTACAGCATGAACATCCTGCAGGGGCTTAAGGCTAGCCGCGAGTTTTGCGTCAGCCTCAACCCCGCCGGCAGGGTGGATGAGCGCAAGGTGTTGCGACGCTTCGTCTACCATCACCCCGTGTTCAACGAGGCCGCCCTGGCGGCGCAGGCATCGCGCGGCGAGATCTGCGGGCAACGGCATACCCATTTTTGCGGCGCCTACTGGTACAACGGCTTTCATGAGGACGGGGTGCGCAGCGCCCTGGATGTGACCCGTCGCTTCGGGGCCGAGCTATGAGCGCTGCCCTCATCAGCGGCATCTGGCAAGGGGCGGTACGCCATCGCCGCTTCGCACCCAGGCCCCATGCTTTCTCCTACCCTCTGTTCATGCTGGGGCTGGATCTGGACGAGTTGGCCGACTTGCAGCTGAGCCCCTGGTTCGGGGTCGAGCGCGCCGGCCTGCTCTCGTTTCGTCGCAGCGATTACCTGCGCGGGACGCAGGGGCCGCTCAAGCAGGCGGTATGGAACAAGGTGGACGAGCTGGGTGGGGCGGCCCAAGGCGGCAGGATATTGCTGCTGGGTAATGTGCGCTGCCTGGGGTTTTACTTCAGCCCGGTCAACTTTTACTTCTGCTATCAGGGGAGCGATGCCCGTTATCTGCTGGCCGAGGTCTCCAACACCCCCTGGAACGAGCGCCACTACTACTTGCTGGATCTGGCGGCGCTGGTGCCCCACGACAAGGACTTTCACGTCTCCCCCTTTATGGCGCTGGCCATGCGCTATCACTGGCGTGTTCGCCCGCCCAGAGAGGAGACCCTGATCCACATCGAGAGTCATCCCCAAAGCGGCGATCCCAAGTTGTTCGATGCCACCCTGGCCTTGGCCCGCGAGCCACTGTCCAAACGGGGGCTCGGCATGCTGTTGCTGCGCTGGCCCTGGATGACCATGCGGGTGTTGCTCGGCATCTATTGGCAGGCCGTGCGGCTCCTCATCAAACGGATACCGCTGTTCACCCACCCGGAGACTCACTAATGGAACTGGTGCAACTCACAACCTCCATCCCCCTGCTCGATCGCTGGGCGCGGCAACTGGTGTTCCGGTTGCTTGGACACTTGCAACATGGTCAGCTGCTGCTGCGTGACGGGGAGGCGAGCCTCATCTTCGGGGAGCGCGGGGCGGATCTGCAGGCCGAGGTCGTGGTACTGGATCCCGCCTTTTACCGGCGGCTCCTGCTGGGGGGCAGCATAGCGGCGGGGGAGACCTGGGTGGAGGGGCTCTGGACCAGCCAGGCACCGGTCACCCTGGTGCGGCTGCTGGCCCGCAACATGGCGATGCTCGATCGGCTGGAGCGGCGATTTGGCTGGCTCAGCTTTCCGCTCAACAGGCTGCGGCACTGGGGCAGCCGCAATACCCTGACCGGCTCAAGGGTCAACATTGCGGCGCACTACGACCTCGGCAACCGGCTCTATCAGGGCTTCCTCGATAGCCACATGCAGTATTCCAGCGCCATCTATCCGGCTGCGGATGCCACCCTGGAGGAGGGGCAGCAGGCCAAACTCAGGACCATCTGCGAGCGATTGGCACTGGGACCGGAGGATCACCTGCTGGAGATAGGCACAGGTTGGGGTGGGCTCGCCATCTACGCCGCCCGCCACTACGGCTGCCGGGTCACTACCACCACCATCTCTCGGGCCCAGCACGATCATGCCCGCGACTGGATTGCGGCGGCGGGGCTGGAGGATCGCATCACCCTGCTGCTGGAGGATTATCGCAAGCTGGAGGGTCGCTACGACAAGCTGGTCTCCATCGAGATGATAGAGGCAGTGGGTCATGCTTTCCTACCTGACTATTTCAGGCAATTATCGCGCCTGCTCAAACCCGGCGGCCGCCTGCTGATCCAGGCCATCACCATCGCCGATCAGCGCCACGACCAGTATGTGCGCAGCGTCGACTTCATCCAGCGTTACATCTTCCCTGGCGGCTGTTTGCCGAGCGTCTCCCAGATGGCGGGGCTGCTGGCCCGGGAGACCGACATGCAGCTGGTGCGCTTGCATGATCACGGTCACCACTACGCCCGCACCCTGGCCCACTGGTGCGAGCGCTTCCTGGCGCTGGCCCCCGAGTTGCCGAGGCTCGGCTACAGCCAGGACTTCATCCGGCTATGGCACTTCTATTTCGCCTATTGCGAGGGGGGGTTTTGGGAGCGAGCCATCAGCCTGGTACAGCTGGAGGCCGCCAAGCCTGGCCCGGAGGGCTGGTCGGGGGACAGGCCCGTGAACTCCCCCTGAATCATGTGGGGCTGGCTGCAACTGTTGGGGTTCAACCTCTATTGGTGGTTGGCGGTGGTGTGGCAGCAGCCGGGACCACTGCTGTTGCTGCTGGGGTTGCATCTGCTCTGCTCGCCGGATGCCCGTGGGGATCTGCGCCGCTGGCCCCTGGCCTTGGCCGGCTGTCTGCTTGATGGCCTGCTCTGGCATCTCGGATTGTTCCAGTTTCCCCAGGGCTTTCCCCTCTGGCTGGGGCTGCTGTGGCTCGGATTTGCGTTGACTCTGGGCCAGGGGCTGCGCTGGTTGCTGGCGTTGCCCCGCTGGCAGCAGGGACTGCTCGGCATGGTGGGGGGAGCGGGTTCCTATGTGGCGGGAGCCGCCTTGGGATCGGTACACTTGTCTTGGGGCATCGGGATCAGCGCCCTCATACTGGCGCTGATCTGGGTGTGGTGGTTACCCGTATTGCTGTGGGTAATGGTCAAGCTGGAGGGTGAGCCAAGATGAGCACCTTTTCGACCGATACGCTGCTGTTTTCGAAGTGGACCAGGGAGGGCCAGCAAGGGCCAAACGCGCACTTCTATCTGGTGGTCTCCTGCCAGCGGGATGCGCAGGGGCTGCTGGCTCGCGTGGTGTTGCAGGATATCAACACCTTGCAGGAACAGGAGATGAACTGGCATGAGCTGGAAGATCCCACCCGCTGGCACATGGGATGGAATTAGCACCTTGCTGGCGGCGCTGATGCTGCTTGTGGCCACTGCCGTGCAGGCCTCTACCGCCCCCTGGCAACAGCTGCGCCCGGTCGGACAGGGGGAGATGAGCTGGCTCTGGTTCAAGCTCTATGACGCCACCCTCTACAGCGAGAGCGGCCACTACGAGCCCGGTCGCTATCCGCAGGCCCTGACCATCACCTATGCCAAATCCATTTCCCGCCAGGACTTGCTCGCCGTGACTGGGCAGGAGTGGCAGCGACTCGGGGTGGGCAACCAGGATCAGCGACGCCGCTGGCTGCAACAGCTGGCGACCCTGTGGCCGGATGTGAGCTCGGGGGATGCATTGACCTTCTACGTGGATGACGCCGGGCTTGGCCATTTCTGGTGGCGAGACAAGCCGCTGGGCAGCATGCCTGATCCTCAGTTCTCGGCCGCGTTTCTGGCCATCTGGCTGGCCGACAACAGCCGTGATCCCGCCCTCACCCGCCGCCTGCGCGGCCAACCCTGATACCGGAGTCCCTCATGCCTCTCTACCGCACATGGCGCATTCTGCTGCTGTGGCCACTGCTGCTGCTGGCAGGGTGTGGCGCCAGCCTCGATGACTATAGAGGGCAGGGCCCGAACTGGGATCTCGCCCGTTTCTTCAATGGCAAGCTGGTGGCCCACGGCCTGGTGACCGACCGTGGCGGCGAAGTGACCAGTCGCTTTCGGGTCGAGATGCAGGGACGCTGGCAGGGTGGCAAGGGGGAGTTGTTCGAGCAGTTCTATTTCGACGACGGCCGCCGGCAGACCCGCACCTGGTTTTTGAACAAGGGGGCGGATGGGCACTGGCGCGGCACCGCCTCGGATGTGGTGGGGGAGGCGGTGGGCAAGACGGCAGGCTTTGCCCTGAACTGGCGTTATCAACTCGATCTGGCCCTGCCGGACGGGGAGGTGGTGCGGGTGAGCTTCGATGACTGGATGTATCTGCTGGATCAAGATCGCCTGATCAATCGCGCCGAGATCAGCAAGTTCGGCATTCACCTGGGCGAGGTGATCCTCTATATCGAGCGGCTCGAGCGATGAAAGCAAGTGCTTTTCCCACTGACGATAGCCATTCGCTATCAATGGACAAGGTATAAGCAATTGTCCTTTGAGTCTGTGCGGGGATATGCTGACTCCGTTCCCAATAATGTTTCCACCTGGAGGTGAATGATGAAGAGCCCCATTGGTCTTGATACCGTTCAATCACAAGCCCTGGCCGCCGAGCTGAACAAGTTGCTGGCCAGCTACCAGATCCTCTACATGAACGTGCGCGGCTTCCACTGGAACATCCGTGGCAACCAGTTCTTCGAGCTGCACCTGAAGTTCGAAGAGATCTACAACGATCTGCTGCTCAAAGTCGATGCCCTGGCCGAGCGTATCCTCACCCTGGACGGGGTGCCCATGCACAGCTTCAGCGACTACTTGAAGGTCTCCGCCATCCCCGAGCAGAAGGGGCTGCACGATGGCCGCGCCTGCGTCGAATCCCTGCTGGAGAGCTTCCGCGAGCTGCTGGTAGCTCAGCGCCGCATCCTGGGACAGGCCGCCGAGGCCGGTGACGAGGGCACGGCCTCCATCCTCTCCGACTACGTGCAGCAGCAGGAAAAACTGGTCTGGATGCTGCGAGCCTATCTGGCCTGACGTTAGAAGGGGCTGGATGCAGCATGATTAAATGCTGCTCCGCCCCTGATGTGCTCGAATATTGTTGCAAGCCTGAGTTGTCTTTCCCCTATATCTACCCCTTTGCCGCCCTGTTTGGGCGGCTTTTTTGTTTTTGATCTGCATCAATGAATACTTAATTGGTAAATTGAATGCCTATTAAGTTTTTACCGGGGGGAATAGAATCGCCACAAAACAAGCAACTGAAATGTCCAATTAGGAGAGGCATGATGTTTTGTGTGCAATGTGAACAGACAATTCGTACCCCGGCAGGCAATGGCTGCGCTTACGCACAAGGTATGTGCGGCAAGACGGCCGAAACCTCGGATCTGCAGGATGTGCTGATTTATACGCTGCAAGGCCTCAGTGCCTGGGCGTTGGCCGCCCGCGAGCATGGTATCGTCGATGACGAGATCGATGCCTTCGTACCCAAGGCGTTCTTCGCCACCCTCACCAACGTCAACTTCGACTCCGCGCGCATCGTCGGCTATGTGAACCAGGCGATCGCTTATCGCCAGCAACTGGCCGACCGTCTGACCGCGCTGGCGGTGCAGGTCAGCGAGCTGCCCGCCGCCGCCCGCTTCGAGCCGGGTGCCGAACTGCTGGAACAGCTGGCTCATGCGCCCCAGACCGCGGTCAATCGCGGCAAGAGCGAGGTCAACGAAGACATCATGGGGCTGCGCCTGCTCTGCCTCTACGGCCTCAAGGGCGCCGCCGCCTACATGGAGCATGCCCGGGTGCTGGACCAGCAAGACAGCGCCGTGGCCGCCGAATTCCACCGCATCATGAGCTGGCTCAGCACGGATCCGAGCGATCTGGATCCCCTGTTCAAGTGCGCCATGGAGATAGGCCTGCTCAACTTCAAGATCATGGAGATGCTGGATCTCGGTGAAACCACCGCCTTCGGCCACCCCGAGCCGACTCAAGCAAGAGTCACCCCGATCCCGGGCAAGTGCATCCTGGTCTCCGGCCACGACATGATGGATCTCAAGCTGATCCTGGAGCAGACCGCAGGCACTGGCATCCATGTCTACACCCACGGCGAGATGCTGCCCGCCCTGGCCTACCCCTTCTTCAAGCAGTACCCGCACCTGGTGGGCAACTATGGCTCCGCCTGGCAGAACCAGCAGAAGGAGTTCGCGAACTTCCCCGGCGCCGTGGTGATGACCTCCAACTGCATCATCGACCCGAACGTGGGTGACTACAGCGACCGCATCTTCACCCGCTCCATCGTCGGCTGGCCGGGTGTGACCCACCTGGAAGGGGAAGACTTCTCCGCCGTAGTGGCCAAGGCGCAGGCACTGGAGGGCTTCAAACACACCGAGCTCGAGCACTTCATCACCATCGGCTTTGCCCGCAATGCCCTGATGCAGGCCGCCCCCGCAGTGATCGACAAGGTGAAAGCAGGCGAGATCAGCCACTTCTTCCTGGTGGGCGGTTGTGACGGCGACAAGGCCGAGCGCGCCTACTTTACCGAGTTTGCCAAGGCCGCCCCCCGAGACAGCCTGCTGCTCACCCTGGGCTGCGGCAAGTACAAGTTCAACAAGCTCGATTTTGGCGACATCGGCGGCATCCCCCGTCTGCTGGACGTGGGTCAGTGCAACGATGCCTACTCTGCCATCCAGCTCGCGCTGGCGCTGTCCGAGGCGTTCGAGTGCGGCGTCAACGATCTGCCGTTGACCCTGGTGCTCTCCTGGTTCGAACAGAAGGCCATCGTCATCCTGCTCACCCTGCTGGCGCTCGGCGTGAAGGACATTCGCACCGGCCCGACCGCCCCCGCCTTCCTGACCCCGGCCCTGCTCAAGGTGCTGGAGGAGCAGTTCGGTCTCAAGGGAACCACGACCGCAGAGGCAGATCTGGCCGAGATCCTGGCTGCTTGATCAAGGTGCTGGAGACATAGTCCGGTCTCAAGGGCACCACCACGGCCGAAGCGGATCTGGCCGAGATCCTGGCGGCCTGATCCCGGCTTTTTCCGGCCAGACGCATTTCGCATGTTGTAAGCCTTTGGCGAGCCGATTGGCTCGCCTTTTTTTCAAACAAGGCTGTTCATCAGACCTTTTACATTCGATAGAGGAGCCTAGTGATGAGCTCAACGTCTCTCACGCTCACATGCATCGCACGCCGGGCGGATACCCACGATGTGACCAGCTGGCAATTTGCCTCGCTAACGGGCGACCTGCCGGCCGTGCTGGCTGGCCAGTGCATCACCCTGCACACCGAAATAGACGGCAAGCTCCAGTGCCGCGCCTATACCCTCTCCTCCAGCCCGCAGGATGCCTGCTGGCAGGTCACCATCAAGGACGTGGGCCTGGTCTCCCATCACCTGCACCAGAGCCTGCAGGTGGGGGGCGAGATCCGGGCCGACGGTCCCTTCGGTGACTTTCATCTGACCGCTTTGCCCTGCGAGCGACCGCTGCTGCTGAGCGCGGGCTCCGGCATCACCCCCATGTGGGCCATGCTGCGAGACGAGCTCGCCAGGCGACCGGAGGCGGATATCCGCTTCATTCACAGCGCCCGCTCCCCCGAGGATGTGATCTTCGCGGGTGAATTGGCCGCCCTGGCAGAGGCGCATCCCGGCGTGCGCCACGCGCTGGTGTTGGAGCAGGCGCCGGCGGCTCACCCCTGGGTCGGTCGGCTCAGCCCGGACATGCTCAAAGAACTGGCGCCGGACTTGCTCAGCCGCCACGTCTACCTGTGCGGGCCGGCGCCTTACATGACGGCGGTCTGCACCATGCTGACAGCGCTGGGGCTGCCGGCCGGCCAGCTGCATCAGGAGTCGTTCGGTCTGCCCGAGGCGCCGCCGGTGGCTACCGATAGCAACCATTTCTGGCTGACCCTCAAGAAGAGCGGCAAGAAGGTGAAGATACTGCCGGGGCAGACCCTGCTGGCCGCGCTGGAGGGGGCGGGGGAGACCATGATGGCCGCCTGTCGCGCCGGGGTGTGCGGCGCCTGTCGCTGCTCCACCACGGGGATCATAGAGCGCCAGAGCGTGATGACGCTCAGTGCGCAGGATCTTGAAAATGGGGTGGCGCTGGCCTGCTCCTGCACCGCCAAGGGGGACGTCAGCCTCGACTATTGATGGCGCCATGAGCATCCCGGTCTTCTCCCGTTGAAACCGGGCGGGTACACTTGGCCCAGTTTCAACGGAACACGGGATAAATAAATGACAATTCTGGTCACGGGGGGCGCCGGTTATATCGGCTCCCACACCTTGGTGGAGCTGCTGGAAGCCGGGCAGCAGGTGGTGGTACTGGACAATCTCTCCAACGCATCGCCGGAGTCCCTGCGACGGGTCGAGCGGATCACCGGCAAGGCCGTCACCTTCGTCGAGGGGGATATTCTCGACCGTGGCTGCCTGCAGGCGCTGTTTGCCCAGCACCGGATCGAATCAGTTATTCACTTCGCCGGATTGAAAGCGGTGGGGGAGTCCAGCCAGATCCCGCTCACCTACTACCAGAACAACGTGACCGGCACCCTGGTGCTGTGCGAAGAGATGGCCAAGGCCGGGGTGTTCCGGCTGGTGTTCAGCTCCTCGGCCACCGTCTATGGCGATCCAGCCTCTGTGCCGCTGCGGGAAGATTTCCCCACCGGCGCCACCAATCCCTACGGCCGCTCCAAGCTGATGGTGGAGGAGATCCTGCGGGATCTTTCCAACTCCGATCCGCGCTGGGCCATCGTCCTGCTGCGTTACTTCAACCCGGTCGGCGCCCACCAGAGCGGTCTCATCGGCGAAGATCCCAACGGCATTCCCAACAACCTGCTGCCCTACATCAGCCAGGTCGGGGTGGGCAAGCTCAAGGAGCTGGGGGTGTTTGGCAACGACTACCCGACGCCGGACGGCACCGGGGTGCGCGACTACATCCACGTGGTGGATCTCGCCATAGGTCACCTCAAGGCGCTGGCCCGCATCGGGAGCGACACCGGGGTCTTCACCTACAACCTGGGCACAGGTCAGGGTTACTCAGTGCTGGAGATGATCCGTGCGTTCGAGGCGGCCAGCGGTCGCCCCATCCCCTACCGGATCAAACCCCGTGCCCCGGCGACATCGCCGAATGCTGGGCCGAACCCACCTTGGCCCGTGACGAGCTGGGCTGGCAAGCGATGCGTGGGCTGGAGCAGATGATGGTCGACACCTGGCGCTGGCAAAGCCAGAACCCGAACGGCTATGGTCCTGCTGCGAAGCAGTGATCAGGGCTCATGCGAAGCTCTCCGCCTTGCTGACAGCGTCTCGCGACGGTCTATCAGACTTGAAGGTGCGAAGCCTGAATAGCAAAACGCCCCGATAAATCGGGGCGTTTTTTATGGGCGCGGGGCAGGATTACTGAATGCTCTTGCCCGCGCGCACGTCCTTGACGATGGCCTGCAGGCTCGCCAGATCGCGGGGGGCGCCGCGCAGGATCTGGTCGCCGATGATGAAGGCCGGCGTGCCCGAGATGCTCATGGCTTCGGCCAGGGCGCGGTTGGTGCCAAGGTTCTTGTCGATGCTACCATCCTTGATCTTCGCCTCGACCTTGCTCCAGTCCACCCCGGCGGCCTTGGCGACGGCTTTCACCTGGGCCTCGTCGGACAGCGGACCCTGATGGGCATACAGCTTGTCGTGGAAGCCCTGGTACTTGTCGGGCTGGCCGAGCTGCACCGCCAGTGCCGCGCGGGCGGCGTAGTAGGAGGTCTCGCTCAGGATGGGGAACTGCTTGTAGATGTAGCGGATCTCCTTGTCTTCGCCGAGCAGTTGCTGGATGAGCGGATGGGCACGCTTGCAGTAGCCGCAGTTGTAGTCGAAGAACTCGACCACGGTCAGGCTGCCCTTGGGGTTGCCGCTCTCGGGATCCTTGTTGGAGTAGAGCTGCTTGGCATGAGCCTCGATCAGCGACTTGTCGTTGGCGGACTGCTGGCTCTCCTGCTTGGCGCGCAGGGCGTTGGACATCTCGACCAGTATTTCCGGGTTCTTGACCAGATAGTCGCGCACTATCTGCTCGACATCCGTCTTGGTCAGCTCACTCGCCTGCAGCGGCGCCGCAAGCAGGGTCGCGCCAGTCAAGGCGGCGATCAGGGCATGTTTGATTCTCATAGGTCCAACTTGCTGGGAATATCGTGGAGGCCACTATAGTGGTGGAGTCTGTTTTCAAGTCAAGTTATCCGGCTGAAAAAGCACGGCTTGTGCCCAATTTACGGGTTTTATGCGTCATTTAGCCCAATAAATCGGCAAACAGACAGGACGGGGATTTACAAGCCGGATCGCGATGGGTAGTATTCGGCGCACTGCTGCGGAGGGGTGGCAGAGCGGCTGAATGCACCGGTCTTGAAAACCGGCGATGGGCGACCATCCGTGGGTTCAAATCCCACCTCCTCCGCCATTTATATAGCCCAATCGATTGAATCGGTTGGGCTTTTTTGTGTCTGTGATTTTTAGTATGCCACTTGGTATGTCATTAAGTGTTGGCTGGCATGCTATCGAGATGAACTGGGTTGGACACAGCACTGAATCGATGCAACTAATCATGGAAATATGGAGTGTCTATTCTGTAAGTTGACTGCGTCAATCTCACTTGCTTCTTCATAAGTCATAAGGGTGAATCGCCCGGCCGGTTCCGGGGATAGTTGCCCATTTGTCCACCTAGCCAGCGGCAAGGTGGGCCAGTCGCTTGTCAATCCAGCGCACTCCGGCAGAGGCCTGGCTGCGGCAGGCGGGCGCACACTATATGGGCGACACCTGACCGATATCGAGCCGGTGATTGCCGATATCAACCGCCGTCTGGCGTGCGGGGCGTATAAAGCCACCGTCCGGAGTGTGATGGACCTGTTGTTGCACGATGCCGAGGAAAAGCCTGCTCCCAGGCGCGCTGTCTTCCTTGATTTACCCGATCCGACCAAGCCCTGCAAATACGCTGTCTCAGGATCCTTCTTTGGATATGCCGCTATCAGGTAAGGTGCCATTAGTCGAATATGCTGAAGTGGTTATTTTTATCGAGCGTAATTAGTGGTAATTAAATGAAAATATGTACAATATATCGATAAATATGCCTTCATTGTATTTTAATGGGAGTGGCATAGTTTGAGTTACGGTGAGTTATTGTTTCTTTGTATATAACCCAAGCAACTGAATTCATTGGTTTTTGTTTTTATATTGTACGTATCTCAACTTATTTAGATGTGATTCAGCCCCTATTGGAATTCATGCTGAACAATATGGTTACCCTTTGAAAGCAGCATCATGACATGGATACAACTGACGCATTAGATCTCATTTCCCAGTTCGATCGGGCCAGCGATGAAGGCACCATAGTGGCCTTGCTGCGCAAACTGACGCGCCAGATGGGGTTTGATTATTTCCGGCTGGCTCTGTTGCTTCCCAGCACCATACAGCGCCCGGATGTCATCATCTTCAATGGCTGCCCCCAAGGCTGGGTGGATGCCTATACCCAGGCAAACTTCTTTGCCATCGATCCCGTGGTGCAGCGTGGCATGGTGCAGAGTACGCCCATTCTGTGGGCCGAGCTCATGGCGCAGGGGGCATGTGATGAGCAGAGCCTGGCAGTCATGACGCTGGCCCAGGAGGCGGGATTGCGAGATGGCATCACCTTTCCCTGGCATGGCGCCAATGGGCATGTGGGTCTGCTCTCCCTGATCAGCCGTGAACCTCGCAGCGGGCAGCAGTGGCTGGCCGTCACCCCCTCCCTCACCTGGTTATCCATGCATATCTTCGAGGCCGTGGCTCGGGTATGCCTGGTGGGCCTGTCGCCCCACGATGCCTTGAGCCTGCGAGAGCTGGAGGTGTGCCGCTGGGCGGCAGAGGGCAAACAGGTGAGCGACATCGCCCAGATCCTGGGGATCACCCCGCGTACCGTGACGTTTCATCTGAACAACGTGGTCACCAAGCTGGGGGCGAGCAGCAAGTGCCAGGCCATCTCCTGGGCCCTCAAGCAGGGAGTCGTCAGGTTGAATGTCGAGCTGGCGTCCGTCGCCAATGTGGATGAGAAGCAGTGAACTCGTCTGCATGGCGCAACAAATTGCGCACGGTGCGGAACATTATTCCAGTCAGGCAATCATTGGTGGTTTAAAAGAGGGGGAAACACAATTCGTTGCGCTATTCATACTGGTAGTCGTGCCGGGTTACTTATAAGTCATTGAAATATATTAATTTTAATGGGTGGCATGGTCACTGCTAAGGGTTTCGGTCGAGTGTCATTACCGTTCAACCCATCAGGAGCATACCCATGCCAACTCCATGTTATATCAGTATCGAAGGCAAAACCCAGGGCAACATCACCGCCGGTGCCTTCACCTCTGACTCCGTCGGCAACATCTTCGTGCAAGGTCATGAAGACGAGATGCTGGTGCAGGAATTCCAGCACATCGTCACGGTGCCGACCGACCCGCAATCCGGTCAGCCGGCTGGCCAACGTGTCCACAAGCCGTTCAAATTCACCGTCGCGCTGAACAAAGCCGTGCCGCTGATGTACAACTCCCTGGCCTCCGGCGAGATGTTGCCGAAAGTGACCCTGAAGTGGTATCGCACCTCGGTCGAAGGCAAGCAGGAGCACTTCTTCTCTACCGTGCTGACCGACGCCACCATCGTCGACATCGACTGCCAGATGCCGCACTGCCAGGATCCGGCGAAGTCTGACTTCACCCAGCTGATCCAGGTCTCCCTGGCCTACCGCAAAATCGATTGGGAGCACACCGTTGCCGGTACTTCCGGTGCCGATGACTGGCGCGCGCCCATCGAAGCATGATGACATGCAGGAGCACCCGTTTGGGTGCTCCTCATCTTTTGGGGGGCCCATCCTGTGCAAGCCACTGTCCAGGTACCCGTGTCCCCCAGTCGTTTCTTGTCTGTGCCATGCCTTCCTTCTGCCCGTTTGTTTGCCGAGCGGGCACAAGAAAGAACATGACGACGGATCTTCACGCACGCCTTCGGGGCGTGCGGTAGCCATGGTGGCGAAACAGCGGCGACCATGGTGGATCTTTCCCCCATCTTGAGGCCAGCCGGCAGAAATGCGGGGCCGACAGCAGAGGCGCACCGATGGCAGACAGCACAGGATTACAATTTACCGTCAAGGTGGGGGCCTTGCCCGAGAGCACCTTAGTAGTGGCCGAGTTTGCACTGGAAGAGGCGTTAAATGGCCCCTTCCAGCTGAGACTGGAGCTCGCCAGCCCCG
>NZ_JRGL01000087.1 GCF_000764655.1 Aeromonas aquatica
AAGCCGATTACTCGCTCACAGTGGATGCCTCCCTGCACCAGAAGCTGGGGCAATCCCTGCTGGTACAGGCCGGGCAGGAGGTGCATATCAAGGTGGGGGACAAGCTGGTGCTGGAGGCGGGGGCCGAGATCACCCTCAAGGGCGGTGGCAGCTTCGTGAAAGTGGATCCGAGCGGCATCAAGCTGGTGGGGCCCGCCATCAAGCTCAATGCCGGCGGCAGCGCGGGTTCCGGTTCTGGCTGGGCAGGCAAGGCTCCGATCGTTCCCAAGGCGGTGGAAGTGGTCAAGGCGCCCGATGCGGTAGAGCTGCTCAAAGCCATTCCCACCGAGAAGGCGATGGAGGCGCTGCTCAAGGAGCAGAAACCCATGGCGTTCTACCTCTTTTCTGAATAAGGAGAAAGCATGAAGTTTGCATTTCCCATCCTCACGGCCAAAGGGGAAGAGTTCAAGGACGCCAAGGCGCTGACAGCGTTGATCAATGGGGAAAAGTCAGGTCACTATCTGCTCGGCAATCACAACAAGTGGCACGGTGGCATTCATATCAGCGACAAGAGCGCCCCTTGGTGCAAGGATAAATACCCCGTCAGGGCCATCGCCGATGGCAAGGTAGTGGCATTCAGGATGATGGAGGATTACCTGATCTCCGAATTCAAGGGAGAATCCCTGCGCTATTCCAACTGCTTCTGTCTGGTGCAGCATGAATATTGTGAAATGAATCCAGAGACAAAGGCGAAAAACGAGTTCACCTTCTATTCGCTCTATATGCACCTACTGCCTTGGCAGCATTATCAGAATACCGAGAAACTGGTGCTGAAAAAGAACTGGAATGCCCGCAATTCGGTGCCCCATGCCAACCCTGATGAGGATCAGAAGCGTGCCGATGCGGCCTTGCCCCGCTTCGCGCTACCCAAGGATACCGAGCTGGAAATAGACAGCGGTACCCCGCCGCAAAAAGGCATGGTAGGCGGCAAGGAGTATGACTTCATCAAGGTGACCATCAAGAGCCCGCTTTCCAGTACCCAAACAACAGAGGGTGAGAAAGCGGGGGTATTGGTCAGCGAAGGGAGTTCGGTCTGGATTGCCAATAGCCCGGATGCGGTGACTTTTATCAAACCCAATCTGCCAAGTTGGCTATTCGATCAGATAGACGCCGAGTTGCTGACCAATATGGCTGGTCGGGCAGATCCCACTCCTGATAATGAGACTGGTCGTCTGATGGCCGGCAGTAGCAGCGTCTCCCTGCCAGCGGGCACCAAAGTGCAGTATGATGCGCACCAACTCGAATTTCATTGGGTGGGTGACAAGGCGCGCAAGATGGCCAGATGCAAATATGTGATGCCGAGTGTGGACGGGGCGCCAGGAAGTTGTGGCTTGGCCTGGGTATGCGTGGAAGATGAATATATCAAGGTGAATGCGCGCGCACCGTCTCATCTTGGCGAGTTATATGTATTGTCTTCGCCGGTCGCCATCGCGGCGGGGGAGACCATCGGTTATCTCGGCCTGGTGGAAACACCGGGATCCCTGATGGGGGGAAAACAGAGCAAGCATCAGGTGCATCTTGAGGTCTTCACCCAGGATCCCAGACTGGACGATGTATTGTCCAACAAGGCCAATACAAAAGGCGGTGCTACCTATGCCAAGGTACCGGCAGAGCTTGTCTTGCATGAGAAGCAAAAACAGGATGGTAAAGATCAGTGGGTGAAGACCGAGGGCAAGAGCCTGGAAGATCTGATTGAATCGCCCATGCTGGAGAAAGATGACGCAAAGAAGGAATGGGTCTGCGTCTCGTCAGGAAAATATGTCGAGAAATCGCAAGTCGAGCTGCTGAGTCAACATGACTGGCTGAAGCTCGGTTTTAAAAAGATCGATGGCTCTGGCTCCGATGGCTATCTGGATCCCGATGCGCCGCCTGCATTCTTTACCAATCTGGTAAAAAGTTTTGATACCGATGGCAATGGTGAACTTAGCAGTGAAGAGCTCCAGGCTGCACTGCAAAATAGCGGTAATGCCGATCAACTTCATAAGCTAATCGTCAAGCACCCCAGCGAGTGGTACGAAAAATCCTCGGCCAGCAGTTATCTATGGCTGGACAAGTTAATGGCCAAGATTGGTCTGCCCGATTTTGACCAACTGGTGGATCATGAAAAACAGCGGATCGATAAGCTGGAGTGGATGCAGAGTGCTGCCAAGTTAAAGTTTGAGAAGGAGATTTGGCATC
Organism: Aeromonas aquatica; assembly: GCF_000764655.1. Lineage (GTDB taxonomy): Bacteria > Pseudomonadota > Gammaproteobacteria > Enterobacterales > Aeromonadaceae > Aeromonas > Aeromonas aquatica. The sequence continues at coordinate 2,218 of NZ_JRGL01000087.1, forward strand.
TATACCCATTACTTTATTTGCAAACAAATTTAGTACCGACGTTAAGTGATGCTCGAGTTAGAGCTTTTATGAGAATGCTACGAGTAGGTGAAGGTACTATTGGAGATAAAGGATATGAAACGCTCTTTAGTGGCAAGTCATTTATAAAGGATTACAGTCGAGACTTTTCTGATCATCCTAGAATAAAAATAAAATCTGGTAAGTTGATTTCCAGTGCGGCAGGGGCATACCAAGTAATGGGTTATACGTGGGATGACCCATCGATGGTTAAGGCTAGGAAAGAATATAATGTAAATGACTTCTCTCCATTGTCCCAAGATATTTTTTGCCTTATCTTATTTAAGAAGAAAAGGGAAGGGACATTGGATAAAATAAGACGAGGTGAAATTGAGGGAGCATTAGATAAGTTAAGTTATGAGTGGGCAAGTCTTCCACCTGGCCGATATGGGCAACCATCAAAAACGATGGGAGAGGCATTGTCTATTTTTGATCAATATTTAAAAGAAGAACTTGATGGAAAAACGGACTTAAAAATATCTTTTGGGGTGACAAATGAGTTTTAGAATTTATTTTTTTATTTTTACATTTTTATTTTCATTTAATGTTGGTGCCAATGAACGGTGGGCCATTGATTGTGAATCAGGAATAGGGAATATTCTTTTTAAGAATAAAGGTGAAGCGGAGATGATAGTTAACTCAAATCAAATTGTAGTGGGTGCTGCAGTAGTTCGGAATGATAATTCATTATCGTTTTTTCTTGAAGAACCACTTGATTTGGGGCGGGGAGGGATGATGCTTAATTGGGATGAATTTTCCAAGAAAAATGCTATTGCCGATGCTGTAATAAGTGGCGATAAGATGAAGTTATCATGGAAGGGCTTTTTCGAAAAAAATACATCAAAATATATATGGAAAGCAGACTCTGATTTTTCTGCGTTAAGTGATAAAAATTATATCGTCATAAATAAATGCGAGTGAAATGTATTTAACATCTCTTGATAGATTATAGAGGCACTGGCGATAGTCAGTGCTTTTTATCACCTCAGATTGAATTATCCATGTAGTAGAAGCATTTCACTATAATCGCTTAAATATAACAAGTCGATATCCTTTACTATCAATAACTTTAGTGAATTACATGAAATAATATAATATTACAAAGCGAATGTACGGGTGAGTGTAGGCATGAATAAATGAGGTTGTTTTGAAATTAAATACCCGTCTATGCTCGTTTCTTTAGCAACACTTTCGTTAGCCGTTACATGCTAACGGAGAAGATAATAGCTTATGTCTATCTGATGAAATAAAAATAGCAGTATGTCATATAGATGAAAGAAAACAAAGGTTGGTGTCATTTTGTTTAGATAAGAATAAGCTGTCGATTTGGTAAAAAAGATGCTGTGGAGTTGGTTTTAAATTTTGATGATAGAAACCAACTTCAACGATGGACTGATATGGGAACATATACTGTTTATTTTGGTTTTAAACGTGAATAATATTATATATTTGGTGTTCCGCAGAAAACACTGGATGCAAAGGCATTTCTTACTGTCAATAAAAGCAATGTTGAGTTAGATCTTGATAATTTCTGTGTAAGCAATCCATTTGGCGAAAAAATATATCTAGTCATGCGATAATCGATATTGATGATAACGTAGTAAGAGATAATGAATTCAATTTCCCTAATTGATTAGTGCCCTTGCTAGTGGTCTCGAACACCGGCTTCAAGCCGGTGTTTTTTTATGTCGTTTGAGTTCATGTCTTATTCGAGACCTATATCACATTTGTTTTGAACAGTACCCTCCTACCCAGCCCCATAGGGGACCCTCCTAAACATTCTTGATCGGGGCGATAGAAGGCCATTATAGAGGTCTATATGAGGCTCTTTATATCACCTCTAGGATCGTGCTTCATTTCAAGCCTTAACCTCGTTCAGCTAACATCGATTTTTTGATTAATTAATTCAGGGTTTTGTGACTTCTGGTTGCGATCACACCGGGCACTACTGATCTCGGAATTGCGACCAGAATCGGACAGGGGCTAATAACAGCTGCGAATGATAAATGCTGTGACAACGCTTTCATTTTAAACCACCGAATGCCGGGAATAGGCCGAAGTTTAAATGTGGTTAATTCATGATTGTCATAAATTAACCCTTAATGGGTAATTTTTGTTTGAGAATGATTTTCGATAACTCATTGCTGTGTATGGCTTTTTTAGAAACACTTGATGAGTTTTATCGGCGGCTAATGTCCCTTGACTTGATAGAGATCAACATACAGAGCGAAGGGGAGGCATAGCATTCCCGCCATTAAGCATTTGTCAAACAATGCTCACTGACGGGAATAAAAAGAATGGTCGAGGATACATTTTTATCGGCTCATGGAATTAATCGCCGTGATTTTATGAAATTGTGCGCCGGGATGGCCGCAACCCTGGGGTTAAGCCAGAATGCCGTGGCCAAGATGGCCACCGCACTCACCAGTCCCGAGCGGCCTCCGGTGATCTGGATTGGGGCGCAGGAGTGTACCGGTTGTACCGAGTCGCTGCTGCGCGCCACTCACCCCACCATCGAGAACCTGATCCTCAACACCATTTCGCTGGAGTACCACGAGGTGCTTTCGGCGGCCTTTGGTCATCAGGCGGAAGAGAACAAGCACAACGCCATCAAGCGTTATAAAGGCAAGTATGTGCTGGTGGTGGATGGCTCCATTCCGCTCAAGGATGGGGGTGTCTACTGCATGGTGGCCGGCGAGCCCATCGTCGATCACATCCGCCGTGCGGCTGCCGATGCGGCCGCCGTCATCGCCATCGGCTCCTGCTCCGCCTGGGGGGGGGTGCCCGCCAGCGGCAGCAATCCCACCGGGGCCGTCAGCCTGGAGGAGGCGCTCGGCAATATCGGCACCCCTCTCATCAATATTCCCGGCTGCCCGCCGAACCCCCATAACTTCCTCACCACGGTCGCCTACTACATCACCTACGGCAAGTTGCCGGCGCTGGATGCCAAGAAGCGGCCGTTGTTTGCCTATGAGCGGCTCATCCACGAGAACTGCGAGCGTCGCCCGCACTTCGATGCCGGCCGCTTCGCCAAGGAATTTGGGGACGAAGGCCACCGGCAGGGCTGGTGTCTTTATCACCTTGGTTGCAAGGGGCCCGAGACCTACGGCAACTGCTCGACCCTGGAGTTCTGCGACGTGGGCGGCGGCATCTGGCCGGTTGGGATCGGTCACCCTTGCTACGGCTGCAACGAGCAGGGGGTCGGCTTTAGCAAGGGGATCTTCCAGCTCGCCAAGGTGGAGAATCCCACCCCGCGAGTAGAGAAACCCGACGTGGCCATCCAGGAGGGGGGGCATGTGTCGCCCACGGCCACCGGCCTCATCGGCGGCGCCCTCGGGGCGCTGGCGGGGGTCAGCCTGATGACGGTGCGTGAACTCGGTCGCCAGCAGAAACGCCACGAAGACGGGCAGCACCCATCACGGGAGGAGTGACCGTGAACAGACGCAACTTCCTGAAATTTGCCTCCGTCGGTGCGCTGGCGGCGGGCACTACTGTGCCGGGTACGGCGCTGGCGGCGGCCAAGAACAAGCCGCCCATTCCCGGGTCGCTGGGCATGCTCTACGACTCCACCCTCTGCGTCGGCTGCCAGGCCTGCGTGGCCGAGTGTCAGCGGCTCAACGGCAACCCGGCCAGTCCGGCCGGTGAGCAGACCTGGTCCAACAACGACAAACTGACGCCCTACACCAACAACATCATTCAGGTGTGGAAGAGCGGAACGGGGGAGCGCAAGGATCAGCTGGTGGATGGCTATGCCTACATCAAGAAGCAGTGCATGCACTGCGTCGATCCCAACTGCGTCTCCGTCTGTCCGGTGCAGGCCCTCAAGAAGGATCCCAAGACCGGCATAGTTCACTACGACCCGGATGTCTGCACCGGATGCCGCTACTGCATGGTGGGCTGCCCGTTCGACGTGCCCAAGTACGACTACGACAACCCGCTCGGCGCCATCCACAAGTGCGAGCTGTGCAACCAGAAGGGGCTTGCGCGCATCGATCAGGGCAAGCTGCCCGGCTGTGTCGAGGTCTGTCCCACCGGCGCCGTCATCTTCGGTACCCGCGAGGATCTGATGGCCGAGGCCAGGCGCCGTCTGCTGGCGACCCCCGGCAGCGAGTACGTCTACCCGCGCCAGACGCTCACCGCCAACGATCCCTATCGCCACCAGGTGCCGAGCTATCAGCCCTATGTCTATGGCGAGAAGGAGGGGGGCGGCACCCAGGTGCTGGTGCTGGCCGGGGTGCCTTATACCAAGCTCGACATGCCGGACTTGCCGGAGCTCTCCTCCGGCGCCCGCTCCGAGCACATCCAGCACACCCTCTACAAGGGGATGGTGCTGCCTCTGGTGGTGCTGACTGGTCTCTCCGTGCTGATCCGGCGCAATGCCAAGAAACACGAACAGGATCATGACCAGGAGCCTGGGCAAGGAAAAGAGAAGGGAGGCGACGACCATGAGTGAACATAAAGCCCGTCCGCTCGGCGGCAAGCTGGTCAGCTGGCCGGTCATCGTGCTGGCGCCTTTCGTCGTCCTGTGCGGCATCCTGATCTTGAAGCGCCTCATCTTCGGGTTGGGCTCGGTGACGGACTTGAACGGCGGCTACCCCTGGGGGCTCTGGATCTCCTTTGATCTGCTGATCGGGACAGGGTTTGCCTGCGGTGGCTGGGCCCTGGCCTGGGCCGTCTACGTCTTCAACAAGGGCGAATATCACCCTCTGGTGCGACCGGCGCTCTTGGCCAGCCTGTTTGGCTATTCCCTCGGCGGTCTCTCCATCACCATAGACGTGGGCCGTTACTGGAACCTGCCTTACTTCTACATTCCGGGTTTCTTCAACACCTCCTCGGTGCTGTTCGAGACGGCGGTCTGCATGACCATCTACATAGGGGTCATGGCGCTGGAGTTTGCCCCCGTGCTGATGGAGAAGTTCGGCTGGAAGGTCTCCCTTGCGCGGATCAACAAGGTCATGTTCTTCATCCTGGCGCTGGGGGCCCTGCTGCCCACCATGCACCAGTCCTCCATGGGATCCCTGATGATAGTGGCGGGGGAGAAGATACATCCGCTCTGGCAAAGCTATGAGCTGCTGCCGGTCTTCTCCTTGCTGACCGCCTTCATCATGGGTTTCTCCATAGTGGTGTTCGAAGGCTCCCTGGTGCAAGCCGGGCTCGCGGGGCGCGGCCCCAACGAGAAGCCGCTGTTCTACAAGCTGACCCAGGTGATCGACATCTTCCTGATCCTGTTTGTGGCGCTGCGCTTTGCCGAGATCGTCATCAACGACAAGTCGGAGTACCTCTCCGAGTTCAACCGCTACGCCGTCATGTTCTGGAGCGAGATCGCGCTGATGATCTTCCCGCTGCTGGTGTTCCATTGGGACAAGAGCCGCCGGGATTCCCGCATGTTGTTCCTGGGGGCCCTCAGCATGCTGCTGGGCGCCGCCCTCTGGCGACTGGACTACTCACTGCTCGCCTTCAATCCAGGCAATGGCTATCACTACTTCCCCAGTGCCGAAGAGGTGCTGATCTCCCTTGGCTTCGTTGCCATCGAGGTCTGTGCCTATCTGCTGCTGATCCGGCTGTTACCGGTGCTGCCATCGCTTGAACGTGTTCACCAAGATTATCAGGCCCAAGGGAAAGTCAACGTATGAGCCAACGTATCACCATAGACCCCATCACCCGTATCGAGGGGCACCTGCGTATCGACTGCGAGATCGACGGCGGCGTCGTCACCAAGGCCTGGTCATCCGGCACCATGTGGCGCGGCATGGAGGAGATCCTCAAGGGCAACGATCCGCGCGACGCCTGGATGATAGTGCAGCGCATCTGCGGGGTCTGCACCTCGATCCACGCCATCGCCTCGGTGCGGGCGGTGGAGAATGCCATCGGCGCCAAGGTGCCGGTCAACGCGCAATTCATCCGCAACCTCATCATCGCGGCCCACAACATCCACGATCACATAGTCCACTTCTACCAGCTCTCCGCGCTGGACTGGGTGGACATCACGGCGGCGCTGCAGGCCAATCCGCAAAAAGCGGCGGGCATCCTTAAAGGGGTGTCGACCTGGTCCCTCAACAGCGCCGAGGAGCTGACCAAGGTGCAGGAGAAGATCCGCGCCCTGGTGGCGAGCGGCCAGCTCGGCATCTTCGCCAACGGCTATTGGGGCCACAAGGCGATGAAGCTGAGCCCTGAGGTGAACCTCATCGCCGTGGCTCACTACCTGCAAGCCCTGGAGTGCCAGCGCGATGCCAACCGCATCGTCGCCATTCTGGGGGGCAAGACGCCCCACATCCAGAACCTGGCGGTGGGCGGGGTGGCCAACCCCATCAACCTGGATGCGCCCAGCGTGCTCAACCTCGAGCGGCTGCTCTATGTGAAAACCTTCATCGATCGGCTCGGCGAGTTCATCGAGCAGGTCTACAAGGTGGATGCCGCCATCATCGCCGCCCACTACCCCGAGTGGCTGGCGCTGGGGCAGGGTGCCAAGCACTATCTGAGCGTGCCCGAGCTCCCCACCGATGCCGACGGCGGCAGCTTCCTGATGCCGGGCGGCTACATCGAGAACGGCGATCTGGCGAATTACCGCCCCATCGAGAGTCACCAGGATGCCTGGCTGATGGAGGGCATCGCCGAGAGCAACAAGCACGCCTGGTACAAGGACGATGCCCCGCTCAAGCCCTGGGAGGGCAAGACGGAGCCGAACTACACCGGTTGGCAGGATGACGGCAAGTACTCCTGGGTCAAATCCCCCACCTTCTACGGCAAGGTGGTCGAAGTGGGCCCGCTCGCCGACTTGCTGGTGAAGCTGGCGGCCAAGCACCCGGGCACTGTGACCCATTTCGATCAGCTCAACGGCATCTACCAGGCCCTGACCGGCTCGGCCATCAAGCCTGCGCAGCTGCACTCCACCATGGGTCGCATCATAGGCCGGGCGGTGCGCTGCTGCGTGTTGAAAGACACCTTGTCCCACCAGTGGCAGGCGCTCATCGACAACATCGGCAAGGGGGACTTCAGCGCCTACATCAAGGCCGAGATCCCGGCGGACAAGGAGTTTCGCGGGGTGGGCTTCGAGGAGGCGCCGCGCGGCATGCTCTCCCACTGGATCGTCATCAAGGGCGGCAAGATCGAGAACTATCAGGCGGTGGTGCCGTCGACCTGGAACTCGGGCCCGCGCAACTTCAACGACGAGCCCGGTCCCTACGAGCAGGCGTTGGTCGGCACCCCGGTGGCGGATCCCGCCAAGCCGCTCGAGGTGGTGCGCACCATCCACTCGTTCGATCCCTGCATGTCCTGCGCGGTGCACGTGGTGGACACCCAGAACGGGGAAGTGACCCAGGTGAAGGTGCTGTGATGAACACCTTGATCCTGGGGGTCGGCAACCTGCTGCTGAGCGACGAGGCCGTCGGGGTGCGCATCGTCGAGGCGCTGGAGCGCGAATACCGTTTCGCCCCCGGCATCGACTTGCTCGATGGCGGCACCGCCGGCATGGAGCTGCTGGAGGAGATGGCGAACCGCGACCACCTCATACTGGTGGACGCGGTGCGCAGCGGCAATCCGCCCGGCACCGTCGTCACCCTGAAGGATGAGGAGATCCCGACCCTGTTTGGCCGCAAGATCTCCCCCCATCAGCTCGGGCTGGCGGACGTGCTGTCGGCGCTGCACATGACCGGGGAGTCGCCCAGGCGGCTCAGCCTGATCGGGGTCGAGCCAGAATCCCTCGAACCCCGCATCGGCCTCACCTCTGTGGTGGCGGCGGCGATGGGGGAGGCGAGGGCGCGGATCCTGAACCTGCTGGCCGAGGCCGGTTGCCCGGCCATTCCCCTTTCCGAACAGGAAAGGGCCGCACGAGAGCAGGAGGGCGCATGGCGCAACCCCATCTGACCGAGGCAGCGGACGCGGTGGAGAAGCTTGCGGGTTTTGCCGCCGATCCCGCCCCCCTGCTGGTGGCCCAGTACGAGCGCATCGCCCGCGAGCAGATGGCCGATCTGCCCTTCTACCACTCCGCCATGCCCATAGTGGCCGAGTGCGTGTTGTTCGAAGATCAGTGGCTCGGCTGCGTGCTCACCCCCTGGATGCTGAGCGTGGTGGTGTTGCCCGGACCGGATCAGCGCTGGCCAAGGCGCGGCAGCGGCGAGCGGCTCGCCCTGCAACTGCCCTGTGGTGACATGACCTTCATGGTGGGGGAGCTGCCCGAAATAGGCCAGATGCTCGCCTGCTCGCTGATGTCGCCGCTCGACCCGCACCTGGAGGCCGAGACGGGCAGGGCGCTGGTGGCCAGCACCCTCAGGATGCTGCACTCCCTGCCGCTGCAACAGGGCACAGGGGCGGTGGATCTGGGGCGCAGGCGGCTGTTTGGCGCGAGAGAGCGCTAGCCTGCCGGCACCGGCAAAGATAGACATGGGGCCCATCAGGCCCCTCATTCGCTTTTAGTGGTGGCCACTTTTCTTCCCGGGTGGCAGCAAGAGACGAGAACATTGATGACGATCCAACCCCTTGGCGCCGCCGTGCTGCTGGCCCTCTCGATGGGCGCCGGCGCGCAGAGCGCCGCCCCCCAGCCCATACCCGCCGAGCTCAAGCTCGCCATCGGCAGCGAGCCCACCGAAGGCTTCGATCCGCTGCTCGGCTGGAGCCACGGCAGCTACCTGCTGCTGCACAGCCCGCTGCTCAAACAGGGGGCCGATCTCAGCTGGCAGAACCTGCTGACCGAGTCGGTCAGTCCGAGCGAGGATGGCAAGGGCTGGCTCATCCGCCTCAAGCCCAGCCTGAAGTTCTCCAACGGCGCGCCGCTCGATGCCGAGGATGTGGCCTTCACCTACAACAGTGCAGCCAAGGGCGGTGGCAAGATCGACATGGGCAACTTCGTCGCCGCCCGGGTGGTCTCCCCGCTGGAGGTGGCCATCAGTTTGAGCGCCCCCCAGAGCACCTTCGTCAACGTGCTGGGATCCCTCGGCATAGTGTCGAAGCGGGATTACGATCCCAAGCGCTACGCCCGCCAGCCCGTCGGCGCCGGCCCCTACCGGCTGCGCAGCTTCCTGCCCGGCCAGCAGCTGGTGGTGGAGGAAAACCCCTATTACGTCGGGGAGCACAACGATTTCAAGCGGCTGGTGTTCGTCTTCATCGACGAGGAGAGCGCCTATGCCGCCGCCCAGAGCGGCCAGCTCGACGTGGTGCGCATCGCCCCCTCCCTGGCGCCGACGGTGCCGGCGTCTCTCAAACTCTGGGTGCGCCCGAGCGTGGAGAACCGCGGCATCGTCTTCCCCATCCCGCCCGCCGGCGGCAAGGATGCCAAGGGAAACCCCGTCGGCAACGACATAACCTCGGACGTGGCGGTGCGCCGCGCCATCAACTACGCCATCGATCGCCAGCTGCTGGCCGATCAACTGCTGGAGGGGCATGCCATCCCCGCCTACAGCGCGGTGCAGGGGCTGCCCTGGTACAACCCGGCCAGCGCCTTCAAGGACGGGGACCCCGCCCATGCCAATGCCCTGCTCGAAGCCGCTGGCTGGCAGCGGGGCAGTGACGGCATCCGCCACAAGGGCTCCCGGCGCGCCGCCTTCACCCTCTGGTACACCAGCGGTGACAGCACCCGGCGGGATCTGGCCGAAGCGGTGCGCGCCATGCTCAAGCCCATCGGTCTGGAGGTAAGCCTGAAGTCTGGCAGCTGGGAGCAGGTGGAGCGGGAGATGCACGCCAATCCGGTGATGATGGGCTGGGGGAGCCTGGATCCCATGGAGCTCTATCACCACTATCAGAGTGCCGCCGCCGGGGTCGAGTTCTACAATCCCGGCTACTACCGCAACGCCGCGGTGGATGCCCACCTCAAGCAGGCGCTGGATGCCCCGAACTGGCAGGCGGCCGTGCCGTTCTGGCAACAGGTCGAGTGGGATGGCAAGACAGGCGCCGGGGTGCAGGGGGACGCGGCCTGGGCCTGGTTGCTCAATGTGCAGCACAGCTATCTGGCCAACGCCTGCGTCGATCTCGGCAAGGGGGCGCCGGAAATCCACGGTAGCTGGTCCCTGTTGAACAACCTGCAGGATTGGCGGTGGACGTGCCGCTAAGATCGCCCCTGAGTCTGACCGGCAAGGCGCTGGGAAAGGCCCTGCTGCGGCTGGCAGGGCTGCTCGCGCTGGTGTCGCTCGCCAGCTTCGTGCTGCTGAGCTACTCCCCCATCGATCCCATCAAGGCCTATATCGGCAACGATCTGCTGCACGTGCCTCCCGAGCAATACGCCAGGATCGCCGCCCGCTGGGGGCTGGATCAGCCGCTGTGGCTGCGTTACTGGCACTGGTTCGGCCAGGTGCTGCGGGGGGATCTCGGCTACTCCATGCTCTACAACGCGCCTGTCACCGAGGTGATCGGCAGCCGTTTCGCCGCCTCTTTTGCGCTGCTGGCGGGGGCCTGGCTGCTGTCCGGCAGTCTCGGTGTGCTGCTGGGGCTTTTCGCTGGCCGCTACCTCAACCGCTGGCCGGACAGGCTCATCTGCCGCCTGGCTTACCTGCTCGCCTCCCTGCCCACCTTCTGGGTCGGCCTGCTGCTGCTCGCGCTCTTTGCGGTGCACTGGCCGCTGCTGCCGGTCTGCTGCGCCTGGACCCCGGGCCTCGGCGCGGACCAGGTGGACTGGGCCTTGCGGCTGCGCCACCTCATACTGCCGATCACCACCCTGGCGCTGCTCGGGATGGGCAACATCGCTCTGCATACCCGGGGCCGGGTGGCCGAGGTGCTCGGCAGCGACTTTATCCGCTACGCCCGCGCTCAGGGGGACGGCGGCTGGCCCATGCTGCGCTTTCACGTATTGCGCCACGCCCTGACCCCGGCCCTCTGCCTGCAATTTGCCTCCCTTGGCGAGCTTATCGGTGGATCCCTGCTGGCGGAGAAGGTATTCGCCTATCCGGGGCTGGGGCAGGCGACCGTGGATGCGGGGCTGCGCGGTGACATCCCCCTGCTGATGGGCATAGTGTTGTTCTGCACCCTGCTGGTGTTCTTGGGCAACAGCATGGCAAGCGGGTTGCTGGCCCGCATCAATCAGGGCTGGGAGGGGCGTCATGCTGTTTAATCCACTGCCTTCGCTGCTGCGACTCGGTTTTGCGTTGACCTGCCTGATCCTGCTGGCCTGCTATGGCTGGAGCCTGTCGGCTCAGGACGTGCCCATGGATCTGCTGTCCCGCCATCAGGCCCCCTCCATGTTGCACTGGTTCGGCACCGATCAGATGGGGCGGGATCTCTGGCAGCGCGCCTTCCAGGGCACCCTCACCAGCCTGGATCTCGGTGTCAGCACGGCGCTTTGCAGCGGCATGCTGGCCATGCTGGCCGCCAGCCTCTCGCTGCTGCATCCCAGATGCGACAGTGCGGTGCGCCTGGTCATCGACGCCATGCTGGCGCTGCCCCACATGCTGCTGTTGATCCTCATCTGCTTCACCCTGGGGGGCGGCATGCACGGGGTGATCCTGGCGGTGGCGTTGACCCACTGGCCCAAGCTCGCGCTGATCCTGCGGGCCGAGGCGAGGCGGATCGCCTGCAGCGACCATGTGGTGCTGGCTCGCTGCCAGGGCATGGGGCCGCTGCGGCGTTGGTGTGTTCATCTGCTGCCCGGCCTCTTGCCCCAGTGGTTTATCGGCACCCTGTTGATGTTTCCCCATGCGGTGCTGCACAGCGCCGCCTTAAGTTTTCTGGGGTTTGGTCTCGCGGCCCACGAGGCGTCGCTGGGGCTGCTGCTGGCCGATGCCCTGCGCTATCTGGCGGGGGGCGGCTGGTGGCTGGCGCTCTTCCCCGGCCTGATGTTGCTGCTGCTGGTGTTGCTGTTTGATCAGGCTACCCGCGCCCTGCAGCAGCTCTGGTTTGGGGGGGAACCATGCTGATACTTGAAACCGCCACCTGGCGTCAGCACAGTCTGGCTGGCGCTCTTCCTCAGTTTCATGATGTTGTCGCTGGCGCTGCTGTTCGATCAGGTTACTCGCGCGCCCTGCAGCAGCTCTGGTTTGGGAGCAATGAGCGATGTTGAGCTTCGAGCACGTCACCATAGAGGCGGCCCGCTACAGCTGGCTTGGCCGCCGTCGCTGGCAGCCGTTGCTGAGCGAGGTCAGCCTGCAGCTGGCTCCCGGCGAGATAGTGGCGCTGGTGGGGGGCAGCGGCGAGGGCAAGAGCCTGTTGCTGCAAAGCGCCCTCAGCTTGCTGCCGGACAACCTGCGCATGGGCGGCACCATCACCCTCGATGGTGCGTCCCTGTGTGACGAGGGCCGGGCCCGCTTGCGTGGCCATACCCTCTGCCATGTGCCGCAGGGGGTGAGTGCCCTCAACCCCTTGTTGACGGTGGAGCGCCAGCTCGGCCGCGCCGCCCGTCTCTGCGGCCAGAGCGGCTCCCACGAGCAGCTCAGCCGGCAATTGCTGAGATACCAATTGCCCGTGCAAACCCTCGCCCATTACCCGCGTCAGCTCTCCGGCGGCATGGCGAAACGCATCCTGGCCTGCGCCGCCGCGCTCAGCGGGGCGCGATATATTTTGGCAGACGAGATCACCGCCTGGCTCGATCAACCCCTGGCCTGCCAGCTGCTCACCCAGCTGCGCGAGCTGGCCCAGGAGGGCAGCGGCATCCTCTGGGTCACCCACGATCTGGCGCTGGCGGCTCGCTTCGCCGATCGCATCGTCGCGCTCCATCAGGGGCGGGTGAGCGACAGCCTGAGCAGCCAGCAGCTGCGGGCGGGGCAGGGCAGCGCCATGCTGCGGGCCCACTGGCAGGCGCTGCCGGAATTCAACTCACTCTTCGCGGCTTCAGAGGTTTCCTGATGGCTGAATCGCAATCTCTGATCTTCTCTCTGGCTGCGGCAGGTCGGTGGCAGGCGCTGCCGAAATGCAATTCATTCTTCGCGATACCGGAGGTCTCCTGATGATTGAGTCGCTGGAACGGATCGCTTGTCAGGCTGCGGGCATTCGGTGGCAGGCCTTGTCGGAGTTCAACTCACTCTTTTGCACGCCGGAGGTTTCTTGATGATTGAGTCGCAATCTTTGGCCTTCTCTCTGGCTACGGGTATTCGGTGGCAGGCGCTGCCGGGGTTCAATTCACTCTTCTCTGCACCGGAGGTCTGCTGATGTTCGAGGTACGGGATCTCAGCCTCCATCAAGGGGAACGCCCCCTCTGGCAGGGGCTGTCGTTGACTATCCAGGCGGGCGAGCGACTCGGTCTCTCGGCGCCGAGCGGCCATGGCAAGACCACCCTGGGGCGGGTGCTGGCGGGCTGGCAACCGGCAGGGGGGCAGCCGGGGGAAGGCAGTAAGATCTTGCTCGATGGCACTCCCTTGCCATCACGGGGTTACAACCCGGTGCAACTGGTGCCCCAGCATCCTGAGCTCAGCTTCAATCCCTATCGCAGCACCGGCCAGTCGCTGTGGGATGTCTGGCGCCCCGATGACGCCACGCTGGCGCGCTTTCTGATCAAGCCCGAGTGGTTATCCAGAAAACCGTCTCAGCTCTCCGGCGGTGAACTGGCCCGCATCGCCCTGCTGCGGGCGCTCGATCCCCGCACCCGCGTGCTTATCGCCGACGAGGTGACAGCCCAGCTCGATCCCCACATCCAGCGCCAGCTCTGGCAAGAGCTGATGCGCGAATGCGATACCCGGGGGCTCGGCATGCTGGTGTTCAGCCACCAGCAGGCGCTGCTACAGCAGGTGTGTCATCGAATCATCCGCTTTGGCGAGCAAGGAGAGCAGCGGAATACGCTAACCTATCACGCAGCCTGAGCATCTTCTGCTGTCAGAATAAAAAAGAGAGGGAGGCATCAGCCTCCCTCTCTTGTTATCAACATTCCCGGCACCTTGGTGGCGGTAGGTTCGATTAGCGCAGCGTAATCGGACGCTCGTAACCTCAGGCGCTGGCGAGCCAGTCGAGCCAGGCGTCCATCCCCTCGCCGGTGGTGGCGCTGAGCTGGATCACCTGGATGTAGGGGTTGACCCGCTTGGCATTCTCGATGCAGCGCGCCACGTCGAAACTGACATGGGGCAGCAGATCCGTCTTGTTGATGATCATCAGCTGGGCGGCGGCAAACATGTCAGGGTATTTCAGCGGCTTCTCCTCCCCCTCGGTGACCGAGAGGATGGCAACCTTGTACTTTTCGCCGAGATCGAAGCCGGCGGGGCAGACCAGATTGCCCACGTTCTCGATGAAGAGGATGCCCCCTTCATTGGCGGGCAGCTGGTGGCAGGCGTCGTGCACCATCTTGGCATCCAGGTGGCAACCCTTGCCGGTGTTGATCTGGATAGCGGGCACCCCGGTGGCCCGGATGCGATCCGCATCGGCACTGGTCTGCTGATCCCCCTCGATCACGGCGCAGGAGCGCTGGCCCTCCAGTCGGCGCAGGGTCTCGCACAGCAGGGTGGTCTTGCCCGAGCCCGGGCTCGACACCAGGTTCAGCACCAGCTGACCGGCCTGGTCGAAGTGCTCCCGGTTGTGGACCGCCAGCTTGTTGTTCTTGGCCAGCACATCCATCTCGATGGCGATCAGCTGACGCTGGCCCATGCCCGGCACCGACAGCCCCGCCGCGCCCTTGCCATAGTGCAGATCCGCATGCTGATGGGCATGGCCATGCTCGTGAGCGTGTTCGTGGTCATGGGAGTGGGCATGATGGTGCTCATGCTCATGCTCATGCTCATGTTTATGTTCATGGCCGTGATCGTGGGGGTGAGCATGATGATGCTCATGGTCGGCGGCGTGATCGTGGGGGTGAGCCTGATGATGCCCATGGTCGGCGGCGTGGTCATGGGGGTGAGCGTGATGATGCCCGTGAGCCTGAGGCTGGCCGGCCTGCACAGTGCCCACCCCGTGGTAGTGGTGATGGACATCCCCCTGATGGTGGTAGTGATGGTGAATGATCAGGGTGCGCGGCGCTGGCTGCCGATGAGCGTGCTCATGGTCGTGATCGTGGCCGTGCTCGGCATGATGCTGGTGTTCGTGCTGGTGTTCATGTTCATGTTCATGATCGTGCCCGGCGATTCGTGCCTGGCCGCATCCGCATACGCTACACATATCAACTTACCTCGATGTCGGTGATGCGCAGGCTATCGCCCTGCGCGACTCGTAATTTGTATCCGCCACACAGGGGGCAGGCCTGGCCGCGCTCGGTGAGGGTCACCGTCTTGCTGCAGTCGTAGCACCAGCCCTCGGCGGCCTGGTGCTGAAAATGCAAGCTGGCGCCCTCGACGGCCGTGCCTTTGGCGGCGGCCTCGAAGCAGAAGGCGATGGTATCGGGGTCGACGCAGGAGAAACTGCCGACCTCCAGCCAGAGTGCGGTGACCCTGGTAAAGCCGCGCTGGCTGGCCTGCTCGGCCGCCAGATCGATGGCCGCCATGGCAAGGGACATCTCGTGCATGATCAGGGCTCCTTTGGCCGGGTGCTTAGCAGATGCGGGGGAGCAGCTCCCCCTGTGGCAGTTCGAGATAACGGCGGCTGCCCCAGGGATTGTTGAGGATCACCTTGTGCTGGGGGCTCTCTTTCACCACCCCGATCCGGCTGGCGGAGGGGTTGAAGGCGCGCAGCAGCGCCAGCGCGGCGTCCGCCTGCCCGGCGGGCAGGGCCAGCACCATGGTGCCTTCGTTGGCGAGATCATGGGGCTCGAAGCCGTACAGCTCGCACAGGCCGCGCACCGGATCGCACACCGGGATGGCGGACTCTTCCAGCTCGATGGCGACCCCGGAGGCGGTGCTCCATTCGTTGAGCACGGCGGCGAGCCCGCCCCGGGTGGCGTCGCGCAGGGCGTGGGGGGTGAGCCCCGCCGCCAGCAGCGCCTCGACCTGGGGCCAGAGGGTGGTGCAGTCGCTCTTGAGCGCGGAGCCGAGCTGCAGGGCGTCGCGGGCCATCAGGATGCAGGCGCCGTGGCTGCCGATATCCCGCGACACCAGGATGGCGTCATCTGGCTTGAGGTTGCGCACCGAGATCCCCCGGCTCTGTTCGGGCAAGGGGAAGGTGCCGACCCCGCTGGTGTTGATGAACAGCTTGTCCGCCGCCCCCCTCGGCACCACCTTGGTGTCGCCGCAGACGATGCGGGCGCCGCTTTTGGTCAGTTCGGAGGCCATGGACTCGACGATGCGGGCGAGATCGGCGTAGGGGAAGCCCTCCTCGATGATGAAGCTGCAGCTCAGGTACTCGGGCCTGGCCCCCATCATGGCGAGATCGTTGACGGTGCCGGCGATGGCCAGCTTGCCGATGTCGCCCCCCTCGAAGAAGAGCGGGGAGACGGTGAAGCTGTCGGTGGTGAAGGCGACGGGGCCTTGTACCGGCAGCAGGGCCGCGTCTTCACCGCGCAGCAAGATCTCGTTGCCAAAGTGGCGGAAGAAGAGCTGGTTGATCAGCTGGTTCATCTCGACACCGCCACCACCGTGGCTAAGTTGAATCTCTCTCATCGGGATGGGGTCTCCAGGTAGTGATAAAAGCAGACGGGTTCATCTCGACCCATCACCCGACCACCGTGGCTAAGTTGAATCTCTCTCATCGGGATGGGGTCTCCAGGTAGTGATAGAAGCAGACGGGTTCATCTCGACCCATCACCCGACCACAGTGGCTAAGTTGAATTTCTCTCATGCTCATTGGATCCCCATATAGCGGTAGTAGGCGTTGCAGGCCCCCTCTGAGCTGACCATGCAGCTGCCCATGGGCTGGGTCGGGGTGCAGCCCCGGCCGAAGACCTTGCACTGGTTCGGCTTGGCCAGCCCGCGCAATATGTCGGCGCACTGGCACGCCTTGTGATCGTCGATGGGGGTCTGACTGAGCTGGAAGTGGCGCTCCGCATCGCGGGCGGCGAAGGCGTCCCGCAGGCGCAGGGCGGAGGCGTTGATGTCGCCGAGGCCGCGCCAGCGAAAGTGCTCGCGGGTCTCGAAATAATGGGCCACCAGCCGCTGGGCGGCCTGGTTGCCGCTGGCGGTGACGGCGCGGCTGTACTGCACCTCCAGCGCGCAGCGTCCCTCCACCTTCTGGCGCACCATCATCAGCAGCGCCTCCATCACGTCCACCGGCTCGAAGCCGCTCACCACCACCGGCACCCGATAGCGCTCGACTATGGGCAGATAGATGTCGGCGCCGGTGATGACGCTGACGTGGGAGGGGCCGATGAAGGCGTTCACCTTGGCGACCCCATCGGCCATCACGGCGTGAATGGCGGGGGGCACCAGCACATGGTTGATATGAAACAGCAGGTTGTTCACCCCGGCTGCGTCAGCCGCCGCCAGCAGCGCGGCCGTCATGGGGGTGGAGGTCTCGAAGCCGATGGCGAAGAAGACCACCGTCTTGTCCGGGTTCTCGGTGGCGATGCGCAGCGCATCGAGCGGGTCGTAGACCGGGCGGATGTCGCTGCCCCTGGCCCGCTGCTGGGCCAAGGATCCCTTGGAGCCCGGCACCCGGATCATGTCCCCCAGGGTCACCAGGATGACGTTGGGCTGACCGGCCAGCTCTATGGCCTGATCGATGCGCTCCTTGGGCATCACGCAGACCGGGCAGCCGGGGCCGTGGACGAATTCGATGCTGTCCGGCAGCAGCTGGGGCAGGCCGTACTTCATGATGGTGTGGGTATGGCCACCGCACACCTCCATCACCCGCAGGGGCTCGGGCATATCCTTGGCCAGCGCGTGGATCTGGGCGGCGAGGGCGCGGATCACCTCGGGCTGGCGAAAGCCCTGAAACAGGTCATTGAGCGTCAGCATGGCAAGATGTCCTGCTTGGGCATCAGCGCCACCATCTGGCGGAAGCTCTCCAGGCTGGCCTGGGCCTCCTCCTCGTCAATCTTGCTCATCACGAAACCGATGTGGAGCAGCACATAGTCCCCCAGGGCCAGGGGATCCTCGAGCAGCATGCAGCTGACCCGGCGCTGTACCCCCAGGGTGTCGACGGTGACGCAGTTATCTTCGGGGTGCAACTGCACCACCTGAGAGGGAATGGAAAGGCACATGAGAGACTCCTAAATGGCGGGGGAGAGGGGCTTGGCCCTCTCCTTCGCAACATGGTGGATGGCAAACCAGAGCTGGCCCGCGGCGATGCCGCCGTCGTTGAGGGGCAGGGTCTGGCTTATCAAGACCTCGCGCCCGGCCTCGGCGAGGCGGGGGAGGAGCTGGTCCATCAGCACGCGATTCTGGAAGACGCCGCCTCCCAGCACCACAGGGTGGGTGGGGAAGCGCTGGCTCAGGGTGAGGATGAGCTCGCCGATGGCGCGGATAAAGCCGGCGGCCAGCCTGGCGACCTCGACGCTGGCGCGCCATTGCAGCAGCTCGGCCAGCAGCGGCGCCCATTCGATCAGCAGGGGGCCGTCTTCTTGGTCGGTGATCCCGAATTGCAGCGGCCAGGGCGCGGTGCCGGGCGTGAGTCGCAGCGCCGCCGCCTCCAGCAGCAGCCCCGCTTCGCCCTCGTAGTCGGGGGTATCGATCAGGCCGAGCAGGGCGGCGACCCCGTCGAACAGTCGGCCCATGGAGCTGGTGTGGGGGGCGTTGCGGCCCAGGCGCCACAGCTGGTGCAGGTTATTGATCCGATCGGCGGGCAACTGGTCGATCACCGCAATATTCAGCTCGCCGATCTCGCGCGGGGTCGCGGATTCAAACAGCAGCCCCAGCAGCTGGCGTACCGGCTCGCGGATGGCGGCTTCGCCGCCGATCAGCCGAAATGGTCTTAGGTGCGCCACTCGCTCAAACCCCCATACGTCGGCGATCAGCAGCTCGCCCCCCCAGAGGGTGCCGTCGTCGCCGAGGCCCGTGCCGTCGAAGGCGAAGCCGAGCACGGGCCCGCTGTGGTCGTGCTCGGCCATCACCCCTAGCAGGTGGGCGTGATGGTGCTGCACCTCGAGATGGGTCGCATCCTCTGCCGCGCAATAGTCCTTGGCCCACTGGTGGCTCAGATAACCCGGGTGGCGGTCCGACACCAGCAGGGTTGGAGCGAGATCGTAGAGCTCGCGGAAGGTGGCCAGGGTCTGCTCGAAGTGCCCCTGCATCGGCAGGCTGTGCAGATCGCCGATATGGGGGCTGTAGATGCGCTGGCGACCGAAGGCGAGCGCCAGCTGGTTCTTCTGCTGGGCGCCGACCGCCAGAAGGGGCCGGGCCACCGGCTCTTTCAGGCTGGGGGTGCAGGGGGCATAACCCCGGGCGAGACGCAGGGTCTGGCGCTTGCCGCCGGCCCACTGTACCAGGCTGTCGTCGCAGGGGTGCAGTATGGGGCGATCGTGGTCCAGGATGCCGTCGATCTGGCTCCCGAGCTCAGCTATCACCGCCTCGCACTCGATGAGGATCGGGCTGCCGCGGCCATTGGCGCTGGTGGCCACCAGCGGCATGGCGCAGGTCTCCAGCAGCAGCTGGTGGAGCGGGGTATAGGGCAGCATCACCCCCAGGTAGGGGATGCCGGGGGCGATGGCGTCAGCCAGCGGTATTGTGTCGGACGACTGCTGGTCAGGCTCCCGCTTGCGCAGCAGGGTGATGGGTCTTGGCTGGGAGCAGAGCAGCTCCCACTCGGCCTCGCTGCCGGTCACGTGCAAGCGCGCCTCTTCGAGGGATCCCATCATCACCGCCAGCGGCTTGCGCGCGCGGCGCTTGAGCTGGCGCAGCCGGGCCACGGTCAGTTCATTGCGGGCATCACACATCAGGTGGTAGCCCCCCATCCCCTTGACCGCGACCAGGGCCCCCGCTTGCAGGGCCTGGGCGGCCGCCTGCAGCGCAGCCTCCCGGCTGGCCTGCGCCTCGCCGGTGCCGCTGCGCCAGCAAAGCTGCGGCCCGCACTGGGGGCAGCTCACCGGCTGGGCGTGGTAGCGCCTGTCTAGGGGATCCTCATAGGCGCTGGCGCAGCGCGGGCACATGGCGAAGCTGGCCATGGCGGTGTGGGGTCTGTCGTAGGGGAGGCGGCGAATGATGCTGTAGCGCGGGCCGCAGTGAGTGCAGTTGGTAAAGGGGTAGTTGTGATGGCGATCCGCCTGATTGGCGATGTCCAGGGCGCAGGCCTCGCACATCCCCTGATCCGGCGAGATGGCCACCGTGGCCGCGCTCTGCTGCTGGCTGGCCCTGATATGAAACTGGCCATCGAAATCGGGGTCGCTCGTCAGCGGCAGCGCCCGCTGGTCGAAGCTGTCGATGCGGCTGAGCGGCGGCGCCAGCGCCCGCAGGTCGCGGCCAAAGGCGGCGAGCTGGGCGGGAGAACCCTCTGCCCCTATGGTGACGCCGCTGGCATCGTTGAGCACATAGCCGGTGAGGCGATGGCGCAGGGCCAGGCCATAGACGAAGGGGCGAAAGCCGACCCCCTGCACAATGCCGTTGATATGAAACTCGAGGCGCAGCGGGGTGCTCGCCTCTGGCGGCAGGGTCATTGGGGTTGTGGGCGCCGTCATGCCGGCGTCTCGTCAGCCAGGGGGTTGCCCTCGGGCAGGCGCAGCACCCGGCGATCGTTGTCTTCCCGTCGCACCCAGCCGTCCATCTCCATGCGCAGGCAGAAGGGGATGGCGTATTTGCGCGACAGGCCGGTGATCTCCTTGAGCGAGCCCATGTCGATCAGATCCCCGACCCGCTGGCCTGCCAGCACGGCCCGTACCATGTGGTGATAGAGTTCGGCATCGTAGTAGATGGGACCTTCCAGCTGTATCAGGTAGGTGAGCCTTGCCAGATTGCGCAACTGCTTTTGCAGCGCCCCCTTTTGCCGTAAACCGGCCGGCAGGGTGAGATGACGCACCGGGTCTATCTCCACACCGCCGGGGCCCAGTTTACCGGGCTGGTAGCCCTCCTTGCCTTGATCTCGCACCAGTTTGAGCACCAACAGTGCCTCTTCCCCGAGATCGTCTTCCGACTCGCCACCGCCGGGCTGCCACTTGTCGTGGTGCAGCCGGATCCGTTGCTCGGCCTTGAGCGCCAGCAACAGCGGCTGGATAGCCTCGAGGCCGATGCGCAGCCTGCCGGCGAGCTCGGCGCCGCTCAATGGCTCGGCCTGCAGGGCGGCCAGCATGGCCTCGCGGGTCTGCGCCAGCCAGGACTGGCTCATCATCCAGTCGCCCTGTTGCACAGCCCCGGCGGGGGGAGCATCAAAGCGGTCGGCGGGGGCATAGCCATTGAGCCCCAGCAGCAGGGTGGCGGGGTTGTGGCCCGCGAGATCCTCCGGCAGCGCCCGCAGCAGGGCGTGCAGCGCCTTGCGCCTGGCGGGGGAGATGTCGCCGCACCAGAGGATGCGGGCGCCGTGCAGCAGCTCGCTGCTGCCGTGGCGGATGATGGCGAGCGGCTGGCCGAAGAAGCAGGGCAGGGGACTGGTGAAGACGAGGCGGGCGAGCCCAGGGTGATCGGCATCCTCTGCGTCAGCGTCGCGGATATAGATCAGCTGGGCCCGGCCATGCCAGCTGCCCAGCGCCACCTCGACCTCCTTGTTGCGCAGAGAGGTGCGCAGTTCTTTGCTGGATTGGCCATCGGCCTCCAGGCGCACTATCAGGTGGGTGGCCGCCTGACAGCCCCCGGCCGCGTTGCCGAGGCAGTGGCCGCGGGCCACCTCCTTGTGGGGCACTTTTTTCAGCCCCACCGCCACCCGGCAGACGGCGCCTATCTCGTCGACGCTCTGGTGATAGGCCTGCAGGGAGCGCACCTGCACCTCCCGATCGGCGGGGTAGAGGCGCAGCTTGTCCCCCACCTTGAGGCTGCCTTGCTGCAGGGTGCCGGTGAGCACTGTGCCGGTGCCGCTGGCGGTGAAGACCCTGTCCACATAGAGGCGGGGTGGCGCCTCTTCACGAGAGCGGCGCGGCGCCCCCTGTTCGCGGGCAGTTTGCGATTCTTGTACATCGGCAAGCTGGCCCACGATGGCGGCGTGCAGGCCGTCGATGTTGTCGCCGCTCTTGGCGCTGACGCAGACGATGTCGGGCACCATGCCGCTCTCGTCCATCACCCGCTCCAGCAGCGTCTCCTCCAGCAGTTCAAGCTCGTCGGGGCTCACCAGATCGCACTTGTTGATGCAGACCAGCAGGCGCGGCACCCCCATGGCCTTGAGCAGGCGCAGGTGATCGCCGGTCATCGGCATCCAGCCCTCGTCGGCGGCGATGACCAAGAGCACCAGATCCAGGCTCCAGAGCCCCGCCACCATGTTGCGGACATAGCGCTCGTGACCGGGCACGTCGATCACCCCTATGGTGTTGCCCTGGCCGTCGTCGAAGTGGGCGAAGCCGAGATCCTGGGTCATGCCGATGGCCTGCTCGTGGGCGCGGGCCGTGGTGATGCCGGTGAGGGCCTTGATCAGCAGCGTCTTGCCGTGATCCACGTGGCCGGCCAGACCGATGACGGCGCGGTAGGAGGTCATGGGATCAGGGCTCCTGTGCGGCTGGTATGAGCAGCTCGCTCAGCTGGGCGATCAGCAGCGGCATGTCGTCCGCCAGCAGGCTGGCCATGTTGAGCAGCACCTTCTGCTGGCGCACCGTGGCGATCACCGGCACCGGCAGCTCCCGCAGCGCATCGAGCAGCTGCTGGGCCGGGCGCGGGTCGCGGCATTCGAGCGCCGGGGCGGGGTAGAACTCGTCCGGCAGGGTGCCGCCGCCGACCACCAGCTGGGCGGGGACGGGCACGAAGCAGCCGGGCAGGGCGGCCAGCAACTGGTCGGCCCTGGCCTGCATGGCGGCGGGGGAGCTCAGGGTACGCTGGGCGATGCCGGCCCCGGTGGGGGACTTGTTGAGCTTGTGGATCAGCAGGCGCTCGAGCAGGGAGTAGACGATGCGGCTCGGGCGGAAGGTGCGCATCATGGGGTGCTTCTCCAGCCGCTTGATGAGATCCGCGCGGCCGCCGATGATGCCGCACTGGGGGCCCCCCAGCAGCTTGTCGCCCGAGTAGCAGACCAGATCCGCCCCCGCCTTGAGGTACTGGCGCACCGAGGTCTCGTCCGGCGCGAACTCCTCGGTGGTGAGGCCTGAGCCCTGATCCACCGCCAGCACTATGTGATCCGGCAGGGCGCGGGCCACTTCGCCGATGTCGGGGGACTCGGTGAAGCCGCGAATGGCGAAGTTGGATCTGTGCACCATCAGCACCAGCGCGGTCTGATCGGTGATGGCATCGAGGTAGTCCCGGACCGTGGTGATGTTGGTGGTGCCCACCTCCACCAGTTTGGCGCCGGACAGCGCCAGAATGTCGGGGATGCGAAAGCCGCCGCCGATCTGGATCTGCTCGCCCCGGGAGACGATCACCTCGCGCCCCTTGGCTATCTCCTGCAGCAGCAGAAACAGCGAGGCCGCGTTGTTGTTCACCACCAGGGAGTCTTCGGCCTGGGTCAGGCAGCCGAGCAGGGGGGCGATCAGCCCCTTGCGCCCGCCGCGCTTGCCGGTGGCGAGATCCAGCTCCAGGTTGTTGTAACCGGTGTTGAGCTCGCGCACCTCGTCCCACAGTTCGGCGCAGAGCGGCGAGCGCCCCAAATTGGTATGAACGAGCGTGCCAGTGGCGTTGATCAGCCGGGTCTGGCGCTGGCGCACCCACTGCCGGCAGCGACTGTCGATCAGCCCCTCAAGCCGGGCGAGCGCCACCCCATGCTGGCGAAAGCCTTCGCTCTGGCGCAGCTCGCTCAAGGTGTCGCGCACCAGCTGGGTCACCAGCGGCCGGCTCAGACGGGCGATATGGGGGGCGAGGAAGGCTTGCTGCAGCAGCTGCTCCACCTGTGGCAGGCGATGGCTTGGCTGGTTGACGGTTGACGCTTGAGGCTGTGACTGGTTCGGCATGGGGGTTACCAGGGCAGTGCGTGGGTGACGGATGCACACCGGTTTGCCGATAGATTGACGGGGCTGGCGGTTATTTGCGGGCGGACAACTTGCACAGAGTGTTAATGCTGAAACGGTTCTGACAAATTAATTTACGACCGAGGAAGCCATCCCGGAATAATATTGGCAAGCGGTATCTAGTCGATGCATCCAATATAGGAAAGTGGCGGAAGAGGCAGGAATCGAACCTGCCCGAGCCTTCTCGGCTCACATCGGTTTTGAAGACCGAGGAGGCCACCAGACCCCATCAACTTCCGCAGTGGTCGCCATTTTGGGGCAAGGTCCCCTGGCTGACAACGCTTTTTTTGCCATATAAAAACGGCATTTATATTATTTAACGGAGAGTTGTTTTATATCAAAAACAGGGCAGTTAGCCCGATGTTTTTATTTTAACATCGGGCGTCGATTAAATTCCTGTCTGGCCGTTTTTAACAACTCGGTAAATTATAGTGCCGCGTCGTTGACCTTATTCCACTGGGCGAGCTGGCGGATTAACAACTTGGTATCCTTGGCGGTATCCAGATGCTGATGGAGGTAATCCATGGCGCCGCTCACCATCCCGGTCATGGGGAAGGAGAAGGCGACGATGGCGGGTTGCACCCCGACGAAGATCACCTCGGGCACGAAGCGCTTGAGCTCGTCGATGAGAAAGTTCAGCGGCATGTTGTGGGTCGAGAAGATGAACATGTCGGCTATGGTGTCGGGGGGGATCACCTTGAGGGTGCCCGCCTTCTCGCCGAGCTCGGCGGCATCCACCAGCAGCACCCGATCCGGTTTCAGCTCCCGCACCTGGTGCACCCTGTTCTCCGGCGCTATGCCGCCGTCGATGTGGATCCAGCCGGGCAGGGGGGCGGCCTGCAGCTTTTCGGCCAGATAGGGGCCGGCGCCATCGTCGCCCATCATGGCATTGCCCACGGTCAACACGAGATTGCAGCCCATCAGCGGCTCCTTACCATCAGGTACATATGAGGATCGTTATGCAGGGCGGTGAGCTGGTTCATGAAAGTGTCGGTCCAGCCCCGCTCCTGCTCGTTCAAGACGCCTGCGGCCTGGCGCAGCCGGTCGAAGGCGCAGGCCAGCATGTGGCAATGCTCCCGATAGACGGTGATCTCGCCGAAGGTGAGGAAGCCCTCCATCTTGCGGCGCGCCTCGCTGCCGGCGGGCAGCTTGGCCACCCAGTCCCGGTAGCCTGCAAAGGGGCAGACCAGATCGGCGCTCAGGCAATCGACGATGCCGAGGTGGTGGCCGATGGCGAGGCTGTAGTACATCACCTCCTTCGCCTCCTCGGGCACGTCGAACTGCTCGTCCACAAACTTGCGGGAGAGGCGATAGAAGAACACCTGGTCAGCCATGGGCGACCTCTGCTTTCCCCGCCACCCGGTTGAGGCAGGCGTTGGCCAGGTTGTTGACGATCTCGGAGAGGCGCGGGTCGTCGTGCTGGGCAAGGTAGCCCTGGATGCGCAGATCCACGTCCTGCTGGGTGGCCCCCTCCAGCAGCGCCATGAACTCGTCGGCGATGATGCGGCCCTGGCGGTAGCCCGCCATGCGGCGCGCCTCGCGCTCTATCATCACCCGGATCTCGCTCGGGATGCCGGTGTGGCGCAGCTCCACCCGCTCGCCCGCCTGCACCTCGTGGCTGGTGGCCTTGAGTTTCTGCTCCAGCAGGCCGAGCGCCACCGCGAAGCCGTAGATGGTGGCGGCCGGGGTGGGCGGGCAGCCGGGGATGTAGACATCCACCGGCACTATCTTGTCGGTGCCGCCCCAGACGCAGTAGAGATCGTGGAAGATGCCGCCGTCACAGCCGCAGGCGCCGTAGGCGATGCAGATCTTGGGATCCGGGGCCGCCTCGTAGGCGCGCAGGGCCGGCACCCGCATAGCCCGGGTCACGGCGCCGGTGAACAGTAGGATGTCGGCGTGGCGGGGGGAGGCGACCACCTTGATGCCGAACCGCTCGGCATCGAACAGCGGGGTGATGGTGGCGAAGATCTCTATTTCGCAGGCGTTGCAGCCGCCGCAGTCCACCCGATAGACATAGGCCGAGCGGCGAATGTCCTTGAGCAGGGTCTGCTTGAGGCGGGTGATTTCCGGATCCTGTGCCAGCGGCACGGCGCGAGTATGGGCATCGCCGACAACGGCTTCTATGCCTTTGATCTTGCTCATCACATCGACTCCTGTTGGGTGAGCGTGGCGGCGCCTGATGCGGGCTGGCTCAGCATGCTCTGTTTGCGTTTGCAGTCGGGGCAGTGGTGCAACCGCTGTGGGTGGGCCAGCGGCTGGGCCGCCAGCGCCAGGGTATCTTCCACCAGCACCACCAGCCGGGCCGGGGCAAAGTAGGTGCCGCACAGGGTGCAGGGGGCCAGCGGGAAGCGGGCCTCCTCATAGAGATCGGCCTTGTTGGTCACCGCCAGCTCGAAGTTGGGGGAGAGGGCGATGGCGCGGGTCGGGCACACCTCCTCACAGCGGCCGCAGAAGATGCAGCGGGCGATGGAGAGTTCCCAGCGCCGCTCGCCGGTCTCCAGATCGGTCTCCATGATCAGCGCATTGGCCGGGCAGGCCTTGGTGCAGGCGGCGCAGGCGATGCACTTGTCGGCCTGGTATTCGGGCTTGCCGCGAAAATCCCGGTTCACCTCATAGGGGGCGAAGGGGTACTTGGCGGTCGGCGTGCCGGCCCGGAGTATGGTCTTGAACAGCTTGATCATGATGACCCCTTACTTGAGCGGAGAGTTTTTGCGATCGATACCGTAGCGCTCGATCTCCTTGTAGGAGACCACGGTGGACTTGCCCTTCTTGGGATCGACCAGGGTGACCCGATCGGTGCAGGAGTAGCAGGGATCCAGGCTGCCGATGATGAGGGGCGCATCCGCCACCGTGTTGCCCCGCAGCATGTAGCGCAGGGCGGGCCAGTTGGCGTAGGTGGCGGCGCGGCAGCGCCAGCGGAACAGCTTCTGGTTGTCCCCCGTCATGCTCCAGTGCACGTTCTCGCCGCGGGGCGCCTCGGTGAAGCCCAGCGCAAACTTGCCCGGCTGGTAGGTGAAGCCCTCGGTGAGCAGCGGCCCTTCCGGCAGGTGCTGCAGGCCGAATTCGATCATGTCGAGGGAGTCGTAGAGCTCGTGGATCCGCACCAGCACCCGGGACTGCACGTCGCAGCCCGCCAGGGTCTGGATCTCCATGGGGAGTTCGCGGTAGGCGGCGAAGTCGTGCACCCGGCGCACGTCGCGCTTGAAGCCGCTGGCCCGCACCATGGGGCCGACGCAGCTAAAGTCGCGGGCCACTTGCGGATCGAGCCGACCTATGCCCACCAGGCGGGAGCTGATGTTGGCGGTGTCGAGCAGCATGGCCACCAGGGGCTTGAGCTCGTCGCGCAGTTCGCGCACCAGCTGGGTGCCCTTGATGCGGTCCTCCTTGAAGATGTCGCGGCGCACCCCGCCGATGAGGTTAAGGCCATAGGTCTTGCGCGCCCCGGTCAGCAGCTCGGCCAGGGTCATGGATTTCTCCCGCACCCGGAAGAACTGCATGAAGCCGGTGTCGAAGCCGGTGAAGTGGCTCGACAGGCCGATGTTGAGGATGTGGCTGTGCAGCCGCTCCACCTCCAGCAGCACGGCGCGGATCATCTTGGCCCGCTCCGGCACCTGGATGCCCATGGCGTTCTCCACCGAGGTGGTGTAGGCGACGCTGTGGGTGAAGCCGCAGATGCCGCATACCCGATCGGTGAGGAAGGCCACCTCGTTGTAGCCCATGCGGGTCTCGGCCAGCTTCTCCATGCCACGGTGGACATAGAACAGCCGGTAGTCGGCGTCGATGATGTCCTCGCCGTCCACGAACAGCCGGAAGTGACCCGGCTCGTCCGAGGTGATGTGCAGCGGGCCCACCGGCACTATGCGGTTGGCCTCGTTGCCCAGCTCGTTTACGAAGGGGTAGGTCTCGGTGTCCGTGGTGGGCATGGGGCGCTGGCGGTAATCCATGGCGTCTTTGCGCAGCGGATGGATGTCTTCGGGCCAGTCATCGGGTAGCACCAGCCGGCGCTCGTCCGGCAGGCCTACCGCCCGCAGGCCGTACATGTCGCGGATCTCCCGCTCCCCCCACACCGCCGCCGGGATGGTGGGGGTGATGGAGGGGTACTCCTGCTCTATGGCGTTGACCAGCACCTTGACGGTGATCCAGCTCTTGGTCTCCCCCTCCATGGAGAAGACGTGGTAGACGGCGAAGTGGCCGTTCAGGCTGCGCTCGTCGTTGGCGAAGGAGACCGACAGCCAGCCCCCCAGCTTGTGGAACAGCAGGCTGGTGAGGGCCACCAGATCGGTGGGCTTGACGGTCAGGGTGGCCTGATCGACGGTCTGCCACTGCTCGTCGATGATGGCGTGGGGCAGTTGCTGTCGCAGCTGCTGGATGTAGTCGCAACCGATGCGATCCATGATGGCGATGGTCATGCAGTTCTCACTTTATGTTCGGGAATGAGCAATCGGAAAAGGTGAAATCGGAAAAAGCGGCTGTGGCGGGCATGGCTCAGATCCCGACCAGATAGGCGAGCAGGGCCAGCAGGGCCAGCCCCAGGCCATAGCGCGTCAGCTTGTGGGTGCGCACGAACTGGGTGCGGGCCATGGCGTTTTCGATGAGACCCGCCAGTGCGAAGGCCACCAGCAGCTTGCAGGCGAGGATCAGCGCCGCCACCGCCAGCGCGGGCAGGCTCCAGTCCGCCGCCTTGCCGAAGGGGAGGAAAATCACCAAAAAGAGCTGCACCACCACCAACTGCTTGAGGCCAAGGCCGAGCTTGAGCAGGGCCAGGCCCGCGCCGGAATACTCGGTGAGCGGCCCCTCTTGTAGCTCCTGCTCGGCTTCCGCACAGTCAAAGGGCAGCTTGCCCATCTCGACGAAGACCGCGAAGGCACAGGCGGCGCCCGCCAGCAGGGTGGCGACCGGGGCGGCCAGCGGCTGGGTGGCCACGTAGGTGCTGATGTTGCCCAGATCCGAGCTGCCCACCATCATCGCCATGATGAAGCAGGCCAGCACCAGGATGGGCTCGACCAGGATCCCCAGGGTCAGCTCGCGGCGGGCACCTATGCCGGCAAACATGCTGCCGCTGTCGAGCCCCGCCAGAGAGAAGAAGAAGCGGAAGATGGCGAACAGGTAGATGTCGGTGATGAGATCCCCGGCGATGGGGAAGGGGGATTCATGGGTCAGGGTCGGCAGCGCCATGGCTACCAGCAGCAAGGCGGCGATGAGCACCGCCGGCATCAGGTTGAAGATGATGCCGGCAGGCTCGGGGGTGACCTCCTGGCGGCGCAGCAGTTTCCCGATATCGCGGTAATCCTGCAGCAGGCCGGGCCCCTGGCGCGAGTGCATCTTGGCACGTAGCACCCGGTTGAAGCCGGTGGCGAGCGGAGCCAGCGCCAGCATGGCGATGGCCTGGGTGAGGGCCAGGGCAAGCATGCCCCAGCTTGGCATTTCGAGAGCGGGCATCATTGAACTCCAACAGCCATCAGGATAAAGAGCACCAGCACCAGGCCATGGAGCAGCCAGCCGGCGGGGGACGGCGCCGCGCTCACCCCTTGCAGCGAGCTGGCGAGATCGAGGCGCGGACGCTGCCGATAGAGGGGGGCGCAGATCTGGCGCAGGGTATGGGTGACACCGCCGGAGGTGAGGCTCATGCGCTCCTCATAGGCGTAACCACAGGCCCAGGGCGTACCGGCGTGACGACGACCCAGCTTGGGCCCTTTGAACAGCGCCAGGATCAGCAGCGGCACCAGCAGCAGGCCGAGCAGGGTGATGGCGATAACGGGCGGGGAGAGGATCGCCTGTGAGCTGTCGAGCGGCAGCAGGGTGGCGCCGGTCGCTACCTGGCTCGCCACCTGCTCGGCGATCAGCGCCTGGCCGTAGCCGTTGACCAGGGGGGCAATCCAGGGGGCGCCCAGCCCCAGCACCAGACAGACCGCCGCCAGCAGCAGGGTGCCCGCCACCATGGTGCTGGGCACTTCGCGGGCCTGACTCGCCTTCTCGCTGCGCGGGGCGCCGCAGAAGCAGATGCCATAGACCTTGACGAAGCACATCACCGCCATGGCGCCGGTCACCGCCAGCATCACCACCGCCAACGGGGCCACCACCGAGGTGCCGAGTTTGGTCATGGAAAGGAGCGCCTGATAGATAAACCACTCGCTGACAAAGCCGTTGAGCGGCGGCAGCGCCGAGATGGCCATGGCGCCGATGAGGAACGCCAGCGCGGTCCAGGGCATCAGCTTGGCGAGGCCGCCCATCTTGTCCATGTCACGGCTGTGCAGGCGGAACATCACCGAGCCGGTGCCCATGAACAGCAGGCTCTTGAAGATGGCGTGGTTGAGCAGGTGATAGAGGGCGCCGAGCAGCCCCAGCACCACCAGGGTCGGTTGCTGGTTGGCCAGGCCAATCATGCCGATCCCCATCCCCATCAGGATGATGCCGATGTTCTCCACCGTGTGGTAGGCGAGCAGCCGCTTGAGATCGTGCTCGGCGAGCGCAAACAGCACCCCGAGCACCGCCGAGCAGGCGCCGAAGATCAGCACCATGTAGCCCCACCAGAGCTGGCTGGCGCCGAGAAAATCGATGGCCACCCGCAAGATGCCGAAGAGGCCCAGCTTCACCATGACCCCGGACATCAGCGCCGAGATATGGGAAGGGGCGACGGGCTCGGCCACCGGCAACCAGCCGTGCAGCGGCACGAAGCCGGCGCGCAGGCCGAAGCCGCAGAAGCTGAGCAGGAACACCAGCGAGGCCAGGGCGCCGCCGAGGTGATGCTCGCGCAGCACGCTGAATTCCAGACTGCCGCTGCCCTGGCAGAGCAGCCAGAAGGCGACCAGCACCAGCGCCATGCCGATGTGGTTCATCACCAGATAGAGGCGGCTCTGCTTGGCGGCGTCCGGGTTGGTCTTGACCAGCCAGTAGCTGGTGAGCGTCACCAGCTCGTAGCTGAGCAGGAAGCCCAGCGCGTTGTCGCACAGCACCATGGCGACCATGGCGAACAGGAAGAGGTTCATCAGCACGCCTATGCTGATGTCCCCCTTGCCCTGGTACTCCTTGATGTAGGCAAAGGAGTAGAGCGCCACCGCCACACCGACCAGCGTGATCACCAAGAGCATCAGCACCGCCAGCATGTCGAGGTGCACCGAGCCCAGCAGCCAGAGGGCGCCGTCAATGGGGGTGCCCCGCGCCAGGGTCTGTCCGGCGACCATGACACCGCAGAGGGAGCCCAGCAGGGCGAAGCCGCTGTTGAGGCGGTTGGCGAGGGCGGCGCTGTTCAGCAGCCAGCCTGCGGCGGCGCCCAGCAGCGCGCCTGCCAGAAGGAGCAACAGGGTGCCCAGTAGAAGAGGGGGCAGCATCAGCGATCTCCCTTGGCTGTCAATGAGTGCGGTGAAGAGGGCGAGGCCGTGGCACTGAATGCGGGGGCCCCTTCCGGATGGGATTGGGCTGCCTGCAGGCGACGCTCGCGGGCGGTGTGGGCACAGACACTGTCGTTGACCAGGGTCAGTGCTTGGGAGGGGCAAGCCTCGATGCAGGCCGGGCCCTCTTCGCGAAACGCGCAGAGATCGCATTTGACCGCAATGCTGCGCACGCCGGGCTCCCAGCTCAGCAGATCTTCCCCGAAGCAGCGCAGGCCGGCGGAGGTGGAAGGGTTGCTGGAGCGCACCGAGCAGGGGATGTAGCTGTCATAGCTGGTGGCCATGGCCACCGGACGGCTGCCGCCGCTGCTGATGGCGCCGAACGGGCAGGCCACGGCGCACAGGTTGCAGCCGATGCAGAGGGATTCGTTCAGCTGCACGCTGTCCTCGGTCTGGCAGATGGCCTCGACCGGGCACACCTTGATGCAGGGGGCGTCGTCACAGTGACGGCACTGAACCGGCATGGTCGCCTGCTCGTGTCGCATGACGGTTAATCGGGGGGCCTGTTGCAAACCCTTGGCCTTGTGAACCGTGCTGCAGGCCGCCATACAGGTGCCACAACCGATACAAAGTTTGGGATCAGCGATAACGAAGCGGTTCATAGCCTACCTTGTCGTGTCGCGAACGGAGAAAGTAGGGGCAGGATGGCAAAATGCGGGCCAGATTGTGTGTGGCGCCAGGAATGAGTTTAACTGACTGTTTTCATGTGTATTTTAATTTTGTCCAGGGGTGTGTCGCTGAGGCGGGCAACTGTCGAACCGTGACGTTCGTCACTTGTGACGAAGGGCAGGACAGGGTTCGTCACACCAGGGGCGCCGGAGCATGAGGAGGGCAATCTCGGTTAACGGCAAAAAAAGAGGGAGGCCAAAGCCTCCCTCCGTCTTGCTGGCGTTCTTTATGCCATCAGAATGCCATCAAATATCCACCTGCGAGCCCAGCTCGATCACCCGGTTGGGCGGGATCTCGAACTGATCCGGCGCCCGCAGGGCATTGCGTTGCAGCAGCATAAACAGCTGGCCGCGCAGATAGAGGTACCAGGGGCGCTCCTTCATGATCAGCGACTCGTGGGCCATGAAGAAGGAGGTCTCCATCATGCGACAGCTCAGGCCCTCCGCATTGCAGCGATGGAAGATCTCCTCCATGTTCGGGGTCTCGCGCCAGCCATGGCTGGCCACCACCCGCCAGAAGGTGGGGGAGAGCTGCTCGATGCAGACCCGGCGCACGTTGTGGACGTAGGGCACGTCCTCCACCCGCAGGGTGAGCAGGATGATCCGCTCGTGCAGCACCTTGTTGTGCTTGAGGTTGTGGAGCAGCGCATGGGGTATCACATTGACCACCCGCGACATATAGACGGCGGTGCCCGCCACCCGGGTCGGCGGGGATTTTTCCAGCGAGGCGATCATCGGCTCCAGCGAGTTGCCGTGCTCGTTCAGGCGGCGAATGAGTTGAAAGCGCTCGCTCTTCCAGCTGGTCATCAGGGTGAACATGACCGCGCCCAGGGTGAGGGGCAGCCAGCCGCCGGAGAAGATCTTGGCGAGGTTGGCGACAAAGAGCGGCACATCGATGGCCAGCAGCAGGGCGAACAGGGCGGCCACCAGATAGGTGGGCCAGCGCCAGCTGTTCTTGGCTACCGAACAGAAGAGGATGGAGGTGAGCACCATGGTGCCGGTCACGGCGATGCCATAGGCGGCCGCCAGATTGCTGGAGTGCTCGAAGCTCATGATGACGATCACCACAGAGACATAGAGCATCCAGTTGATGACCGGGATATAGATCTGGCCCGACTCCTGCTCGGAGGTGTGGACGATGCGGATGGGTGAGAGATAACCGAGCCGCACCGCCTGCCGGGTCAGGGAGAAGACCCCGGAGATCACCGCCTGGGAGGCGATCACCGTCGCCATGGTCGCCAGCAACAGCAGGGGCAGCAGCGCCCAGGTGGGGGCGAGCAGGAAGAAGGGGTTGGCGATGGCCTCGGGGTTGCCCAGCAGCAGCGCCCCCTGGCCGAAGTAGTTGAGCACCAGCGACGGCAGCACCACCATAAACCAGGCGCGCCGGATCGGGCTCTTGCCGAAGTGGCCCATGTCCGCGTACAGCGCCTCCACCCCTGTGATGGCCAGCACCACGGCGCCGAGGGCAAAGAAGGAGGTGAGCCGGTATTCCATAAAGAAGCGCAGGGCCCAGACGGGGTTGAGCGCCCCCAGCACCTCGGGATTCTGGAGGATGCCGCGCAGGCCCAGCACCGCCAGGGTCAGAAACCAGGTCAGCATGATGGGGGCGAACAGCTTGCCCACGGTGGCGGTGCCATGTTTCTGAATGGCAAACAGCAGGGTCAGCACCAGCACCGAGAGCGGCACTATGTAGGGATCCAGCGAGGGGGCCACTATCTTCAACCCCTCGATGGCCGACATCACCGACATGGCGGGGGTGATCACCACCTCGCCGTAGAAGAAGCTGCCACCAATCAGCCCCAGAATGATCAATACAGGGGCCAGCCTCTCGGGGCTGTTGCGGGTCGCCAGCGACATCAGGGTCAGGATGCCCCCCTCACCGGCATTGTCGGCCCGCATCACGAAGGAGAGGTACTTGACCGAGACCACCAGGATCAGCAGCCAGAAGATGAGCGAGAGAAAGCCCAGGATGGAGGCGGGTTCGGCCCCGAACCCGAATTGACCGGACAGGCACTCGCGAAGGGTATAGAGCGGACTGGTGCCGATATCGCCATAGACCACGCCGATCGCCGCCAGGGTGACGCCGGACAGGGCGGGTTTGTTAGTACAGTTCATGAGTTATCTTGTCAGATTGCCGGTGGCGCAGTCGCCAACACAGGGGTCCCGAGCGATCGGAAAACCGGGATCGTTATTCGGGAGGGTATTCAAGGATTGCAATGGGAAAGGGCGTTAGCTGGATAGAAATAGGCTCATCATGGGACACAGTCTGTTCATCTGCGATTCAGCTCATGATGACACAGAGTCTGTGGGAATCGATGCTGGTATAAATAATCAAAGGGCCATGTTGAGTGAAATTATTAATTGTTCATTGATTGAAAAGCAGCGCCGGTCGGTGAGCAAGTGCTTGTTTTAGCTGGAGTTCCATTTTACCCAGCGTTTCCTGTCAATCTGGCTGAAAAATAAACGATAAAATGCTGGCCAATAAATTACCTGTCTGTATTGCTAAGATGTCGAAATTGGGAGGCGATAGAGTCTTTATTTTGCGAAATAGGGATTGCAGGAAAATGAATTGATGATCTCGAAGATAGATACCATAAAATGAAGAGAACTAAGTAAGTGCATCTATTATAATGATATTATGTTTTTTAATTAAACATTACAATACGATCCTTCGGATGAAGGATCGTGCAAGAAAATAAAAGGTGGGTTCTGCAGCGTTGTGTATTATATGTTCTTTAATTCATGCTTAAATGCACATAAGAAATTTTCCATCTGTAGAGCATTCAGTTTTTGAATTGACGGTGGAAATTCATCTGTTCGTAAGGTATCTTTTAGTGATGAATCTTTGGAAATGAACCCCTGCCTTTCTAAATTCCTCACACCATCTTTCGTACCAGCATGCAAAAAAACAACAGTTGGTTGATAACCTCGAAACGATGATATACGGACAGCTGTATCATAAATAGATAGCTCACCGAAACCAGTTACTTTGGTTGATTTTATTATTTTAAATATATCATCGAATGATACCGCTGACTCAAGGTGTGAGGTTCTCAAAAGTAATTTACTTGCCATGGTTGTTAATATGGAGTTGTTTACCCCTCTCAAGTTATTTTGAGCATCTTCAAACTCTTCTTGATGTGTATGCTTAAGTTCATATTGCTGTCCTCTATATTCAATTTTGAATCTTGCAGTGCAAGCACCAATTATTGTGTCTTGTAGATTTTCTTGATCGCGATAATAGTCTAAGTAGATTTTTAAAAAATCTGCTCTACTATTGAATTCAAAGTTAATATTTATATTTTCACCTTTCGCATCTAGTTTTTTATAAAAGCTATATGATTGGGTAAAATACTTATCTACAATTGTCTCTAATTTTTTAGTCGCTGTCATATATAAAATCCTATACATGATGACGTTATGTCAGTATTAATTTAATAACAATGCACTAATTAAAGGAATGCGTTTGTGATACGAATCATATTAGCTCGACGTTCAACTATTATATTCTTAATCTAGAGAAGATAAAATTCTTATATTCTCAAGAGCTACTAACATTTTTTGAGATGAAGAAATAATATAATTAGTGCTGCTAATTACTCGATCAGTTAAGGCTGTTTGAGCACTGTGCTGTACTCAGCATATGTTAACATAATAATGTACTTGCTTTTTAGCTAAAAAAGGTTTTTTGCAGTTGTAGATTATTTTCAGTGCAGATCTTTATTTTGTCACCTGATAGGGAGCCAAATCCTCTAAGATCCAAAGTTCCCAAGCAGAATGTATAAGTGCAAAGCATCGCGTAGTAATAGCTTTTATATCTTTCAAGAGAGGATCTACTCGTTTTAAAAGGACTTAATACAGCACCATGGGAACGCTCATTTCTCATGTTAAAGAGCAATAACGAAAGTAAAAACTCTATTCTCTGATTAGGGCTCGGCAAATTAGCTGATTTTGTAAGGTCCAAAAATTTATATGAAGTATTACTAGGTGCTTGAGTACCTTTTTTTCCAGATAAATATAGCTTTAAAAAACTGGCGCCTTTATTAATTCGCTCGGATGAAATGTTTCCAGTTGTTTGGTTATTATTGTCGATAGCAAATCTTTGTATAAAGTCGATATAAAACTGCCTACCAAAGCAATGAGCTGCTCTTTCTGATAGCTGATGACTATTTGAATCAGTCAGAAAATGTGCTTCACAGATCCTCTTCACTAAAAACCGACAAGTCATTAATGGTATATTAGCACCTAGAATATTTATAATTGACTCCCAGCATGCTCTTTCGTGATTCAAAAGTCTGTTAGGAAGTTCTTGAACAATACCTTTTATACCTTTATTAGGAAAGAAAAAGCTACCGGCTTCATCAATGATTTTGAAACAATGATCAAACATATAGTCTGGTCTGTATGGTAAAAACTCTAGTCCATCAATTAAATGCCCGATACATGTCTGGTATGTAGCGTCATCTCCATAACCAAGTTGAATTGGTGAAAAGGGAGTGATGGACTTTGCTCTATATAATTTATCCTTAAACTTTATCTCAGCTTTAAATTGAACTAACTCCGGGAATTTATTATGACAATGTACTCTTTCTTTTTTGAAATCCAAAACTATATAGCTCCAGTATAAAACACCATGGTATTTTGTTCTTTAAAGAACATATGTTAACAATTTTTAAAAATTAAAATCAATGTGTTGGATTATCTTCTAGTTTTTTTACGTTATTTTTTTCTGGGCTGTATATAAAAACTAGTATGCATATCATTAAAGCCTTACCATACTGCCTAAGTGAAAATAAACAATACCAATTTAATTGTTTAATGCGACAAGCCAACTTCCTTTGAAAGTTGATAAGGGGTTGAGAGATAGAATTGAATGCTAAACCAAAATATATATTAGTAAGCTGCCGCCCCTAAGTTCCAGCCCCCAGTTTGCTGCTATTAACCCGCGATGTTTGAGCTATCTGTTGCATGGAAGCGACCCCAACGGAGCTGGTTGCCATCTGGGGCATGCTAACAGGTGGGATAAAAAACAGAAGAGGAAGGCGTTAGAAACCGGATCTTGCTCAATAAATCTGTCAGTAGAGGGGCTTTTTTGTTCTGTTTTTCTTTACGACTGGTTTGTTCTAGGTGGAAAAACTAAACAACTTTGACCCCCATTTGCCCTCTCCAGGGCCTGTCGTTGTTGTCTTGAGCCCTCTTGCAGCCATTTCATCAATGAGTCGTCGATATGTCGCCGAAAGGTCGGCCCATCCAATGGGGCAGGGGAGTCGTCAACGGGTGTCGAGCTCGTCACTTTTGTCGTGTCGAGCCCGGCGTCCCGCCTCGCTCGTCATCGTCACTCGCCTGAAAACGCTCGCTCACACTCCTGATTACCTCTTTATTTTCAGTGCCTTGTGATTTTTATCGCACATGGAGACCGGTTTGGTCTGATTAATGCCTAGTGGGGTGACCGGCCGCGTCGTTGCTCGTATCAGTCCGGCGGCCGGTGCAACGAACCATTTAGGATCCCTCTTTTTATGAACAGCTTCGTGATTGCCGATCCCAGTCTCTGTATTGGGTGTCGTACCTGTGAGGTGGCCTGCGCCGTGTCACACCAGTCAGCGTCCTGCGCGGGCACCGTTGAGCGGGAGGGCGGTCTGCGTCTTGCCATCGAAGATGGACATCTGGTCTCAAAAGACAGCTATTTTCAGCCCCGTCTGAAGGTGGTGGTGGGCAGCAAGGTGACCACGCCGGTGCTCTGCCGCCAGTGTGAAGACAAGCCCTGTGCCAAGGCCTGCCCCAACAACGCCATCGTCACCGAGGATGGCCACGTCAAGGTCTATCAGGCGCGCTGCATCGGCTGCAAGTCCTGTGTGGTGGCCTGCCCTTACGGCGCCATGAACGTGGTGATCAAAGAGGTGGCCCCCGCGGCCGGTGCGCTGTTCAAGGGAGTGCAAACCAAGGCGCTGGCCTTGAAGTGCGATCTCTGCAGCCATCGCGAGGGGGGGCCGGCCTGCGTCGAGGTGTGCCCGACCCAGGCGCTGCGGCTGGTGACCCCACAGAGTCTGGCGACCCTGAGCCGGCAAAAACAGCTGGCCAGCGCCGAGGCGATGCCAGCGGGTTAGGTCGCGGCTTTGATGGCGATGCGGGTGTCGGCGTGTCAGCGCGGGTCTATGGGATTGAGCGTGAGCCGCAGTCCCGGCGTCGCCGACCAAGCCGACCCGCCGGATGGGCTCTGGGTGGTGCAGTGCCTTTCTCTGCCTTGAGTGACTTTTTCTCGTCATAGGCACTGCCAGAGAGCCATCACCCCATCAAACCAACCATTTATCGTTAACCAACAAGAGATTGAGTCATGAAAAAAGTCATCACCGTCTGCCCCTATTGCGGCACCGGTTGCAAGATCAACCTGCTGGTTGAGAACGACAAGGTGGTGGGGGCCGAGGGTGCCCACGGCCGGACCAACGAGGGGCAGCTCTGCCTCAAGGGCTACTACGGTTGGGATTTCCTGAACGACACCAACCTGCTGACCCCGCGCCTCAAGAGCCCGATGATCCGCCGCGAGCGCGGTGGCAAGCTCGAAGCCGTCTCCTGGGACGAGGCCATTGGTTTTGCCAGCAGCCGTCTCTCCGCCATCAAGGCGAAATACGGCGCCGACGCCATCATGACCACGGGCTCGGCCCGCGGCCCCGGCAACGAAGCCAACTATGTGATGCAAAAATTTGCCCGCGCCGTGCTTGGGACGAACAACGTCGATCACTGCGCGAGGGTGTGACACGCACCCTCAGTCTCCGGTCTGGAGACAACAGTAGGCAACGGCGCCATGAGCAACGCCATTCCCGAAATTCAAGAGACCAAGTGCCTGCTGGTGTTTGGTTACAATGCGGCCGACTCCCACCCCATAGTGGCGCGTCACATCCTCAAGGCGAAAGCGAACGGAGCCAAGGTGATCGTCTGCGATCCGCGCATGGTGGAAACCGCCCGCATCGCCGATCAGTGGCTGCCGCTCAAAAACGGCTCCAACATGGCGCTGGTCAATGCCTTCGGCAACGTGCTGATCGCCGAGAACCTCTATGACAAGGAATTCGTCGCCAACTACACCGAGGGCTTTGAGACCTACAAGGCGCTGGTAGCCAAGTACACCCCGGAATATGTGGAGGAGATCACCGGCCTCAAGGCGGCGGATATCCGCGCGGCCATTCGCACCTATGCCGAGTCGCCCGCCTCCATGATCCTGTGGGGTATGGGGGTGACTCAGTACGGTCAGGCGGTGGACGTAGTGAAAGGCCTCGCGGGGCTGGCGTTGCTCACCGGCAACTTCGGCCGGCGCGGCACCGGCTGCGGCCCGGTGCGCGGTCAGAACAACGTGCAGGGCACCTGCGACATGGGGATGCTGCCCCACCAGTTCCCGGGCTATCAGTCCGTGGCCGATCCCGCCATCAGCGCCAAGTTCGCCAAGGCCTGGGGTGTGGAGTCGCTGTCCCAGAAACCGGGTTATCGCCTGACCGAGCTCAGCCACAAGGTGGAGGAGGGCAAGTGCAAGGCCTTCTACATCTTCGGCGAAGATCCGGCCCAGACGGAAGCGGATCTCGCCCAGTTCAGGCGCACCCTGGGGGGCATGGAGCTGGTGATAGTCCAGGACATCTTCATGACCCAGACCGCCGAGATGGCGGATGTGATCTTGCCCGCCACCAGTTGGGGCGAGCACGAGGGGGTCTACAGCTCGGCGGATCGCGGCTTCCAGCGCTTCTACAAGGCGGTGACCCCGCCGGACAATGTCAAACCGGACTGGGCCATCTTCTCCCTGATGGCGACCGCCATGGGTTATCCCATGGAGTACCGGGATACAAACCAGATCTGGGACGAGATGCGGGCACTCTGCCCACTCTACGCCGGGGTCAGCTACGACAAGATGGCGGATCTCAAGAGCGTGCAGTGGCCTTGCCCGACCGAGGATCACCCGGGCACCAGCACCCTGTTCGAGGGCAATGTGTTCACCACCCCGAGCGGCAAGGGTCAGCTCATCGCCTCCGAGTGGCGGCCACCCCTGGAGCAGCCCGACGAAAACTACCCGCTGGTGCTCTCCACTGTGCGGGAGGTGGGTCACTACTCCTGCCGCTCCATGACCGGCAACTGCTCGGCGCTGCAGACCCTGGCCGATGAGCCCGGCTATGTGCAGATCCACCCGAAGGATGCGCAACAGCTTGGGGTCAAGGATCAGGCGCTGGTCTGGATCTCGTCTCGCCGTGGCAAGGTGATCACCCGCGCCAACTACAACGAGCGGGTGAACGCCGGGGTGGTCTACATGACCTACCAGTGGTGGATAGGGGCCTGCAACGAGCTCACCATAGAGCACGTGGACCCCGTCTCCTACACCCCAGAGTACAAATACTGCGCGGTGAAAATAGAGCGAATTGATAATCAGTCTGAGGCGGAGAATTATGTCCAGACCGAATACAGTGCGCTCAAGGCGAAATTGCGCAGCGCCGCCAAGGGGTAAGTCTCGTTAAATAAAGTGGATCCAGGCTCTGTTCGCAGGGCCCGGATCCCCTCATCCTTTTTTCAATTGGCAGGAACCATCATGAGAAGTGAATTAACTATCTCGTTCGGGATCTTTTATGTTTCAGCCTATTTGCTGGCAATGTTATTGGGCATGGGGTGTTACCTCTGGTACGACGAATTGATATTCCTGCTGGGCTTTGGTTTCTTCGGCTGTTTTATCGCCGCACGTATCGCCATGGGGGCCGTGCTGGCGGCTCTGAGCGTGCAGTTGGCCTGGTTCATCGCCTTCCTCTCCACCACCCTGATCAACAGCCTGCTGATGGGCCTGGTTGCGCTGGTTGTCTACCTGACCCACCAGGCGGTATCTGAAGAAATATCCGATAATATCAGTGGGTTATTGGTTGCCTTTCAGCTGCTGTCTGCCGGCTTCATCTTCGGCGGCCTCAAGCTCTATCGCCATGATCTGCACCCCTCCTGAGACGGGACAAGGCGCGTCGAGTCGCACTGGCTCGCGGCCGGATAGAGTGTTCTGAATATCGCCGGGAGCGGCGGTATATTTCCAGCGGGAGGAATAAACATGCCCTGCTTATGAATAATAGGCGGACGGGCGCGGTTGTAATGCCATTGGGCCTACTCTATGATGCGACGCACCAGCACGATGCTATTTCAATGGATGTTTGTTTTTATAATTAAGTGTTAATTTGTTAAGTCTTAATTATAACATCTGACGGAATTGGCTGAGGCATCGTTTATCGTCGTTGCTGATTGCAATGTGCCTGCAATTTCCCCACACAGATATAATGCGAGGCCAGAATGCTGAATCTGAGTGCCATTCCGTTGACCGATATTTCCCCCATCTGGGATGACGGCTTTCTCTCCCTCTCCAAGACCCTGCTCTCCGCCGTCACTCTGGACGACTTCATCGAGAAGCTGAACCGGATCGAGGCCTGTTTCGGTGGCGTGACCCGGGTCAACCTCATCCTCAATCTGGGGGGAGAGGAGGCGGTGGTCTGCTTCATGGGGGAGCAGGGCCCGCAGCACCTCGTCTGCCGCAAGGGGGATCTGCACTTTTCCGCCCACTCGGAGCAGGCCATCGTCCTGCCGGCGGCCCGCTTCGTGAACCGATGCGCCAAGCTTGCCAGCACCCCGGTGTATGACGGCCTGCAATCCTATTGCCAGTTGCCCATCACCACGGCTCGCAGCCACCTGGGCGGGGTGGAGTTCATCAGCACCCAGCCCAATGCCTTCCCGATGGAGACCCTGGCCAAGCTGACCCAGCTCGCCGCCATCGTCGCCATTGCGCTGGAGAGCGTGCAGGACAAGGAGCGCACCCTGGAGCAGGCCCACTCCCTACGCCTGGAGCGCGACAGTTGCAAGATCCTGGTGGACGTGACCAATGCGGTGATTAAATTAGTGCGCATCGCCGAGCTGCCAAAGAGCCTGTTCGCCATACTGCAGCACCATTTTTCCATCAGCAGCCTCTGTCTGGCCGAATACAACGCCACCTCCGACAGCTTCAAAAGCTATCTGGTGAACCCGCGGGAGAGCGATCAACCCGGCATCATCAACCACTCCTGCTTCGAGAAACACTGCCTACAAGGGGCGCTCATCCAGAGCGAGCCCTTCTTCGTCTACCGCGAGCAGGGCCACGGCTGCAATTCCGGCTGTCGCTTCAGCGCCCAGATCCTGCCCCCCGATGCAAGCAGCTCCTGCATCCTGCCGCTGCGTTATCGCGGCAACCTGCTGGGGGTACTGATCCTCTCCCACCCGAGGGCCGATTTTTTTGCCGACATCGACCTCTCCCTGCTGGAGCAGGTGGCGGCGCGCACGGCGATCGCCATGAACAACGTGCAGGCGCAGCAGGAGATTTCCAACACCAACGGCGCCCGCGAGAAGACCATCAGGGTGGCCGACAGTCAGCCCGATGCCGACTTTGCCAACATCATCCATCAGAGCGCCGCGATGCAGAGCGTGCTGGAGAAGGTGAGGCTGGTGGCCCAGAGCGACTGCTCGGTGCTGATCCTGGGGGAGACGGGCACCGGCAAGGAGCTGATCGCCCAGGCCATCCATGGCTTGAGCCAGCGCAATGAGCAGGAGATGGTGAAGGTGAACTGCGCCGCCATCCCCACCGGTCTCATCGAGAGCGACCTGTTCGGCCATGAGAAGGGGGCCTTCACCGGCGCCCTGAGCCAGCGCATCGGCCGCTTCGAGCGGGCCCACAAGGGCACCCTGTTCCTGGATGAAGTGGGGGACATGCCCCTGGACCTGCAACCCAAGCTCTTGCGGGTGCTGCAGGAGCACGAGCTGGAGCGGGTTGGCAACAGCAATCCCATCGCCATCGACGTGCGGCTGGTGGCGGCCACCAACTGCGATCTGCTCTCCATGGTCAAGAACAAGCGCTTTCGCAGCGATCTCTACTACCGGCTCAACGTCTTCCCCATCGAGCTGCCACCCCTGCGCGAGCGGCGCGAGGACATACCGCTTTTGGTCAACTTCTTCATCAAGAAGATCGCCAGGCGGATGCGGCGCAACATCACCGCCATCCCGGCCGATGCCATGAAGATGCTGGTCTCCTTGCCCTGGTACGGCAACATCCGCGAGCTGGAGAACATCATAGAGCGGGCCGTGGTGATGACCCGCGGCCAGGTGCTCAACCTCTCCCCGGACGAGCTCTTGCCCCTCAAGGGCTTTCACAAGATTGAGACCCTAGTCTATGACGAGCCCTCCCAGGGGCTGTTCGGCGGCAAGGGCAGTCACGGAGAGCGGGCCCAAGCCGCGGGGGAGCGCGACGGCATGCAGGGGGAGGATGAGCGCGAGGCCATCATCGCCGCCCTGCGGGCCTGCAACGGCATCGTCGCCGGCGAGCGGGGGGCCGCCAACCGGCTCGGCATGAAGCGCACCACCCTGCTCTCCAGGATGAAGCGGCTCGGTATCTCGGCGAAAGCCCCCGAGACCCTCGACTAAGGACGGCGCAGTTGTTGTCAGAGAACGAAGGGGCATCCCCCCTGCACGGCCTGTGCGCCCCCCGCGAGGTGGTGCACTACCACAGAGAGGGGAGTCGCACCGACAGCGCCATGCTGTTGCCCGCCGAGACCCCGGTGGCGCTGGTCTACAACGGCATCGCCCACGGCGTCATGATGTGCTCGGCCGCGGATCTGGAGGATTTTGCCATCGGCTTCTCGCTGTCCGAGGGGATCATCGACGGCCTGCACGACATCCACGACATAGAGCGAGTCGATGGCTGCCAGGGCATCGAGTTGCAGATCACCCTGGCCAATCGCTGCGTCCATCGCCTGAAAGAGAAGAAGCGCACTCTGGCCGGGCGCACCGGCTGCGGCATTTGTGGCAGCGAGAGCCTGGAGCAGG
Organism: Aeromonas aquatica; assembly: GCF_000764655.1. Lineage (GTDB taxonomy): Bacteria > Pseudomonadota > Gammaproteobacteria > Enterobacterales > Aeromonadaceae > Aeromonas > Aeromonas aquatica. The sequence goes on from NZ_JRGL01000087.1 coordinate 45,882, forward strand.
TGGTGCGCACCTTGCCCTCCCTGCCCGACAGCCAGCGCTTCGAGGTGACCCTGATCGACAAGGTGCTGGACGCGCTGCGCCCGCTGCAGTTGCTGGGGCAGAGCACCGGCGCCACCCATGCCGCCGTGCATGTTGACGGGGCGGGCAACATCCTCGCCATTCGCGAGGACGTGGGCCGTCATATCGCGCTCGACAAGTTGGTGGGGCACCTTTGCCGCAGTGGTCGGCGTGACGGCGCCATCCTGGTGACCAGCCGAGCCAGCTTCGAGATGGTGCAAAAGTGCGCCAGCGCCGGGGTCGAGATCCTGCTCGCTATCTCGGCGGCCACCGGGCTCGCGGTGGAGCGGGCCGAGCAGACCGGCCTCACCCTGGTGGGCTTCTGTCGCCCGGGCCGGGCCGAGATCTACAGCGGCCGCCAGCGCATCTTGCTGGAATAAGCGCGCCCGGGCTCCACAGTCTCGCCTCACCCGGCGAGGCGCCGATCATTGGCGCTCGGGGCCGGCTCGGGTATAGTCCTGCGCCAACAAGATAGGTTTGGATGGATAAGCCCTGGCCACGAGCCCGGCTTGTCCCTCTGGCGCGGCTTTAAAGGATATCCCCATGAAATTCAGTCCCCTGCTCGATGAGATGATGAAGGCGCTGCAGGTGCTGCCGGGCGTCGGCCCCAAGTCGGCCCAGCGCATGGCGTTCACCCTGCTCGAGCGTGAGCGCAGCGGCGGCCTGCGTCTGGCCTCATTGCTCAACCGGGCGCTGACCGAGATAGGTCATTGCAGCCACTGCCGCACCTTCACCGAGAACGATCGCTGCGAGATCTGCGCGAACCCCAAACGGGAGGAGAGCGGTTTGCTGTGCGTGGTGGAGAGCCCGGCGGACGTGGCGGCCATCGAGCACACCGGCCAGTTCTCCGGCCGCTACTTCGTGCTGATGGGGCACCTGTCACCCCTCGACGGCATAGGCCCGGAAGAGCTGGGGCTGGAGATTTTGGAGCGGCGACTCAAGGATGAATCCATCAAGGAGCTGATCCTTGCCACCAATCCCACCATCGAAGGAGATGCCACCGCCTGGTACATCGCCGACATGGCGCGGGCCGCCGGGGTCGAGGTGAGCCGCATCGCCCACGGGGTGCCGGTGGGGGGAGAACTGGAGCTGGTGGATGGCACTACGCTGTCTCACTCCCTGATGGGACGGCAGCGGCTGAAATAACCGGTCTGGGAGCCGGCCAAAAAATCGGCAATCGAGGTTGTCATGAGGGGCGAGTGAGCAAGATTGCACACTCGCCCCTTGATATTTGGGAGGCCACCCCCATCTAGGTTGGGAATCTGTTCAACCGACGTTTTGAGGATTGGTCGATGACCCAAAGTGTTCACGCCGAAACCCACGGCTTTCAAACCGAAGTCAAACAACTGCTGAGCCTGATGGCTCACAGCCTCTACTCCAACAAAGAAGTATTCCTGCGCGAGCTGATTTCCAACGCCTCAGATGCGGCGGACAAGCTGCGCTTCAAGGCGCTTTCCGATGCCTCTTTGTTCGAAAACGACGGCCAGCTGCGCGTGCGCCTGGTGGTGGACAAAGAGAACAAGACCCTGACCATCTCGGATAACGGCATCGGCATGACCCGGGATCAGGTGATCGAACACCTTGGCACCATCGCCAAGTCCGGCACCGCCGACTTCTTCAAGCACCTGTCCGGCGATCAGGGCAAGGACTCCCAGCTGATCGGTCAGTTCGGGGTGGGCTTCTACTCCGCCTTCATCGTCGCCGACAAGGTGACCGTCATCTCCCGCGCCGCCGGCACCGAGCCGAGCCAGGGCGTGCAGTGGGAATCCGAGGGTGAAGGCTCCTTCACCGTGGCCGATGTGACCAAAGAAGGTCGCGGTACCGACGTCATCCTGCACCTGCGTGCCGAGGAAGAAGAGTTCCTGGACGACTGGCGCCTGCGCTCCGTGGTCGCCAAGTATTCCGATCACATCAGCGTGCCGGTTGAGATGTACAAAGAGGGCACCCCGGATCGGGAGGAGGACGGCGAGACGATCAAAGGTACCCCGGGCGAGTGGGAGCAGGTCAACCGCGCCACCGCACTCTGGACCCGCAACCCGAAAGACATCAAGGACGAGGAGTACCAGGAGTTCTACAAGCACGTTGCCCACGATTTCGAAGATCCGCTCTTGTGGGGTCACAACCGGGTGGAAGGGGCGCAGGAGTACACCAGCCTGCTCTACATCCCGGCCCGCGCGCCCTTCGATCTCTACAACCGCGAGCAGACGCACGGCCTGAAGCTCTACGTGCAACGCGTCTTCATCATGGATGACGCCGAGCAGTTTATGCCGACCTACCTGCGCTTCGTGAAAGGGGTGCTGGATTCCAACGATCTGCCGCTCAACGTCAGCCGCGAGATCCTGCAGGACAACAAGGTCACCGCCTCCCTGCGCAAGGCTTGCTCAAAGCGCGTCCTGACCATGCTGAACAAGCTGGCCAAGGATGACGGCGAGAAGTACGCCAAGTTCTGGAGCGAGTTCGGCAACGTCTTGAAAGAAGGCCCGGCCGAGGATTACGCGAACCGCGAGGAGATCGCCAAGCTGCTGCGCTTCGCCAGCACCGCCGGCGAGGGCGAAGCCCAGACCGTCTCCCTTGAGGATTACGTTGGCCGCATGAAGGAAGGCCAGCAGAAGATTTACTACATCACCGCCGACAGCTTCGCCGCGGCCAAGAACAGCCCGCACCTCGAGATCTTCCGCAAGAAGGGCGTCGAAGTGCTGCTGATGTGGGAGCGGGTGGACGAGTGGCTGATGAGCCACCTCACCGAGTTCGACGGCAAGCAGCTGGTCTCCGTCACTCGTGGCGAGCTGGACCTGGGCGAGCTGGAAGACGAAGCATCCAAGCAGGCGCAGGAGGAGGCCGAGAAGGCCAACGCCGGTCTGGTGGAGCGGGTCAAACAGAGCCTGGGGGACAGCATCAAGGAGGTGCGGGTCACCCATCGCCTGACCGACTCACCGTCCTGCATCGTCACCGACGATCACGGCATGAGCACCCAGATGATCAAGCTGATGCGCGCCGCCGGCCAGCCGGTACCGGAGCAGAAGTACATCCTGGAGCTCAACCCGGACCACGCGCTGGTGAAGAAGCTCGACACCATCGAAGACGACAGCCTGTTTGGCGAGTGGGTCAGCCTGCTGCACGAACAGGCCCAGTTGGCCGAGCAGGGTGGCCTCAACGATCCGGCGAGCTTCGTCGCCCGCATCAACCGCTTGCTGCTGCAGGCGTGATGACGCTGCCTGGCTGACAGTTTTGACATCAAGGCCCGCTTGTATCACAGCGGGCCTTTTTATGGCACCAATCTGGCCAGACCACTGTTTTGCTGCATTTTCAATCATTTTTTGTGGGCGAGTCCTGCGTCTTTGGTCGCATCGCCCGCACGAATCCATGGTGATAATGTGGCCACTTGCACGGGGCAAGCTTGTTAATAGGGGCGAAAACGTGTAGTTTTTTGCCTTCTCAAGAATTGAATAACCAATCAATTAGGAGCGTGTATGCGCATTGTTCTGTTGGGAGCACCGGGTGCCGGCAAGGGTACCCAGGCTCAGTTCATCATGGAAAAACACGGTATTCCGCAGATCTCCACCGGCGACATGCTGCGTGCGGCGATCAAGGCGGGCACCGAGCTGGGCCTCAAGGCCAAGGCCGTGATGGACGCAGGTCAGCTCGTCTCTGACGACATCATCATCGGCCTGGTCAAAGAACGTATCGCGCAAGCGGATTGCGCCAACGGCTTCCTGCTGGACGGCTTCCCGCGCACCATTCCCCAGGCGCAAGCCATGAAGGATGCCGGTGTGGTGGTGGACTTCGTGCTGGAATTCGACGTGCCGGACGAAGAGATCGTCAAGCGCATGAGCGGTCGTCGCGTGCACTCCGGCTCCGGCCGTACCTACCATGTGGTGTTCAACCCGCCGAAGGTAGAAGGCAAGGATGACGTGACCGGCGAGGATCTGGTGATCCGTGCCGACGACGAAGAGACCACGGTGCGCAAGCGTCTGGATGTGTACCATCAGCAGACTGCGCCGTTGATCGGTTTCTACGGTAAAGAAGCGGAAGCGGGCAACACCCGTTACGTCAAGATCGACGGCACCCAGCCGGTGGATCTGGTCAGCAAGCAGCTGGCCGCCATCCTGGGCTAAGCCTGCCATTGCCAACCGCAATCGGTCGATAACGAGTCTGAGACAAGGGTCCATCCAGGGCCCTTTCTTGCATCATAACAAGAACGACAAAAACAGCATGACAGGAAGCTAACGTGACCACCAAAACCGGGATCTTGCTCGTCAATCTGGGGACGCCAGCGGCGCCGACCACCTCCGCCGTCAAGGCCTTCCTCAGCCAGTTCTTACAGGATCCGCGGGTGGTCGAGATACCTCGCCTGTTGTGGTCCCCCCTGCTCAACTTCGTCATATTGCCACTGCGTGCCCCCAGGGTGTCCAAGCTCTACCAGCAGATCTGGACCGAGCAGGGATCGCCGCTGATGGCCATCAGCCAGCGTCAGCGCGATGCTCTCGAGCAGGAGCTCAAGCGCGAAGGGGTGGATGTGCCCGTGGTGCTCGCCATGACCTATGGCAGCCCGTCACTGAGCGATGGCTGGCAGGTGCTCAAGTCGCAGGGGGTCAACCGGGTGATACTGTTGCCGCTCTATCCCCAATATGCGGCCAGTACCACGGCCGCGGTGTTCGACGGCTGGGCGCGGGTGATGAAAAGCGAGCGCCACCTGCCGGTGATGCGCCTCATCCGCGACTATCACAACCACCCCGAATACATACAGGCGCTGGCCATGAGCGTGCGTCGCCAGTGGGAGCAGCAGGGCCAGGGTGAGCATCTGCTGATGTCGTTCCACGGCATCCCCCAGCGTAGCGAGGACGAGGGTGATCCCTATGGTCATCAGTGTCGCCGCACCGCGACCCTGCTGGCCGAGGCCCTAGGTCTTGCGCCCGAGCAGTGGAGCGCCAGCTTCCAGTCCCGCTTCGGCAAGCAGGAGTGGCTCAAGCCTTATACCGATGCCACCATCACGGCGCTGGCGGGGCAGGGGGTCAAGCGACTCGATGTGATCTGCCCGGCGTTTTCCGCAGACTGCCTCGAGACGCTGGAGGAGATCCAGGTCGAGAACCGTCACCTCTTCACCGAAGCGGGTGGGGAGCAGTTCCACTACATTCCCGCGCTCAACAGCGATCAGGCCCACATCCGCATGATGGTGTCGCTCATCTGCCGCGAGTTGGCGTGATGATGTCACTCGCGGTGCCAGTTCTGTGATGGTGTCTTTCATCCATCCGCCGCGATCTGGCCTGAGCGGTCTTGGGATTCAACATTCAACGATAAGGATTGTCTAGATGATGCATATCACGCTGATCTACGCCGGCCTCTTGGGGCTCTTGTTCCTGCTGCTCTCCTGCTGGGTGGTCAAGCGTCGGCGCCAGTTCAGGGTCAAGATAGGGGCAGGGGACGCGCCCGAGATGCTGGCGGCGATCCGGGCCCACGGCAACTTCGCCGAGTACGTGCCGCTCACCCTGCTGCTGATGGCCCTGTGCGAGCTGGCCGGGGTCGGTGCCTTCTGGCTGCACCTCGGCGGCTCGCTGCTGCTGGTGGGGCGGATACTGCACGCCATCGGCATCCAGCTGCCCGAGGCACCGAACAAGCCCCGGCTGTTTGGCACCCTGTGCTTCTGGTTGTCGCTTGGGATCTTCTCGGTGCTGGCGCTGGTGCAGGGATTGTCGTTTGGCTGAGTGCCAGCGCCAGGTCCGCTCATGTAATAAAAAAACCACCTCATTCGGAGGTGGTTTTTTTATTGCATCAGAGTCAAACGTTTGCCTTCCCAGCCCTTGCCTATACTGACGCCATATTTTAATCGGGCGACTTTTCGGCGAGGCGGATTGTGTTAAAATCCCGCCCCTCTTTCCCCCAGAGCACAGAACATTGCCATGAAATTTCCCGGTCAGCGCAAGTCCAAACACTACTTCCCGGTCGACAGGCGTGATCCCCTGATCCCGCAGAATCCCCTGCTCACCGAACTGGGCAAGGCCTATGTGGTGGGCATCGATCAGACCCTGGTGGACATCGAAGCTCATGTGGATGAAGACTTCCTGAACCGTTACGGCCTGAGCAAGGGCCACTCGGTGGTGATCAGCGATGACGTGGCCGAGCGGGTCTATGAAGAGCTCAAGACCAACAACATGGTGGTGAGCGAGTTTGCCGGTGGCACCATTGGCAACACCATGCACAACTACTCGGTGCTGGCCGATTCCCACTCCATCCTGCTCGGGGTGATGAGCCAGGACATCCGCATCGGCAGCTACGCCTACCGCTATCTGTGCAACACCTCCTCCCGCGTCAACCTGGACTACCTGCAGCCGGTCGACGGCCCGGTCGGTCGCTGCTTCACCTTCATCACCGAGTGTGGCGAGCGCAGCTTCGGCATCAACGCCGGCAAGATGAACCAGCTGGATGTGCACCATGTGCCGGAAGAGGTGATCAAGGGGGCCTCCGCCCTGGTGATCACCGCCTACCTGGTGCGCGGTGACGATGGCGATCCCATGAAAGAGGCCGCCATGAGCGCGGTGCGTTACGCCCGCGAGGCCGGGGTGCCCGTGGTGCTGACCCTGGGCACCCGCTTCGTCATCGCCGACAATCCCCAGTGGTGGCGCGACTTCATCGCCGAGAACGTGACCGTGCTGGCGATGAACGAGGACGAGGGCGAGGCCCTGACCGGGATCAAGGATCCCCTCGGCGCCGCCGACAAGGCCCTCGACTGGGCCGACATGGTGCTCTGCACCGCCGGCCCCATCGGCCTCTACATGGCGAGCTACACCGAGGAGGACTACAAGCGCGAGACCACCCATACCCTGCTGCCTGGGGTCATCCCCGAGTTCAACATGTATGAGTTCAGCCGCCCCATGGCCCGCGAGAAGTGCCGCAATCCGGCGCGGATCTACTCCCATATCTCCCCCTACATGGGCGGTCCGGAGAAGATCAAGAACACCAATGGTGCCGGGGATGGCGCCCTGTCTGCCGTGCTGCACGACATGGTGGCCAACGCCTATCACCGCATGAATGTGCCGAACTCCGCCAAGCACCTGTCCGAGTTCCTCACCTACTCTTCACTGGCCCAGGTGTGCAAATACGCGAACCGGGTGAGCTACGAGGTGCTGGCCCAGAGCAGCCCGCGTCTCTCCCGCGGCCTTCCGGAGAAGGAAGACAGCCTGGAAGAGGTGTACTGGGAGCGCTGATAGCGTCAACCGGACATGAGACAAAGAGGGTGCCACCAGGCACCCTTTCTCATTTTTGGGCTGGATCATGTTTTTGGCACTGCTTTTGCTGTCATCGTGGACAGCCCGCGCCATGGCGACATACCTTGTTAACAACATGTAGCGGTTGAGGGATGAGCTTATGTTGAGACGATGGAGTATCGGCCGGCGACTGTCGCTGGTGACCCTGATGGTGTTGGTTCTGCTGGGGCTCTTGCTGTTTTCCTGTCTGCAGATCTACCAGCAGGGGCTGATGGGGGAGAAGAGCCGCCAGACCCGGGCTCAGGTCGAGACCGCCTACAGCCTGGTGGCCCAGTTCGAGGCCAAGGTGCGACGGGGTGAGCTCAGCGAGGCAGACGCCAAGGCCCAGGCGCTGGCACTGCTCAAGGGGCTGCGCTATGGCCAGGACGACTACTTCTGGATCAACGACAGCCACCCCACCATGGTGATGCACCCCATGAAGCCCGCGCTGGACGGTCAGGATCTCTCCGGGGTGGAAGACAAGCAGGGGCTCAAACTGTTCGTCGCCTTCGCCGAGCTCGCCAAGGTGCAAGGGGCGGGGGAGGTGGCCTACTACTGGCCCAAGCCCGGGGTGGAGGAGCCGGTACGCAAGATCTCTTACGTCAAGCGCTTCGCCCCCTGGGACTGGATCATCGGCACCGGCGTCTATGTGGATGACGTCGAAGCCCAGTATCGGGAAGTGCTGCTCACCCTGCTCGGGATTGGCGCTCTGCTGGCCATGCTGCTGTTCCTGGTGGTCGGCCTCATAGTGCGCAGCATAGTGGTGCCCCTCTCCCAGTCGGTATCGGCCCTCGGCAACATCGCCAGGGGAGAGGGGGACCTGCGGTTCCGCCTGCCCGAGTTGGGCCGGGATGAGCTGAGCCAGCTTTCCGCCAACTTCAACCAGTTTGCCAGCCAGATGGCGCAGCTGGTGGGACGCAGCCAGCAGATTGCCGCCCAGAACCGGGAGCAGGCCCATCAGCTGGAGCAGATTGTCGATCGCACCGGCGCCATCGTCACCGGCCAGGAGCAGGACACCCTGAGGGTTGCCAGCGCCATGGAGCAGATGACGGTGAGCAGCCGCGAGGTGGGCCAGCACGCCGCCCGGGCGGCCGATGCGGCGGACGCCGCACTCAATCTGGCCCAGCAGGGTCGCGAGGTAGTGGCCCAGACCATCGCCACCATCGATCAGTTGGGGGACGAGATGGCGCAGACGGTGCGAGCCGTGGGTCAGCTTGAGCAGGAGACCCAGCAGATTGGCTCCGTGCTCGATGTGATCCGGGGGGTGGCCGAGCAGACCAACCTGCTGGCCCTTAACGCCGCCATCGAGGCGGCCCGGGCGGGCGAGCAGGGCCGCGGTTTTGCGGTGGTGGCGGACGAGGTGCGTACCCTGGCGACCCGCACCCACAGCTCCACCGACGAGATCCGGCAGATGATACAGCGACTGCAGGAGGGGGCGGGCAAGGTCGCCAGCGGCATCACCCAGCTGCAGCAACTCTCCCGCAGCACCGCCGACAAGGCCGGTGAGGCCGATGGCGCCATCCATGCCATCGATGGATCTGTGCACACCATCAATGCCATGAATAGTCAGATCGCCACCGCCGCCGCCGAGCAGAGCCGGGCGGCGGAGGAGATCAATCAGCGACTGGTGGCCATCACCACGCTGGCGGCGGACGCCCTGGCCCAGAACCGGTTGACGGAGCAGGCGGCAAGCACCCTGGCCCACTCCTGCGACGAATTGGGGGCCCTGGTCGCCCAATATCGTACCTGAGGGCGCTTATCCCCTGCTTTTTGGGGATTTGACTTGAGTCTGGGGGGCTTTTGGGACACCATCAGCCCCATTCTCGGCCACCTTGGCCGACTGCCTGCCATTTGCCAGCAAGAGAGAGATCCCCATGAGCAAACTAACTGACAATCTTGACGCCAATTTCCAGCTGTTTATCGAAGAAGTCCGTGAGTCGGGTCAGGTGTGGGGTCTGCGCTACGGTGAAGACTGGGTGGTATGCCGCTCCGCCGAGTTCGAAGATGCCGATGTGATGCCGCTCTGGTCCGCCGAGGGCGATGCCCGTCTGCACTGCGTGGACGAGTGGGCGGATTACGAACCGGAAGTGATCGAGCTGGAAGAGTTCCTCGACATCTGGATCAACGATCTGGACGAAGACGACGTGCTGGTCGGCCCGAACTGGAACGCCGATCTGGAAGGCCAGGAGCTCGAACCCATCGAACTGGCCAAGGCGCTGGTCGAACTGGACGCCTGAACTGTGCTGCATTGAGAGCCCGCAAGCGGGCCCTCTGACAGCAGAACCGACCGCCGCGAGGCGGTCGGTTTTTTTATGCCCGCGCCGGCAGAATACTGAATGAAAAGGCGATTTGCCTTGGCGAAGGCGGCGCTATGGGCCATCATCAACCCTTTGCCGGACGGGAGGTGCCATGTTTGTATTTGACGTGACCACAGCGGCGGGCGCGCGGGCACAGATCCGGGTGCAGGCGCTGGACTGGAGCCAGAGCGGACCCGTGACCTTCAACTGTGACAGCGACGAGCTGGCGCTGGTGCTGCTAGGCGGCTGTCGCTGCGATGCGGTGGGATTTTTCAACCTGCTGGCCGGCTGCAAGCCGCTCTATGTGGAGCAGTGGCTCGCTTACTTGCAAGAGGGCGGCCACATCGACAAACAGAGTTGTCAGCTGGAGAGCCCGGCCCAGAGCGATTATCTGGCCAAGGCCGGGCTGGATGATGAGGAGCTCAATGCCCTGCTGGGTCAGGTCTACAAGGTGGCCGGCTTCAATCGTCTGCAAATCAACCGCTACCTCAAGAATCGCCACAACCCGACCATGCTGGCGACCCGTTACGATCAGAAGGAGCTGGAGCGTTATCGCCAGCTTAACGACATCATTCTGACCCTGCTGAAGCTGAAACGGCCTCAGTAAAGAGGCCGAACTGGCCGTTGTCCGGTCTCAGCTCCTGGGGCCGGGCAATGAGATACCCCTGCAATCCGTCCACATACATGCCTTGCAGCAACTCTTGCTGGCTGAGCTGCTCCACCCCTTCCGCGATCACCACGCACCCCATGCGATGGGACACGTCGACTATCATCCGCACGAACTGCTGGTTGGTGAGATCCTGCTCCAGCTCGGTGATGAGGGCGGGATCCAGCTTGATGTAATCGGGCTTGAGCTCACGAAACAGGCTGAATGACCCTATCCCCTTGCCAAAGTTGCAGATGGCCGAGCGACTGCCGTGGCGCCTGAGCAGCTCGAACAGCCGCCTGGCCCCGGTCAGGTTGCGCTCCAACTGCTCCTCGTCCAGCTCGAACACCAGGTTGGCGCCGATGTCGGGATCCCGCTGCAACTGGTGATCGAGCCAGATCAGGAAGGCGCTGTTTTGCAGCAGGCTGCCCGGGAGGTTGAGACCCCAGCGGCTGCTGTGGCTGCCGAAGGCCCGGTATTGGTGCATGAGGTGCCGGATCACCATCTGCTCCAGTCGCATCGTCATGTCCAGCCGCTGGGCCATGGCGAGCAGGGTATCGCTGGGGAGTACGGTGCCGTCGACGTTGCTGAAGCGGGGGTAGATCTCGTGATAGGCGAGCATGCCGCTGTGCAGGGGCAGGATGGGCTGGCAGCTGAAGCTGATGCGCTCCTGCTCCAGCAGATCGGTCAGCACCTGGGTCCAGTGGCGTTGCCCCTGCAGTTCGACCACCTCATCATTTTGCTGGATGGCCCAGCCGTTGACCGCCTCTGTCTGAGCGCGGGCCAGCGCCAGATCGGCCCGGGCCAGGATGGCCTCAATCTTCTGCTCGCTGCTGAGGCGGGTCATCCCCGAATAAGCCGCGCTCTCCAGTTCGTGTTCTTGCTGGTAGTGGTCGAAGGCATGCTTGAGATCCCGTCCCAGCAGATGGGGCGGGATCTTGGCGAGCGGTGGCACCAGCACCGCGAAGTCGGCGCCTGAGATGCGATAGACCTGATGGCCCGGGAAGCGGCTTACCGTGTGGATGATGAGGTGGGCTATGTCCTTGATGTAGGCATCTCCCGACTGGAAGCCGCGCTGGGCGTTGAGTTTGCCAAGTTCGGTGGCGCGGATCAGCACCAGGATAGCGGTCTGGGTGTCCTCCTGTTGCAGCAATTCGGTCAGATCGCGCCGAAACGCGTGGCGATTGCGCAGCCCCGTCATCTCATCCTGAGTGGCCTGACTGTGCAGCTCGCTGATCTGGCGGTGGGCGTCGAGTTCGGCCTCGCTGAAGGAAGCAAGCAACTGGCGTAGCGCCGTTTGTGCCTGCGGGCTCTCCAGTATGGCGGGATCCCGTTGTTGCAGCGCCAGCAGCCAGCGCTGCTCCTGCCTCTCCCGCTCCCCCTTGCGCACGCTGTGGGTGAGAAAGATCAGCAGGGCAAAGCCGAGCAGGGTAGTCGCCATGACCAGCAAGGGGGTGAGTGACGAGGCCGGGGGGACTAGCCAGATCCCTTGCAGCAGCAACAGGGGAAGGCAGACCAGGGCGCCGACCAGCAGCAGATTCCCTTCAGGTTTAATCAACATCGTTTCATCCTTGATGATGTCCATAATGGATGAATTCTAATCAAGTCGGCAGCCTGATGCCTGTGTACTCACACAACTCCGGAAAAAGATGAGTGAAAAGCGGCTAATCTGTGAGTGAAAACACTTTCATACCCGCTAAAAAAGGTGAAGATGGGATGAAAACAGCTCCAACTAGGCCGAGGTGATTATGTCGTTAGAACCCGTAGATACTGCCAAAGCACGGCAACTATTGAACCAGAGTATGGCCTTGGTGCTCGCGGGAGGGCGGGGCAGCCGCCTGAAGCAGCTGACCGACAACCGTGCCAAGCCCGCCGTTCATTTCGGCGGCAAGTTCCGCATCATCGATTTCGTGCTCTCCAACTGCATCAACTCCGGTATCCGTCGGGTGGGTGTGGTGACCCAGTACAAGTCCCACAGCCTGCTGCGCCACCTGCAATCGGGCTGGTCCTTCCTGCGCTATCAGATGAACGAGTTCATCGACCTGCTGCCCGCCCAGCAGCGAGTGGATGAGGTGCACTGGTATCGCGGCACCGCCGACGCCATCTACCAGAACGTCGACATCATCCGCGACTACGGCCCGAAGTACATAGTGGTGCTGGCGGGGGATCACATCTACAAGATGGACTATGCCGCCATGCTGCTCGATCACGTGCGCCTCGGCGCCAGGGTGACGGTGGGCTGCATCGAGGTGCCGCGTGCGGAGGCCTCCGCCTTCGGGGTCATGGACATCGACGAGCAGCGCCAGATCCGCGCCTTCGTGGAGAAGCCAGCCAACCCGCCAGCCATGCCGGGTAACGAGGACGTCTCGCTGGCCTCCATGGGGATCTACATCTTTGATGCGGAGTATCTGTATCAACTGCTGGAGGAGGACATCAACAACCAGGAGTCCAAGCACGACTTCGGCATGGATCTGATCCCCCGCATCGTCACCGAAGGCAAGGCCTTCGCCCACCCCTTCACCATGTCTTGTGTGGGTTCCAAGGAGGGGGTGAAACCCTACTGGCGCGACGTGGGTACCCTGGATTCGTTCTGGGAGGCGAACATGGACTTGGCCTCAGTGGTGCCCGAGCTCGACATCTATGACGAGAACTGGCCCATCTGGACCAGCCAGAACATGGCGCCTCCCGCCAAGTTTGTGCAGGACCGCAACGGCCAGCACGGCATGACCATCAACTCCATGTTTGCGGGGGGCTCCATCGTCAGCGGCTCCTTCGTGCTGAATTCCGTGCTCTTTACCAATGTGCGGGTGCACTCCTTCTGCACCCTGGATCAGGCGATCATCTTCCCCGGGGTCGAGATCGGTGCCGGTTGCCGACTGCGCCGGGTGGTGGTGGACAAGGGCTGCAAGCTGCCCGATGGGCTGGTGGTGGGGGAGAACGCGGACGAGGACACCCGTCGTTTCTACCGCTCCGAGCAGGGCATCGTATTGGTGACCAAGGAGATGCTGGCCAAGCTGAAAGAATGATCGGCGATGATAAAAAACAAGGGAGCCACGAGGGCTCCCTTTTTCATGGGTCAGATGACCCGTTCGTTCACTTATTTCTCACTTACGACGGCCTTGCCAGCCATCACCATGGCGGTGCCGTGCTTGCCACCGGCGGCGGTGACTTGCGGTACGCCGTCTTCGTCGGTGTCATGGCCTGCGCCTTCGATGACGTTCTCACCGGAGTCGCCGATCCACTCGGCCATCTGCATGCCGCCGTTGACGGTGCCACGGAACCAGCTCACGTAACGCTGGGTCAGCTGCGCCAGTTCCAGCTCGGGGGCCTTCTCGGCGCCTTCGTTGCGCAGGTTCAGCATGGCGGAGCGCAGGGCGCCGGAGATGGCGGCCTGGGTCCAGGGGCTGTATTCACCCTGCTTGCCCGCGAGCCAGGTGCCGGCCTTGGGGTTGAAGAAGGCCTTGTCGGTGGCGATGAACAGCTCGCGCGCCGCGCTGCGGTACTTGGCGTCCGAGGTGGCCAGGAAGGCGGCGGTCAAGCCACGGATGGCGGCGAACTGCGCCTCGATGGATTGACCCGCATCCGGCTGGCCACCCAGGGTCAGACCGTTATGGACCAGACCGTTCTTGCCCTTGAGCTGCGCCAGGATGAAGTCAGCCTGCTTGCGAACGAGCACCAGTGCCTGCTGGCCCTGGGCGGTCTTGAGGTTCAACTCGCCGTTGTCACCGGCGGCGTAGCCGACCGGCAGCGCATCCTGGGCGCGTTGGAAGATCTGCAGGGCGACCAGGGAATAAGCGGCGTCAAAGGTGGTGACGTGATTGCCCTGTTTGCCCGCCTGCCAGCTGTCCACCAGGGTACCGGCCTTGGCGTCGAAGTGCAGGGCGGCCAGGTTCTTGAAGGTCAGGTTGGAGAGGTTCTGGGCCAGGGAGAAGGCATCCTGGCCCGCGACCAGCTTGGCGGCATCGCTGCCCTGGTTGACGGCCGGCGCGGCGGCGAAGGGGGCACCGTCAAACACGGCGTGGAAGGCCGGGTTCTGGTTGGTGTTGGCGCTGCGCTGATCGCTGAAGGCGTAGAACTCGGAGAGCGGCCACAGCAGCATCCAGGCGTCGCGCAGCTGGGCTGAGCCATCCACGACGGCCAGCTTGCCGATGGCACCGACGTCGTTCTTGCTGGTTTCGGTCACTTTCACCTGATGGGGGAAGTAGACCACGCCCTTGGCCGGATCGTATTGGGGGCTGATCCTGGCGCCGAGCTGCTTGCCGTCGAAGCCGAGCTGGCCCTGCAGTATGGCCAGCTTGTCGATGGACTGTTCGGTCAGCATCATGCCGTTGAAGCCGTCGGCCGCGGAGACGCCGAGCTTGTGCTTGCCGTCCTGATCCATGGTGGACGACGCGGCTTCCACCTCTTCATCGCTCTCGGCCACGTGCATGCCGCCGAGGAAGTCCTGGGACCACATCACTTCCTTGAGCAGGATGCCGCCCACGGCCGCCGGGTTCAGCAGGTTGTCACTGCCGCTCCAGCGCAGGGTCGTGTAGTCACGGAAGTAAGCGGGAACCTGGGTCTTGACGGATTTCTCGGTGCCCTTGGCGGTCTTGATGGTGAGCTGATCGCCGTTGACCGGGGTGGTGTTAACCCCTTGCGCAAACTCGGGATTGGCGGAGGCGTAGGGCAGGGAGAGGGGATACATGCCTTGTGGCACTTCATCGGCCGGGAAGCCGACCGCTTCGGCCATGGCCAGCACCCGCTTGCCGAGATCGGCCAGGGTGCCGCCACGGGCCAGATTCTGGGGTCCGTTCACCAGATGCGGGCCCATGCCTGACTGGTAGTTCAGGGCGTACATGGCTTCTTCGGAGTATTCATAGGATTCGATGCCGGCGGCGAAGTCGAACGGAGTCGGCTCATCGGCGCGATTGGCATCCAGCACGTCCAGATCCAGGCCGAGGGCCTCGGCCAGCGGCTCGCCGGAGAGCTCGAATTCGGTGTAGGCCAGCATGCTGGCGGCGGTATTGAAGGTCTTGTCCTCGACCTTGACGGCGGCGTGCGCGGCGCCGCCGATCAGTGCACAGGCGATCGCCTGCACCAGTACGGTTTTTCTCATGTCCTTTTCACCCATATGTTTGATTTTATTATGACGCTTCTCAGAATCGAAATGAGAATGGTGTGCATTATGGGGCAAAGGGGCAGGCTTGAGAAGAAAAAAGCCGCGCCTCGAGCGAGGCGCGGCGATGAGCATTACATCAGCTTGAAGGGGATGACCAGACGGCCCGGTTCCACCTTGAGGGCCTCGACCTTCTCCTTGATCCTGGCCTCGTTCTTGCGGCTGCCATCCAGACGGTAGACCGGGGTCTGGGAGAGGAACAGGGAGAGGGACTGGTTGAAGGTGGGCAGCAGCGGGGTGAGGGCGGCCCCCACGTCGGCCGGCTCCGTCTTGACCGAGATGAGCTCAAGATCGCGCAGGTAGATGGCGCCTTGCTCGGCCACATAGTCCGGGCGGGCACTCAAGGAGAGGCGGATCTTCATTTGCTGACTGCCGAGGGGGCTCGCCACCTGCAGATCGCCAGCTGCATCCAGCTCGACCCGGTCGGCGCGGCTACGACCTATGCGGCTCTGCAGATCGTCGAGCCGGATCTTGCTCGACATGATGCCGGGGATCCCTATCTCTTTCTCGAAGGCGACCCTGTCTTTGAGGTACTGGTTTATCTCGCTCTCGCTGACGTTGTATTGGGTAAGGGAGGAGCAGGCTGCCAGCAGCAGGCTGAGGGGAAGCAGAAGCAGGTATTTTAACATGGAGGGTTCCATCTCGACGGGTGACAACAGGATATGGCGCCATCTTAGGGGCAAAGCGGCGTTGCCGCCAGCTCAGGCCCTTTTATCCCGTTTCTGTCGCATCCCCCATATGGGGATGGCAATTTGTGTTCATTCGAGTAGCACTTCAGGCCCCGGTCACGCCAGGCCAGTGCTGGCCTCATCCCTCCTATATCCACAGATAAGCTCCAGTTTTTGCGCCAAAAAATCCCCTTGACCGGGCTCTTTCGACCCGCGTATTTTACCGCCGCTCAAAAGCAATTGATAACGATTATCATTATGAATCATCTTTGAGGGTCTAGCGTGAATACTCTTGTAATGGAAGATGGTGTCCCTGCCGAGGCCGGATCCCCGCCTGATTTCTTGTTTACCTCGGGCCAGGGCTGCCTTCGTGCCTATGATTTGGGCCAGCCCATCAGCACCCCGGCCAGCGAATGGCCCCTGCTGGAGCGGCAGATAGTCCAGGCCCTGGCGGTGGCGCAGGCCCAAGGCCAGGCCAATCCCCTGCTGGTCGGTGCCTTCGCCTTTGACCCTGCCGAAGCCTCCTGCCTCTATGTGCCCGACCGCTACGAGCGGGGAGAGCGAGTCCCCCCCCAGGCGAGTACCCCCGACACCAATCGGGTGATCTCGGTCAACAGCACGCCCGCCGCTGCCGAATTCAAGGCCTCGGTGAGCTCGGCCCTCGATGCCTTCGCGAAGGGCAGCCTCGCCAAGGTGGTGTTGTCGCGCAAACTCAAGCTGCACCTGAGCAAAGCCGCCGATCCCGAGCAGGTGCTTGCCCGCTTGATGATCCAGAACCCCAACGCCTTCCACTTCTCCTTGCCGCTCGGGCAGGGCCGTCGCCTGCTCGGTGCCAGCCCCGAATTGCTGCTGCGAGTCAATGAAGGCGCCGTCTTCACCCATCCGCTGGCGGGCTCGGCCAAGCGGGGCGGCGAGCCGCAACAGGATGAGGCGGTGGCGCGCAAGCTGCTGGCGTCCCACAAGGATCAGCATGAACACCGCCTGGTGATCGACGAGATCCGCCGGGTGCTGACTCCCCACTGCCGCGAGCTGGCGATCCCCTCGAGCCCGACCCTGATGAGCACGGACACCCTCTGGCATCTGGGCACGCCCATCGCAGGCCAGCTGCACGGCAGCGACGCCTCAGTGCTCTCTCTTGCCTGCCAGCTGCATCCGACCCCGGCCCTGTGCGGTTACCCCACGGATCTGGCGCGCCAGTTCATTCGTGAGCAGGAGCCCTTCCGGCGCGCCCTGTTCAGCGGCATCGTCGGTTGGTGCGACAGTCAGGGCAATGGCGAGTGGGCCGTGGTGATCCGCTGCGGCGTGCTGGATGGTCATCACGTGGAGTTGTTTGCCGGCGCCGGCATAGTCGCGGGTTCGGATCCCGCCATGGAGTGGGCCGAAACCGGCACCAAGCTCGGCACCATGCTAAAAGCGCTGGGCCTGGATCTGGAGGTGGCCCTATGAGCGAGTCCAATCACTTCCTGCCCTACACCCGCTGGCCGACCGAGCTGGCCGAATCGTACCGTGCCAAGGGCTATTGGCGCGGCGAGCCGCTGACCGCCATGCTGGCGCGTCAGTGCGAGGTGACGCCTGATGCGGTCGCCATCCTCTGCGGAGAGCGCAGCATCAGCTATCGCGAGCTCGATGAAGGCGCGACCCGGTTGGCCGAGAGGCTGGCCCGCCATGGCTTCAGGGTCGGCGACACCGCCCTGGTGCAACTGCCCAACGTTGCCGAGTTCTACCTGGTGTTCTTCGCCCTGCTCAAAGTCGGCATAGCGCCGGTCAACGCGCTCTTTAGCCACAACCGGCTGGAGCTTACCGCCTATGCCGAGCAGATAGCCCCCCGGCTCTTTATCGGCTCCACCGCGCATCCGCTCTTCGCCGGCGTGGATCGTGGCGCCGAGCTGCTGGCAGGGATAGGCGCCGAGCTGGTGCTGCTCGATGGCGAGAGCGCAGAGCTGGGCCTGGCCCACTGGTTGGCGGCACGGGATGACATGGGGTTGGCGCCCCTGAGTTATGGCCCTAGCCCGGCGGACGAGGTGGCCTTCTTCCAGCTCTCCGGCGGCAGCACCGGCACCCCCAAGCTCATTCCCCGCACCCACGACGATTACCTGTACAGCGTGCGCCGCAGCAACGAGATCTGCGCCCTGGGGCCCCATACCCGCTACCTCTGCGCCCTGCCGGCACCCCACAACTTCCCCTTAAGCTCTCCCGGGGCGCTGGGGGTGTTCGAGGCGGGCGGCGCCGTGGTGCTGGCGCCGGATCCCGGCCCCATGAGCTGCTTCCCGCTGATCGCCCGTCACGGCGTCAACCTCTGCTCCCTGGTGCCGCCGGCGGTCTCCCTCTGGTTGCAGGCGGCCGAGGCGGACCCGTCCGTGCGCCGCCAGCTCGAGAGCCTGGCCTTGCTGCAAGTGGGCGGTGCCAAGCTGGCCGAGGCGGTGGCCAGCAAGATCACCCCGCTGCTCGGTTGCCAGCTGCAACAGGTGTTTGGCATGGCCGAAGGCCTGGTCAACTACACCCGGCTGGACGATAGCGACGACAAGATAATTCACACCCAGGGCCGCCCCATGTGTCCGGACGACGAGGTGCGGATCCTGGACGAGGAGGGCAACCCGGTGCCCCAGGGGCAAGCCGGCGCTCTGCACACCCGCGGCCCCTACACCTTCCGTGGCTACTACCGGAGCTCGGCCCACAACGCCCGTGTGTTCGATGCCGAGGGCTTCTACTGCTCCGGGGATCTGGTGGTGCAAGACCAGGATGGCTATCTGACCGTGGTGGGCCGGCAGAAGGATCAGATCAACAGAGGCGGCGAGAAGATCGCGGCCGAAGAGGTGGAGAACCAGTTGCTGCACCACCCGGCCATCACCCAGGCGGCCCTGGTCTCCATGCCGGACAGCACCATGGGGGAGAAGAGCTGCGCCTTCATCGTCACCACTGAGCCGGGCCTCAGGGCGCTGACCCTGCGCAAGTTCCTGCGCTCTCGCGGTGTCGCCGAATTCAAGTTGCCGGACAGATTCGAAATCCTCAACGCCCTGCCCATGACGGCGGTGGGCAAGATCGACAAGAAGGGGCTGCGTGAGCGCATCGCGCAATCCGTTGCCGCAAACCAGCCCCAGGCAACAGTTTAAAAACTAAAAGGAATCATGACGTTATGGCTATCCCAACCCTGAACAACTACGCCATGCCCAGCCAATGGAAGGCCAACAAGGTCAGCTGGACTTTGGATCCCAAGCGCGCCGCCCTGCTGATCCACGACATGCAGGAGTATTTCACCGCCTTCTACGGCGAGAACAGCCCCCTGATCACCGCCCTGACCGAGCGTCTGGCCGCGGTACGCAAGCACTGCAAGGCCCTCGGCATCCCGGTCTACTACACCGCCCAGCCCAAGGATCAGGCCCCCGAGGACAGGGCCCTGCTCAACGACATGTGGGGCCCGGGTCTGAACAAGCGCCCCGAGCTGCAGCAGGTGGTGGCCCCCCTGTGCCCCGAGAGCGATGACGTTGTGCTGGTCAAGTGGCGCTACAGCGCCTTCCAGCGCTCCGAGCTCGAGCAAATGCTAAAAGAGCAGGGGCGGGATCAGCTGATCATCGGCGGCATCTACGGCCACATCGGCTGCATGATGACCGCCTGCGACGCCTTCATGCGCGACATCCAGCCCTTCTTCCTGGCGGACGGGGTGGCGGACTTCTCCCTGGCGGATCACCAGATGGCGCTGGACTACGTGGCGACCCGCTGCGGCAAGGTGGTGCCCTGCGAGGAGGTGCTGGCCCTGGTCGTACCGGCTTTCACTTCCGAGACCAATCCGCTGCTCACCTACGAGGGGCTCAAGGCACGGTTGCTGAGCCATATCGACGAGGATGAAGAAGAGTTCGATGCGGACGAGAACCTCATCGACTACGGTCTCGACTCGGTGCGCATCATGTCCCTGCTCACCGAATGGCGCGCCGCCGGGGTGGAGCTCGGCTTCGTGGATCTCGCCAAGACGCCGACCCTGAACGGCTGGTGGCGCCTGATCGACGCCAAGCTGGCCGAGCAAAAAAACCTGGAGGTGGTGCAATGAGCCGCTTCTCCTTGACCATCCCCCAGCAGGGGCTCTGGTCCGGTCATCTGCTCAACGACGACAAGGCGATGTTCAACACCGCCGAGTGCATCGCCTTCGATGGCAAGGTGGACGGCACCGTGCTGGCCGCGGCGCTCGCCCAGGCGGTGGGCGAGTGCGAGGCGCTGCAGGGCCACTTCGATGCGGCCAACGAGCCGGTCTGTTTCGTCTCCCAGCCAGTGCCCCTTGCCTATCGCGAGCTGGTGCTGGAGGGGGGCGACGAGGCCGCCGCCCGCGCCTGGGCCTGGGCGGATCTACGCCGCCCGTTCGAGTTGACCCGCGAGCCTCCCTGCCGCTTCGCCCTGCTGCGCGGCGTGGAGCGGGATTACCTCTACAGCTGCGTGCACCACATCGCCCTGGACGGTTTCGGCACCACCCTGCTGTTCCAGCGCATCGCCGAGCTCTATGGTGAGGGGCTGGCCGGGGTGGTGAATTCACCGTCCCCGTTCGGCCTGCTCGATGAGGTGCTGGCCGAGGAGCTGACCCGAGAGGAGAGCGGCAAGAACGCCGCCGCCCGCACCTTCTGGCAGGCGCAGTTGCAAGGCTGGCCCGAGGTGAAATCCTTCAGCGAAGCCCGCGCGCCCATCGCCGCCGAGTTCATCCGTGAGAGCCGCCCGTTGCCCGCCGACCTGTGGCAGACCCTGGTGCGCTTTGCCGATGACAACAAGCTGGGCTGGCCGGATCTGCTGCTGGCCGGTCTCTCGGCCCAGTTGTCCCTGGCCAGCGGTCAGAGCCAGACCCTGCTGGGCCTGATGATGATGAACCGCATCGGCTCGGCTTCCCTCACCGTGCCCTGCATGCAGATGAACATCACTCCCCTGGCGCTGGCGCTCGAAGAGGGGCTGGATCTGATGGGGGCCGCTGGCGCCGTGGCCAAGGCCAAGCGCGGGGTGCGCAAGCATCAGTACTATCGCTACGAGCTGCTGCGCCGTGACCTTGGGCTGGTGGGGGGTGACAAGCGGCTGTTCGGTCCCCTGGTCAATATCATGCCCTTCGATCACGCCCGCCGCTTCGGACCCCTCAGTGCCCATATCCTCAACATCAGCGCCGGCCCGGTGGAGGATCTCACCATCGAGGTGCAGGTCGGCGCCGATGGCCAGCCACGCCTGGATCTGGACGCCAACCCTGGCTGCTACCAGCAGGGGGCTCTGGCGGCCATCGCCGATACCCTGTTTGCCCTGCTGGGCCGCTGGCTCGCCGAGCCCGCCCTGACTCTGGGAAGCCTCAAGGCCGACTGGCTGGCCGAGCAGCGGCTGGCTGCGCTGATCACTGGCCCTGACAATGAAGTGATCAAGGTGCGCCCTGTGCTGGATGCGCTCTGCCACTTCGCGGCCCAGACCCCGCACAAGATTGCTCTGATACAAGGGGAGAGCCGCTTCAGCTACGAGGCGCTGCTGGCGCGCAGCGAGCAGATGGCCTCGGCCTTGCAAGCCGCCGGTGTGCAGCCAGGGGACAGAGTCGGCGTCATGCTGGCGCGCAGCCCCCAGGCCATCTTCGCCCAGCTGGCGGTGCTCCTGGCGGGCGCCGTCTATGTGCCGCTGGATCCCGAGCAGCCCCTGGAGCGCCAGGGCCACATACTGCGTCTGGGGGAGGTGAAGACCCTGATCACCCAGGCGGAATATCGCCACAAGCTGGCCAGCCTGTTCGAGGGCCGCACCCTGCTGGCGGGGGATCTGGTGAGCGAGAACCGCCTCTGTCAGCCGACCAGCGGCGCTGCGGTGGCCTACCTGATGTTCACCTCCGGCTCGACCGGCCTGCCCAAGGGGGTGGCGGTCAGTCATGGGGCGCTGGATCACTTCGCCGCTGCCGCCCGCTGCCGCTATCACCTGAACGAGGGCGCGCGGATGCTGCAATTTGCCCCCTTCAATTTCGACGCCAGCATAGAGGAGGTGTTCGCCACCCTGAGCGCCGGTGCCACCCTGGTGCTGCGCACCGACGCCCTGCTCGAATCCATCCCCGCCTTCGTGGCCGGAGTGGAGGAGATGGGGATCACCCACCTCGATCTGCCCACCGCGTTCTGGAACGAGTGGGTGGTGGCGCTGACGGCGGGCCAGGCCCACATTCCGGCCAATCTGGCCACCGTCATCATAGGCGGCGAGGCGGTATACCCCGAGCAGCTTGCCCAGTGGCAGCGTCAGGGACGCGCCGATCTGCGCCTGTTCAATACCTATGGCCCCACCGAGACCACTGTGGTGGTCACCACTCAGGAGCTGCAAGGGGAAGACCCGGCGCAGGCCCAGCTGCCCATCGGCCTGCCGCTGCCTGGCATGCAGGCGCTGATCCTGGGGGCGGGGGAACAACCCGCCGAGGAGGGGGAGCTGGTGCTGCTCGGCCCGCAACTCGCCAACGGTTATGTGGGGGGCGTGCAAGGCAGCTTTGGCACCCTGCGGGTCGGGGAGCTGGATCTGGCCGTCTATCGCACCGGCGATCGGGTGCGCTGGGTGGCCGGTCGTCTGGTCTATCTGGGCCGGCGTGACAACGAGTTCAAGATCAGCGGCTATCGCATCCAGCCCGGCGAGGTGGAGGCCCAGTTGCTGGCGCTGCCCGGGGTGGATGAGGCCTGCGTGCAGGGGGTGAGCATCGGCAATGTGCGCCGGCTGGTGGCCTTTGTGGCGGGGCCGGAGCGCGACAGCCGGGTCATCAAGGCGCAGCTCGCCAAGGTGCTGCCCGCCGCCATGATCCCCACCGACTATCGCCACCACGATCAGCTGCCCCGCACCGGCTCCAACAAGCTGGATCGCAAGGGGCTGCTGGCCCAATACCAGGCGGGTGGGGAAGCCCTGACCCTCGGCAGCGAGACCGAGAACAGGGTCGGCGCCATCTGGCAGCAGATCCTGGGGCTGGCCACCATGGGGCCGGCGGACAACTTCTTCGAGCTGGGGGGCCAGTCCCTGCAGACCATACAGATAGTGAACCGGCTCGGCGCCGAGTTCGGGGTGCAGGTGAAGGTCTCCGATGTGTTCGATCATCCCCGTCTGGACGACTTCTGCCGTTTCCTCGACGGCAAGCTGACCGAAGACGAAGAGAGCGTGGAGATGGTCTGGTAATGAAAGGCGAACAGATGATGAACGTTGATTTCAGTGGCAAGCGGGTCTGGGTGACCGGGGCCGGACGTGGCATAGGGTATGAGGTGGCACAGCAGTTCGTGGCCGCTGGCGCCGAGGTGATAGGGCTGGATCAGGCCTTCCCCCATGCAGATTACCCCTTCGCCACCCGGCTGCTCGACATTCGTGACTCGGGGGCGGTGAATGCTTGCTGCGCGGAGCTGCTGGCGGATGGCGGGCTGGATGTGCTGGTGAACGGGGCCGGTGTGTTGCGCCTCGGCCCCACCGAGAGCTTGAGCGACCAGGATTGGGATGACTGCATGGCGGTCAATGCCAGCGGCGTCTTCTACCTGTTGCGGGCCCTGGTGCCCCATTTCAAGGCACAGCAGCGCGGCGCCATCGTCACCATAGGCTCCAACGCGGCCCATGTGCCGCGCATGCAGATGGCGGCCTACTGCGCCTCCAAGGCGGCGGTCACCAGCCTGACCCAGACGGTCGGGCTGGAGTTGGCCCCCTTCGGCGTGCGGGTCAACCTAGTGTCACCGGGCTCGACGGATACCGAGATGCTGCGCGGCATGTTGCCCGATGAGGGGGCCATGGTCCGCACCATAGCGGGGCTGCCGGCCCAGTTCAAACTCGGCATACCGCTCAACAAGATCGCCACCCCTCGCGAGATTGCCAATACCGTCCTCTTCCTGGCCTCAGACCTGGCCAGCCACATCACGCTGCAGGATCTGGTTGTCGACGGCGGCGCCACCCTGAGCGCCTGATCCAAGAGGCTGAGATAACTTATGAACAACATGATTGCGTTGCTCCAGCAGATGGAGCGCCAGGGAGTCAAGCTGGCCCTGAACGACAAGGGTCAGCTCATCTCCCAGTCGAGCAAGGAGGCGGTGACCCCCGCCATCGGCACCCTCATCAAGGCGCACAAGGATGAACTGGTGCGCTGCCTCGGCGCTCGCGCCGCCTTCGAGGCCCCCATCCTTGCCCAGGGTGCCCTGCAGGGGCCGCTCTCCTCCTCCCAGAGCGGGCTCTGGTTTATCGAGCAGTACGAGGAGGCCTCCCACCTCTACAACATGCCGGTCTATTTTCGGGTCAGGGGCGAGCTGGACACGGCCGCGCTGGAATTTGCCTTCGATCACCTGTTCGCCCGCCACCCCAGCATGCGCACCCGTTTCGTCAAGGACGAGGCGGGCAGGGGGGCCCAGGAGATCCTGCCCCATGTTCACTTCAAGCTGCAGATAGAGGATGTGAGTGCCGCGTCCAATGCCGAGCGCGAAGCCTACGTGGCCAGGCGGGTGCGCGAAGAGATAGGCCGCCCCTTCTCCCTGACCAAAGGGGACTTGAGCCGGGTGCACCTTATCCGGATCGGCCGCCATGAGCATGTGCTGCTCATCACCCAGCACCACATCATCTCCGATGGCTGGTCGGTCAAGAACATGTTCGCGGACTTGAAGCGTGCCTTCCTGGCCCATCAGAACCGCGCGCCCTTGAGCGTGGCCGAGCTGCCGCTCAACTACCTCGACTACGCCCACTGGTTCAACTCCGCGCGCTTCCTCGATTACCACGCCGAGTTCAAGCCGTTCTGGGTGGACCGCCTGGGCGGAAGCCCCGAGGTGCACGGCCTGCCGCTCGACAAACCGCGCCCGGCCCATCAGGCCAGCGGCGGTGAACTGGTATTCTCCACCATAGACAACGCCCTGTGGGACAGCTTCAAGCGGCTGTGCCAGCGTCACAGCACCTCCAACTTCATCGGCCTGCACGCCCTGTTCGCCCTGCTGATGGTGCGCCAGAGCGGGGAGAAGGAGGTGGTCATCGGCACCCCGCTCGCCTATCGCGAGCGCCACGAGATAGAGTCCCTGGTGGGCTTCTTCGTCAATACCCTGGTGCTGCGCACCCGGCTGGAGGGGCGGCCGAGCTTCGTCGACTACCTGCAACAGTGCCGGGAGGAAGATCTCGCTGCCTTTGACCATCAACTCTATCGATTCGAGGCGCTGGCCGAGGCTATAGGAGCGGATCGCACTACCGCCATCAACCCCATCTTCCAGATCATGCTGGTGTATCAGGCCAAGGTGGATTTCAACGATCTCATCCCCGGTTGCCAGCTGGTGGAGGAGACCTCCCCCGTGCTGCCCGCCAAGACCGACATCTCGGTCAAGGTGACCGAGTTGATGGACTCGGTGCGGGTGGACTGGCTGTTTGCCACCGCCCTGTTCGAGCGTGAGACCATCCAGGCTTACGCCGATCGCCTGCTGCACCTGATGCGCGCCGTGGTGGCCGCCCCCGAGACGGATATCTGGCAGCTGCCGCTGGAAGCGGGGATGGATGAGGCCGCGCTGGCCGCCGAGCTGGCCAGCCTGCCGAGCGACTACCCGAGCCGGGAGACCCTGCTCTGCCAGTTCGAACGCCAGGCGGCCACTCATCCTGCAGCCTTGGCGGTGACCGACGGCGAGGGTGCCCTGAGCTACGGCGAGCTGGAGGCGCGCGCCAACCGGCTGGCCCACTGGCTGCAATCCTGCGGCGTGAAGCCGGGCGCCGCCATCGGCATCCAGGCCAGACGGGATGTGGCTTTCGTGGTCGCCCTGCTTGCCTGCTGGAAGGCGGGGGCGGCCTATGTGCCGCTCGATCCCGCCTATCCCGCCGAGCGGCTGGCCCATATCCTGAGCAACGCCGCCATCAAGCTAGTGCTGGGGGGCGCGCCGGACGCACGGCTCGCCGAGGCGCTGGTGGGCGCGACTGCTGAGTATCACGACCTGCACGGACTTGCTCTGGATGAGATGCCGAGCAGCACTCCTGCCATCCCCCGGGACGCCGCCATGCTGGCCCAGATCATCTACACCTCCGGCAGCACCGGTCTGCCCAAGGGGGTCATGGTGGAGCAGGGCAGCCTGGTCAATCTGATGGCCGATCATGCAGAGCGTATCGAACTCGATCGGAGCGGCACCATGTTCAACTGCATGTCCCTGTCGTTCGATGCAGGCAACATGACGGCCTTGCTGCCGCTCTCTTGCGGCGCGGCTCTGCACTTCGGTGAGCCGGGGGAGGGGGTGATCGCCGCCGCCATGGCCAAGGGCGCCAGCCACATGATCTTGCCGACCGCCCTGCTGGCCAACCTGCTGCCGCCGGCGGATCTCGGATCCCTCAAGGCCATCGGCTTTGGCGGCGAAGCCTGTCCCAGCTCCCTGGTGGATCGTTGGGGCAACCGGGTCGCACTCTATAACATGTACGGCCCGACCGAGTGCACCGTCACCGCGCTCTGCGCGCGGCTCATGCCGGGTCAGCCCATCACCATAGGCCGGCCCATCAACAACCTGAAGGCGCTGATCCTGGACGAGGCGGGCAACCCCTGCCCGGTGGGTGTGCCGGGTGAGCTCTGCCTGGCCGGCCTCGGGCTGGCTCGTGGCTACCTCAACCTGCCGGAGCGCACCCAGGAGGCCTTCGTCGAGCTCAGGTTTGATGACAGCGGCGATGGCCGCACTTATCGCCTCTATCGCACCGGGGACAGGGCGTTGCGGCGTCGCGATGGCAACATCCAGTATCTGGGCCGGCTTGACGAGCAGATCAAGCTGCGGGGCTATCGCATCGAGCCTGGCGAGATAGAGACCCAGATTGCCGCGCTCGAGCCGGCCATTCGCCAGATCAAGGTGGTGGTGCAAGAGGGCCGCCTGCTCGCTTACGCCAGCCTGCAAGCTGGCGCGACCGAGCCGGACGCCGAGGCCCTGCTGCAACGGGCCGGCGAACAGCTGCCCGAATACATGGTGCCGGTACGACTCTGTTGGCTGCCCGAGATGCCGCTCACCCCCAACGGCAAGCTGGACCTGCGCCGCCTGCCCGCCATCAGCTGGCAGGAGAGCAAGGCCGGGCCACAGAGCGAGCTGGAGCAAACCGTGCTCGCCATCTGGCAGGGGGTGCTGAAACAGCCCCTCGGGGTGGAGGATGACTTCTTCCGCCTAGGCGGCGATTCCATCCTCAGCATCCAGCTCACCACCCGGCTGCGGGACGCCGGCCTGCACTGCAGCGTGAAAGACGTGTTCGAGGCCAAGACGGTGCGCCGTCTCTGCCGCCAGCTCGGTCAGCAGCAGGCCGTCAGCCACCAGACTGAGCAGGGGATCCTGGAAGGGGAATTCCCCCTGCACCCCATTCAGCACTGGTTCTTCGAGCAGGGCTTCGCCAAGCCCGGCCACTGGAATCAGGGGGTGATACTGCGCCTGCCCGCCGGCATCGACGACGCCGCCCTGAGCGGTTGGATGAGCGCCCTGCTCGGTCACCACGACGCCCTGCGCCTCGCGGTCACCCCGGCCGGTCAGCACTATCTGCCCGAACTGGCGCTGCCGTCTCTGCAAAGGCTGGACGCGGCCGGGCTGGACGAGGCCGAGTTGCAGGCCCGGCTGACCCAGTGGCAGGGGGAGCTTGCGCCCGAGCGCGGCCAGACCCTGGCCTGGGCCCGGCTGCGCAATCTCGCGAGCGAGGCGGATGCCGAGCCTGTGGAGGGGCTCTTTATCGCCTTCCACCATCTGGTCATCGATGCCGTCTCCTGGCGCATCCTGGCCGAGGATCTGGCCCGCCTCGCCGAGGGCCGACCCTTGCCGGGCAAGGGCAGCAGCTACCGCCAGTGGGGTGAGGGGCTTGCCGCTTATGCGGCCCGCGAAGCCGCGCAGCTCGCATTCTGGTTGGGGCAGGGGGAAGGCTGCGAGCAAGCCTTGCTGGAGGCGCAGCGCGCCCCCGATGGCCGCGCCGCCGCCAGCCTGTTGCGTCTGGATGAGCAGACCACGGCCCGCCTCATAGACCCGGCCAATCAGGCCCATCTCACTCAGGTGCCGGATCTGCTGCTGGCGGCCCTGACCCGCACCCTGAGCGAGCTCGGTTACGGCGCCAAGCAGTGCGTGATGCTGGAAGGGCACGGCCGTGAAGCAATCGATGCTGAAGGCATTGATTCTGACACCAGAGCCCCGCAACTGGATGTGAGCCGCACCCTGGGCTGGTTCACCAGCACCTATCCGCTGGCGCTGGCCGATAGCGCGTCCTGGAGCGATCTCGTCTGTGACACCAAGGAGCGGCTGCGGGCCGTGCCGGACAAGGGGGTGGGCTTCAACGCCCTGCGCCTGCACCATCCCCGTGGTCAGGCGTTGCCTCACTCCAATATCGTTTTCAACTACCTGGGGGTCTCCCACAGGGGCACCCCGGCCCCCTGGCAGCCGCTGCCGGTGGCGCCGGGCCAACCCTCGGCACCACAGAACTTGCCGCGCGAGCTCATCAGCCTGCACGGCGGCGTCTACGGCGGTTGCCTCACCCTGCGCCAGGTCGGCGCCCTCAACCAGCAGGCGAGCGACGCCCTGATGACGGCCCTCGCGGCCAACATAGAGGCCCTGGTGAACGCCTGCTGCGCGCAAGCCAAGCCGCGCCGCACCCCGAGCGACGTCCCGGGTCTGGCGCTCTCCCAGCCAGCCCTGGACAGGGTGCTGGACGAGGCACTGGCGGGCGGCGAGGTGGAGACCCTGCTGCCCATGACCTCATTGCAGCAGAGCATGCTCTATCACAGGGCATTGGCGCCCCGTGATACGGCCTATCACCTGCAGACCGAGATAAGCTATCGGCAAAACCTGGATGTGGCAGCCTATTGCGCTGCCTGGCAGGCCCAGCTCGCCCGCTGGCCCGTGCTCAGAGCCGCCCTGCTGATGGAGGAGGGGGTGGCGTTGCAGCGCATACTGCGCCACGCCGAGTTGCCGTTCCACCATGAGGACTTGTCCGGCGTGGCGGGGGCGGACGCCCGCATCGAGGCCTATCGTCAGCAGGATCTGGCCCATCCCATTGCGCTGGACAAGGCGCCGCTGCTGCGGATCGCCTGCTTCACACTGGCCCCCGATCACCACAAGGTGATCCTGAGCGCTCATCACGCCGTGCTCGATGGCTGGAGCGGCCCCGTGCTGCTGGGCTCCCTGCATCGGCATTATCAGCAGTCAATGACACAAGGGAAGGCGCCCGAGGTGACACCGGATACCGCCTGGCTCGCCTTCGGTCGCCATATCGCCAGCGAAACGGCCAGCAGCACCGCCTACTGGCAGGGACGTGCCGAGCTGCTGGCCAAGCCCAACGATCTCTCGTGCCTGTTCGGGGTGGCGCTGGAGCCACACCTGACCCAGCACAGACCAGAAGTCTGTGGCGAGACGCTGGCGCCGGCCCTGTCCGGGCAACTGGAGGCCCGGGCCCGGGCGCTCGGGGTGACCGCCGGTCTGCTGGCCCAATACGCCTGGCATCGGCTGCTCGCCCGCCAGTGCGGCGACGCGATAACCCTGGTGGGCAACGTGACCCCGGGCCGGGACTTCCCCATCGAGGGGATCACCCAGAGCGTCGGGCTCTACATCAACAGCCTGCCGCTCGCCCTGGATTGGCGAACAGAGGCGACCCTCGAGCAACATATCGCCTTGCTGCAGCGGGACTCGCTGGCGCTCAATCAGCACGGCACCCAGTCCCTGGCAGCCCTGACCCGGGGTGGCCCGCGCCTGTTCCAGAGCCTGTTCGTGTTCGAGAACTACCCCATGCCGGCGCGGCCCGAGACGCCGGAGCCCCATCAGCTGATGCCGCAGTTTGGCGCCGTGGTGGAGAAGGTGGAGCTGCCCTTGTCGCTCGTGGTCAACGCCCGTGGCGGCCAGCTTAACCTGCGCCTCGAATACGACGGCGAGCTGATAGCGCGGGAAGGGGCACAGAGGGTATTGGCGCAGTGGCTGGCGGAGTTGGCGTGGCTGGCGCAGGCCCCCCTGACCGAGCCTGCCCGCCTGGTGGGGGTGGACAGGATCCAGGCCCCCGCGCCGGTTCAGATCCCAGCAGGACAGGAGGCGTGTCCCGTCCATACTGACGCCCGCCGCCTGTTGGCCCTGTGGCAGCAGCACTGTGGTGAAACCGCGCGCTGGCAGCAGCCGCTGGCAGCGCTCGGGGCAGACTCGGTGCAACAGCTCGCCCTGCTGGCGGCCCTCAATCAAGCGTTCGCCGGGGATCACCGCCCGCTGACGCTGCGGGATCTCAAGGTGCACGGGGCGCCTTGTGCCCTCTACCATCACTGGCTGGAACGGCTGCCCGAGGAGGTGCTATGACGGTGTTGACTCCTGATGCAGTAAAAGAGGCGGGGGTCACCCCGTCCCATTCCCCGCAGCGGGCGGGGCTGAGTGCCCGGCTGGCCGGGTTGCTCGGCGGCACGCCGCTGGCCCCCGCCATCGGCATGGAGGGTCATTGGCTCACCTACGCAGATCTGCAACGTCGGGTCGATCAGATCGCCGCTAGCCTGCAAGGGTTGGCGGTGGGGGAGCGGGTCGGTCTCTATCTGGATCGCACGCCGGATCTGGTGGCCAGCCTGCTCGCCTGTCTGCGCCTTGGGCTCTGCTTCGTGCCGCTCGAGCCGGATTTCCCGGTGGAGCGCCTGCAGGGCATCGCTCGTCAGGCGCGGCTGTCGGCGGTGATCTGCGACCGTGGGCAATCTGTGCCGGACTTTGGCTGCCCGCTGCGGGCCCTCGCCGAGCTGGCTGACTCCGGCCTTGTGCGAAGGGAGGCGGCTTCCTGTCCCCAGGTGGACGATGCCCTGGCGGCCTACATGATGTTCACCTCGGGCTCCACCGGCGAGCCCAAGGGGGTGGTCATCAGTCGGCGCGCCCTGCTCTGCTTCCTCGACGGGATCCGCGAGCGGTTGGGTCTGACCCCGGCTTGCCACTGGCTCTTTATCACCACCCCGGCCTTCGACATCTCATTGCTGGAGATGCTGGGGCCGCTCTGGAGCGGTGGCCGCCTGACGGTGGCGGGCAATCGGCACAACAAGGATCCCCTGGGGATGCTGGCGCTGCTGGCGGCGGACGCCTCCATCAACTGGCTGCAGGCGACCCCGGCCTGTTGGCGCATGCTGCTCAAGGCGGGCTGGCAGGGATGCGAGCGCCTCACCGCCCTGTGCGGCGGCGAGGCGCTGGATCTGGGGCTCGCCGAGCAGCTGTGCGGCCGCACCCAGCGGCTGTGGAACTGTTACGGTCCGACCGAGGCCACCGTCTGGTCCCTGGTGAGCGAGGTGCGCATGCCGCCGGTCGGGGGGCGCATCACCGTTGGCCACAGCCTGCCGGGCTACCGGCACTGGGTGCTGGACGCCGAGGGGCTGCCGGTGGCAGAGGGGGAGGAGGGAGAGCTCTGCATCGAGAGCCCGGCCCTGTGCGAGGGTTACTGGCGCAAACCGGCCCTCACCGCGGCGGCCTTCCTGCGCCTCGGCACCCATCGCCTCTATCGCACCGGCGATCGGGTGCGCAGGCTCGGCAGCGACAGCTTCCTCTACCTGGGGCGGCGCGATGACCAGATAAAATTGCGCGGTTTTCGCATCGAGTTGGGGGAGGTGGAGGCCGGCCTTCGCGGCCAGCCCGGGGTGCAGGAGGCGGCGGTGCGGCTGGTCGGCGAGGGGGACGAGGCCATGCTGGTGGGCTATGTGGAGGCCAAGGCCGGGATAACCCTGAACCGGCTGGCCCTGCGCAAGGGCTTGCAGGCCAGCCTGCCTCACTACATGGTGCCGGCCCGCCTCATCCTGCTGGATGCCCTGCCCAAGACCGGCAGCGGGAAATTGGATAGAAAGGCGTTGCCACTGCCGGAGTGAGCCGTGGTGAAATAGTAAACTGCCAAGACTGGATTTAGTCGTCTATTTATGCTTTTAAACTCAAGATAATTGGTGAGTTGTCGTCTTGGGGCTTGTCCCGCTCTCGACAGGCCGGATCCCGCCAAGGGGTCTTATCCCCGCTGGTAGGTACCTAGCCCCACCAGACAATCAAAAGCCCGCATGATGCGGGCTTTTTTATTCCTGTGTGACGGTATTAGCGGGTGATGGGGGCCGCATCCGGCTTGGCTAGCAGCTGCTCCACATCGTCGATCACCCGCAGGGCCGCCTGGGGGCCGCCGGTGGAGGTCCAGAGCGACCCGTCCACGGCGCCGAAGCGCTTGCCTTTGATGGCGCTCAGTTGCTGGAAGGCCGGGGTCTGTTCGGCCTGCTGCATGGCATCTACCGCATCGCCGCTGGTGCTCAGGGTGCCGATCACCAGCCAGTCACCGTCCAGCAGGTTGAGGGACTCGAGACTCAGGGCCGGGGAGTGGGGGCTCTTGTCGCCGAGCTGGTGGGCCGGTCGGGCCAGGCCCATCTCCTGCACCACGCTGCTGGCGAAGGTGCCGCCGTGCATGTAGCTCGGCCCCTTGGGGTTCCAGCGCACTATGCTGATCTGCTCCCCCTGATGCTTGGCCAGTTGGGTGCGCGCCTCCTGCAGGCGGGCGTCATATTGGGCGAGGAAGGCCTTGCCCTCGGCCTCCTTGTTCATCACCAGGGCGCTGCGCTGGAACACCAGCTTCCAGGGCTCGCCCCAGTTGCCGGTGACCACGGTCGGCGCTATCTCTTTGAGCAGGGCCAGCAGCTCGGGCTTGGTCTGGCCGGTCAGGATGAGATCCGGCTCGAGATCGATGAGTTTCTCCAGGTTCGGATTGTCCAGATCCCCGACCACGGCGATCTCCTTGCCCGCCTTGTCCAGCAGGTAGCGGGGCAGGGTGGCCTGGCCACGACCGTTGACGGTGCCGACCGGCTGCACGCCCAGGGTCAGGGCGCTGTCCAGATCCAGCTCGCTCAGCACCACTATGCGCTTGGGAGCGTCGGGAACGGCTTGGGACTGGCCGTTGGCATCGAGGATCTGACGGGTGCCGGCCTGAGCCTGGAAGCCAACCAGGCTCGCCAGCATCAAGGCGGCGGCGGCCAGGGGGGAGGAGATCTTCATGGTTACATCCTTATGGGTGAAATCGGCGGGCACCCTGGCGGCTCTGTCTATCGACCAGGGGGCACTCTCTTTGTTCGGCCCCAAATGGGCGGGAACATGCTACCACAGGAGCGATTGAGAAACGTTGTCATTTGTATTTGTGGCATGTTCCGGGTTGGCTTTGGTACCATCAGGAACCCATGCCAGGAGCCTTCCATGCCCCCTTCCTCCCCCTCCGCCGACGGGCGCTTTATCCGTCACGCCGATGCCTTGTTCATGCCTTGTCTCGACAGTCTCCCCCTTCACAGGGTCTGTTTCGATCTAGCGGCCTTCAGGCCCGCTTGCTTTGCCGAGCAGGGGATACCCTTGCCGGCCGAGTTGCAGAGCGCCGTGGCCAAGCGACAGGGGGAGTTTCTGGCGGGGCGGCTGGCGGTGCGGCTGGCCCTGCGTCCTTATGGGCTGGGCGACGAGACGGTGGTCATAGGCCAGGATCGCGCGCCCTGTTGGCCCGCGGGGATGGAGGGCAGCATCAGCCACAGCCAGTTGCTGGGGCAGGGGATGGCGCTGTGCGCGGTGCGCCCCGGCAAGGCGGGGCTGGGGCTGGATCTGGAGGCCTGGCTCGATGAAAGCCAAACGGCGCAGCTCTGGCCCGGCATCCTCGATGGGGAGGAGTGGGGGCGACTGGCATCGGGGGCCGCCGCCGCCGATCTGAGCCTGGAGGAGGGGCTGACCCTGGTGTTTTCGGCCAAGGAGAGCCTGTTCAAGGGGCTCTACCCCAGGGTCGGGCGCTACTTCGACTTTCTCGATGCGAGCTGGTCGGCCATGGGGGCCCAGACCCTGAGGCTGAGTCTGAAGACGGCGCTTGCCCCGGACTTGCCCGCGGGCTGGCACTGCACCCTGCGCTGGCAGCGGCTGCCGGGGGGCCTGCTCACCCTGCTGGCGCTTTGAATCCGTCAGGAGATCAGCCAATAAAAAAACCGCCGGATGGGCGGTTTTTTATTGAAGGCATCAGGCCCGTTGTTTGCCGGCCGCGGCATCAGTGCGCCGACGGGGCACTGTCTCAGAGCGCCGGCGCGGCACTATGACGGGGGCGCCGTCGCCGGGGGCGTGCAGTATGTCGACGTCGGTCTGGTAGAGACGGTCGATGAGCCCCTTGGTCACCACCTCGCGAGCCGGTCCCATGGCCTGAACGCCACCGTTACCGAGGGCGATCAGCTCGTCGCAGTAGCGGGCGGCGGTGGCGAGATCGTGAATGACGATGAGCACCGTCTTGCCCTCGGCGGTGATCTGGTGGATGGCCTCCATCACCTCGGTCTGGTGGCCTATGTCCAGGGCGCTGGTGGGCTCGTCCAGCAAGATGATGTCCGCGTCCTGGGCCAGCACCATGGCGAGCCAGACCCGCTGGGCCTGACCGCCGGACAGCGAATTGGCGCTCTGGTGCCAGATGGCGTCCAGCTGCATCCGCTCGCGAGCCCAGTTGACCATGCGGGCGTCCTCCGCGCTCCACTGATTGAACCAGCCTTGGTGGGGATGGCGGCCGTATTGCACCAGCTGCTCCACCAGGATGCCCGCAGGCACCAGAGGGCGCTGGGGCAGGTAGGCGAGCTCCCGGGCCAATGCCTTCATGCCGTGGCTCGCCAGCGGCTTGCCCTTGAGCAGGATCTCCCCGCTCTGGGGCTGCTCTTGCCCCGCCAGCAGCTTGAGCAGGGTGGACTTGCCGCCGCCGTTGGGGCCGACGATGCCCACCAGCTTGCCCTTGGGCAGGGTGAAGGAGACGTCGTCGAAGACGGATTTGTGCTGATAGCCGAAACGCAGGTTATTCACGCAGAGGGTCATAGGAGGGCCCCTTGTCGGTGTTGGAAAAGGATGGAGTGCATCATCAGTCGGCTCTCTGCCTGTCTTTGATAAGGATGAACAGCAGCAACAGGCCGCCGAGGATACGGGTCATGATGCCGGTGGCGACCTCGTGGGGGCTGGCCAGCACCCGCACCAGGGTGTCGCTCGTCAGCAGCAGCAGGGCACCGCACAGGGCCGCTATCCAGAGCGGCACTATGCGATCCCGGGAGAGCCAGGAGGCGAGAATGGGGGCCGCCATGGCGATGAACACCACGGGGCCGCCGATGGCGGTGCCGAGCGCCGCCACCATGATAGCCTGGGCCAGTACTCCGAGCTGCACCCGGTTGACGTTCACCCCCAGCGTCTGGGCCGTGATGGGGCCGAGGCGCAGCACGCCGAGGGCGCGGGAGAGATAAATGATCCAGGGGCAGATCAGCAGGATCAGTATCCCCACCGGCGCCACGGTACCATAGCCCTGGCCGACGAAGTTGCCCATGTTCCACAGGTAGAGGCTGCTGAGGTGCACCAGGGACTGGGTGGACATGGCGAACTGGCCGATGGCGTTCATCAGCTCGGAGACGCCGATGCCGATCACCACGAACAGGTAGCCCTGCTCCCCCGGCTTGTTGCACAGGGCGTAGAGCACCATGGCGGCGAACAGGGCGCCGAGGGGCGCGGCCCACCAGGGCCAGCTGCCCAGGGTCAGGTAGAGGGAGAAGATGATGATGGCCAGGGAGGCTCCCTCGTTGACCCCGATCATGTCCGGGGTGGCGAGGCGGTTGCGGATCAGGGTCTGCACCAGGCAACCGGAGAGGCCCATGGCGGCACCTGCCACCAGCACGGCGACGATGCGCGGCAGCCGGATCTTGAACACCGTCACCTGATCGAGTCGGCTCCCCTCACCGAGCAGGGTCTGGACGACTCCCAGCATGGTGATCTTGCCGGAGCCCAGAGTCAGCGCCAGCAGGGAGAGCAGCACCAGGGCGACGATCAGCGCGAGCGTGATAAGCCAGGCGCGGCGTTCGAGCAGCAGGGTGCGGGAGCCCAGGCGCAGGCAGAGGGTGCCGGCGGGGAGGGGGTAGGGGGCAGGGGCGTCGTGGATGGCGTTATGCATGGGAGGCTCCTTATTTGACGGCCAGCAGGGAGCGGAAACCGCCGCTGCGCACCACCAGGATGAGCACGGGGGCGCCGATCAGCGCCAGTATCACCCCGTTGGGCAGTTCGAACGGCTGCAGCAGCCAGCGCGCCAGTATGTCCGCGCCGAGCAGGAACAAGACGCCGAACAGGGCGGAGAAGCGCACCTGAATGGACAGGCGCACCGGCTCCACCAGGCGGGCACAGTAGGCGGCGAGGAAACCGACGAAGCCGATGGGGCCGGCGATGGCGATGGCGCAGGCGGTGAACAGGGTGGCGGCCAGCAGCACCCCGATGCGCACCCGGGTCGGCCGGATGCCGAGCGCCTGGGCCTGATTGTCCCCCATCTGCATCAGGGTGAGCTGACGGCACAGGGCCAGGGTCAGCAGCAGGCCCGCGAGGGCGAAGGGCACCACCGTCAGCACCGAATCGAGGCTGGAGGCGGCGAGCGACCCCAGGTTCCAGAAGCGGAATTGCTCCAGCACCACCTTGTTCGAGAGCAGCAGGAAGTTGGAGAGGCCGCCGAAGGTGGCGGAGAGGGCGACCCCCACCAGGATGAGCTTGAGCGGGTTGGAGCGACCCACCATCAGGCCGAGGCCGAGCACGACGAGGTTGCCGAGCAGGGCCCCCATGCCGGACCAGAGCAGGTATCCGTAGGCCGATTCGACACCGAAATAGGTGAGGCCGATCACCAGGGCGAAGACGGCGCCGGCGTTGACGCCGAGCAGGCCGGGTTCGGCCAGGGGGTTGCGGGTGGCGCTCTGCAGCATGGAGGCGGCCAGCGCGAGGCAGGCGCCCACCACCAGGGCCGCCAAGGTGCGGGGCAGGCGCAGGGTGTTGACTATCATGGCGAGTTTTTCATCGGCCACGAGGGCGGGATCGCCCAGCAGGAAACCGGCGACCTCGCGGCCACCATAGACACCGGCCCCGGTGGCCAGTGACAGTGAAATCAGCAGGAAGAGGAGCAGCACTCCGAGCCAGAACAGCTGTGCTTGGTATCTGAGCACTCAATGACTCCTTTCAATTAGGGGCAGTAGAAACGCAAAAAGGGAGCCCTGTCGGGCTCCCTGCACAAGGGGGGGATTACATCTTGTAATCGATCCCGGCATAGACGGTACGACCTTCCAGGATGAAGTCGGCGTCGGTGGCGACCTGATCACGTTGAGTATTGGTGAGATTGGTGATGCCGAGCTTGAAGTCCAGGGCCGGTGTGACGGCCCAGTTAGTGTTCACGTCCAGAGTCTGGTAGTGCTTGGACTTGAGCGCCTGGGAGTTGTGCATCGGCACCTTGATGAACTGGCTGCCGACATATTGCCAAGCCAGGTTGGCACTGACCACGTCGCTCGCCTGCCAGTCCAGACCGAGGTTGCCGGTGTGCTCCGGGGTCTTGGCCAGATCTTGACCGGTGCTCTTGTCCTCGGAGTCCAGCAGGGTCCAGTTACCGGTCAGCTGCACGTTGTCCAGTACGTCGACCCAGCCGCTCAGCTCCAGACCCTTGATGCGGGCCTTCTTGACGTTGAGGTAGGTCATCACACTCGGGTTGTAACCGGGGCCCCACTGATCGCTCTGGATCAGATCCTCGATATCGTTGTGGAAGCCGGTCAGCCCGGCGCCGAAGCGGGCGCTCTCGTAGGCGGTGCCAAGCTCATAGCTGACCGCGGTTTCCGGTTTCAGATCCGGGTTGCCTATCACCTGGCAGGCGCCGCGGCAGGCGGTGGTGGAGAAGCCTTCGCTGGACTGGGCCAGGGTCGGTGCCTTGAACGCCTTGCCGGCGCCACCCTTGATCACCCACTCGTCGGTCAGGGTGTAGAGGGCGTAGGCACGGGGGCTGAACTCGGTGCCATAGGTCTCGTGGTGATCCAGACGACCGGAGAGGGTCAGGGCCAGATCGCCGAAACCGAATTCGTCCTGCAGATAGACGGCGCTCTGGGACGCATCCACGCTGCCGTTGGCGATGTTGCGGCTGTGCTCCAGCTCGGTCTTGCGCAGCTCGGCACCGGAAGTCAGCAGATGCTCACCCAGGTAGCCGCTGACCTGACCGTCGACGGTGTTGTTGGTCTGGGTGACATCGGCGGCGCCGCCATTGAGCTGGGAGTCGTCCATCAGATCTACTTGCTCGAAGTAGTAGCGGACCCGGCTGTCAAAGTGCTGCCAGCGGCCGTTGTGGCTTACTCCCAGGCTCAGGCGATCGAGGTTCTGCACGTTGTGGGCGGTGGCTGGCGCCGTTGCTGCGCGCGGCACGTTGTTGAAGTAGCTGTCCATGTCGTTCTGGTTGTAGCCCAGATCGAATTCCACGTCCTGGTTGTCGGCAACCAGCCACTTCAGGCCGGTCAGCACGTTGACCACTTCGCGTTTTTCCAGCGCATCGGCGTCCGGGTTGTTGGACTGATCGCTCTTCCAGCGGTCACGCTGATAGCCTTCGACCACTATGTTGCCGAGCAACTTGTTGTCGATGAGGGCGCCGGACACATAGGCGCTGCCCTGGTTGGCATCGCCGCCGTCACCCTTGGTCGGGATGCTGTGGGTATAGCCGACGGAGGCTTCGGTCTTCTCGGTGGCCTGGCGCAGGATCACGTTGACCACGCCCCCCAGGGCATCGGCACCGTACAGGGAGGAGACGGGGCCACGGATCACTTCGATGCGCTCGATGGCCGCCATGGGAATGGAGCTCAGGTCGAAGTCGTTGCCATAGGCGCTGCCCAGGGTCTCGCGGGCATTGACGCGCTTGCCGTTGATCAGCAGCAGGGTGTAGTCACCGCCCATGCCACGGATCTTGATCTCGTTACGGCCGGTGGGGTTGGTGGCGATGATGTTGACGCCAGGCACATGCTTGAGCGCATCGCCGATGTTGTTGACGTTCATCTTGTCCAGATCGGCGCGGCTCACGACCGAGACGCTGGCCGGGGCCGTGAACTCGGTGTGCTTGGTCTGGGTCGCGGTGACCACCACGGTCTCGTTGGCCTTGGTCGGCTCGGCCTGAGCCAGACCCGGCAGGGCCAGCAGACCGAGGGAGAGCAAAATGGGGTTCAATTTAAAGACGCCGTGCTGCAACTGCATTGTAAAAACTCCATGGATAAAGCCGAGGTTATGGGTTCCGGGCTCTTCTGGTCCGGTGCTCACTGACTTCCTTGTCTGGCAGTGCCAGGGGCAGGATTATTGTTGTTTTGTATCCGCGCCAGTCCCCGGATGAGGAACCAGACGCCCGCGCAGGCCAACAGGCCGCAGGCGATATTGATCCAGGCGAGCGTAGCGAAGCCGTGCAGGACGCCGCTCTCGTCCGAGATGAGGAACTTGGCCGACAGCAGGCTGCCGAGTCCGGCCGCCACATTGGTGACCGTGCCCTGGAATGACATGAAGGCGGCACGCTGATGGGGAGCCGGAATGGCAGCGGTGACGGCTAGCGTGGTGCTGGCACGGGCCGAACTCAGGGCCATGAACAGGGTAAACAGCAGGTAGATGGGCATGCCGGCCGGCAGGGCGAAGCCGAGCAGGGTCACCAGGGCCAGCAGCAGGCTGGTGAGCAGGATGGCGCCCTGAGCACGGCCCTTGTCTATCCAGCCGCCGCACAGGCGCATGGTGACCATGCTGGCGAGGCCACCGCACAGGTAGAGGGCGGCGATCTGCTCGCGCGGGAAGCCCTGGTTGAACTGGAAATAGTTCGCAAAATGCGGGATCAGCAGGAAATGGCCGAACATCTGCAGACTGAGAATGCCGAGGGCGCCCTGACACAGGGGAGAGCTCAGCAACTGGCGCACGCCGCTGCCGTGGGGGGCGCGGGTGACCGGCAGGGAGGGCAGCAGGCGGCGGCTTATCAGGGCCAGCAGCAGGCCGCAGGCGCCAAACAGCAGGAAGGGGCTCTGCCAGCCGAGCCCCTGGGCCAGGGTCAGGGCGATGGGCACGATCAGGATGGCGGCAAGGGAGAACGCCATGCCCACATAGGCGAGGCGGCGTCCGCGCTCGGCCGGTGGCACCAGATCCAGCACCGCGGCCATCAGGATGGCGGAGAGCGGGCCCGCCACGCAGCCCGACAGGATGAACAGCAGCAACAGTTGCTGGCTGTCCTGCATCAGGGCGCAGGCCATCAGCAGCAGGAAGCGCAGGGTCAGCAGCAGCAACAGGGCGGGTTTACGGTTGACCCGATCGAGCCAGGGTGCGGCGAGGATCCCCATCAGGGCGGCCCCCAGGGTCGCGCCGCCACTGAAATAGCCGGTCTGCTCCGGCGCCATGCCGAGGCTGATGACGAGATCCGGCCCGAGCGGCATCACCATCATCATGCTGCCCATGGAGAGCATGTTGATCAGCATCGCCAGATGAATGGCGGCAGGGATGCTGGAGAGGGCAGAAACTGGCTTCATCAGAGGCTGACTCAAAAAAATGAGTCCGAATTGTATCCGAGGGTTTCCGTTGTGACAACAAATGATAACCATTTTTATTTGTATTGAGAGGTCTCTCAATGAGTCTTTTGTTTAACGCCATGTAATGACTCTGGCGAATAGCGCATAGCATGTAAATACACAGCAAAATGAAGGGCTTCTGACCCCGATATCATTACAATGACGGCACAGGGTGGGAAGATAACGACGGCAGGAAGGGGGAGACGATGATGAGAG
Organism: Aeromonas aquatica; assembly: GCF_000764655.1. GTDB lineage: Bacteria > Pseudomonadota > Gammaproteobacteria > Enterobacterales > Aeromonadaceae > Aeromonas > Aeromonas aquatica. The sequence goes on from NZ_JRGL01000087.1 coordinate 86,403, forward strand.
GGTGGCGATGGATCTGGCTGTGGTGCTGCTGTGGGCTCTGGGCCTTGCCGCTGCACGCCGAGGTCAAGGTGATCCCCGTGTTTGAGGCGCCGGCCATGGTGCAGACTCTGAAGGATATCTACCCGGCGCTCGGGGTGAGCGCCATGGGCAATCAGCTGGTGCTGAGCGGCACACCCGCGCAGTTGCAGGAGGCAGAGGCAACCCTGAACCAGCTCAACCAGCCACCCCAGAGTCTGCTCATCGAGTGGCGGGTGGAGGGGGCCTCAAGCGGTCGGCAGTTGGGAGTGGGCGTTGGCAACCATAACGCCAAACGGCAGTGGCTTGTCGAGGGCGGGGCGCAGGATTATCAGCGCAGCCAGAACGACAGCTGGCAGGTGCGCGGCCTGTCGGGGCGGCCGGTGCTGCTGCAGATGGGCTCCTACCAGCCGGTCACCTTCTATCGCTGGCAGGGGGGGCGAGTGGTGGGCATGGTGCCGTTGATCAATGGCCTCTATGCCACCGCGACCCTGATAGGCGATCGGGTGCAGATAGCGCTCAGCAGTGAGCAGGCCAGGCTGGAGCGGGGTGACATCAAGACAGGGCAGAGCGCCACCGAGGTGAGCGGTACGCCCGGCCAGTGGATGACGGTGGGGGAGCTCTCCACCACCCAGGCGAGCCGGGGGAGTGAGCTCTCGAATTCGTCACAACTCGGGGTGGCCAGCGGCAGCGAGCGCCAGACATTGCAGATCCGGGTCACTCGCCAATGAGACGCCAAGCGGATCATGTCGTCCCCTGGGTTCGTGATCACCCTGGTTGAACTTGGCTGATCAGTTTCCGGCGTGGGGTTGGTCGACGGCGTATTCTCGCAGCTGGCGGCTCTTGAGCAGATACCAGAGCGCCCAGAGGCTGCCGATCAGCACCAGTGCCGTCGGCCAGCTGAACGACCACTTCTGCAGGTTGAGACTGTGCAGTTGCAGCGCCAGGCCACTCAGGGTCGAGCAGAGCAACAGGCCGCGGCTGTGGCGCCTGAGCCAGGCGCGGGGACTACGGGTCTGTTGATGGGTGCCGCCGAAGGCGAGCAGCGCCAGCATGGCGGGCAAGTCGCTCAGCAAGCCGAGATAGAGGCTCATCCTGTCCGGATAAAACAGCGTCAGGATCTCGCTGCCGCTCTCGCGGGTGACCCCCGCCATCAGAAACAGCCAGACCGAGCGGGTCAGCAGCAGGGCGATGGGCCAGAACCAGAGCGGCGGGCGCAGCTGGCCGTGATCGTCATAGCGGTGTTCGGGATAGAGGGTCATGAGGCCCTGTCGGAGGTTGAGCGAGTGATGAAGAGGGATATGGGGCGGCGGTTGGCCCTTTACAAGGCGGGAGTCGGGTCGGAATTGATCGGGGGCCCTGCCCCCAATCCATCTTCTTCACCGTCCGGCACTCTTCGGTGTGTTACAGCCAGCCCTTGCGCTTGAAGAACAGGCCGGTGCCGAGCGACGACATCACCATCAGCACCAGCGACATCTGATAGCCATACTCCCAGGCGAGCTCCGGCATGCGGCCGAAGTTCATGCCGTAGATGCTGGCGATCAGGGTCGGTGGCAGGAAGATCACCGCGGCCACCGAGAAGATCTTGATCACCTTGTTCTGCTCCAGATTGGTCACCCCCATGGAGGCCTCCAGCTGGAAGTTGATCTTGTCGAACAGGAACTGGGTGTGGGGCAGCAGGGACTCCACATCGTGCAGCATCTCGTCGATCCACTTGTTCTGCTCGCTGGTCATGCGCTGGCGCAGGCTGCGCTTGAGGAAACGCAGGGCGCGGCGGGTATCGTGCAGGGAGAGGCGGATCTGGCCGTTGGCCTCTTCCTGGGCCATCAGCTCCTTGAGCATGGCGTTGATCTGATCCGGCTCAAAAATCTGGTCTGCGGTGTTTTCCAGGGTTTTGTAACCGTCTTCGATGAGATCGGAGAGATATTCCACCTTCAGATTCTGTACTTCCAGCAGGATATCGAGGGCATTCTCCACTTCCAGCCTGTCCTGACGCATGTAATGGCGCAGCAGGCGCACCAGGCCGATGTCATCCTCGCGGATGCTGATCAGCAGGTTGTTGCGCAGGGTGAAGGAGACGTGGACACCCTTGGTGTCGCGGCCGATCCGCTGGGGGAACAGGGAGTGGATGTGCAGGCCGTCGGTGTCCCAGTAGAAACGGGCGGAGGCCTCGATGTCGTCCAGCTCTTCCTTGTCCGGTACCTCTTCCAGGAAGAGGCCCGTCAACCATTCTCGCTCCGCCGTGTCCGGCTTGTAGGCATCCAGCCAGACGGTGTTGTCGGGGACTATGTCGTCCGGCCCGAGCGTGACTATGTCCAGCACCTTGTTATTGAGAATGTAGGCGGTGATCATCTGTCCCCCCTTAAGAAGTCGTGGGTAATCAGGGATGGTTGCACAGGTTCATGCGGCCCTAGATCGCACAGAAAGCGATCCCATGAAATAGCGTAGCGAGGCCGATGGACAACCTGAATGCGGCGAACTATACAGGGGCTCGCCGCGCTTGTCAGGGGCTATTCATCAGGGTTTCGGCCTGTTCGCTCAAAAAAACAGCGAGGTCGGATCAGCGGTTCCGGCCTCGAAAGCAGGGATATCTGCCTCCTGTTATTCCCCTGCCGAGCCAGAGGAACAAGAGGGCAGGCGTCATATGGCTGGGCTGTGGGGGCCGAGCCGATCCTGAGCGGGATCCAGACGATATTCTGGGTTTGAGCATCCTCGATGTCGCAGGTTTTCTCACATATTGGGGGTGTTGGGGCCCGCTCCCCCCTGGGGCGGCGTCCAGACGATGTTCTGGGCTTGAGCATCCTCGATGTCGCAGCTTTCCCCACATCCCACATCTCACATATTGGGATAGTTCGGCCCAGAGCCACCTTGCGGCGGGGTCCAGACGATATTTTGACTAGGATCTTTGATGTCGCAGGTCTTGCAGTGGATGCAGTTCGCTGCGTTGATCTGCAACCTGGGCTGGTTATCTGTCTCCAGGATCTCGAACACCCCCGCCGGGCAGTAGCGCTGGGCGGGTTCGGCCCAGGTGGGCAGGTTGACCGTCACCGGGATGCTCGCATCCTGCAGCCGCAGGTGGCAGGGCTGATCCTCGTCATGGCTGGTGTTGGCGAGATAGACGGAGGAGAGCTTGTCGAAGCTGAGCTTGCCATCGGGCTTGGGGTAGACGATAGGTTGGCAGCGGCTGGCCAGGCGCAGCTGGCGATAGTCGGCCTCCCTGTCTAGCAGGGTGAAGGGGGAGCCTGTGTGCAGCTTGCTGAAGAGTCGCTGCTCCAGCCAGTTAAAGGCGCCGCCGAGCCAGGGGCCGAAGCGGTGCAGGGCGGCGCCGAAGTTGCGGGCCGTCTTCAGCTCACTCGCCAGCCAGCTCTGCTGCAGCGCATCGCCGAACTCGGCCAGATCCCGACCTCCCTCATCTCCCCCACGCAGGCTCATGGCCACAGTGCGAGCCGCCAGCATGCCGGACTTCATGGCGCAGTGGATGCCCTTGATGCGGGAGAAGTCCAGGGTGCCGGCGTCGCAGCCGATGAGCAGGCCGCCGGGAAAATGCATGCGTGGCAGGGAGTGCCAGCCCCCCTTGGTGATGGCACGGGCGCCGTAGCTGATACGCTCACCCCCGCTCAGGGCCTGCGCGATCAGCGGGTGATGCTTGAGACGCTGGAACTCGTCGAAGGGGCTGAGCCAGGGATTCTGGTAGTTGAGATCGACGATGAGGCCGACCGCCACCTGGTTGTCCGCCAGATGATAGAAGTAGAAGCCGCCCTGGCTCTTGTTGCCCTTCTCCTCGCCGAGCGGCCAGCCGCTGCCGTGCAGCACCAGGCCAGGTTTCGACTGGTCGGCGGGCACCTGCCACAGCTCCTTGAAGCCGATGGCATAGTGTTGCGGCTGGGCGTCGCTCTCCAGATTGAACTCGGCGATCAACTGCTTGCCCAGGTGGCCGCGGGCCCCCTCGGCAAACAGGGTGTAGCGGCCATAGAGCGCCATGCCGGGCACGTGATCCGCCTTGGGGTTGCCTTCTCTGTCCAGCCCGAGATCGCCGGTGATCACCCCCCTTACCCTTCCTTTTTCCAGGATAAGTTCGCTCGCGGCGAAGCCGGGGTAGATCTCGACCCCGAGGGACTCGGCCTGCTGGCCGAGCCAGCGGCAGAGGTTGCCGAGGCTGATGATGTGGCAGCCGTCGTTGTGCATGCGCGGCGGCACCGCCCAGTGGGGCAGTTGCAGGGCGCGGGTTGCGCTTTGCAGCAGATGCACCCGATCGTCCGTGACCGGTACCCCGAGCGGTGCCTGCTGCCAGCTGTCCGGCAGCAGCTCCTTGAGGGCGACGGGATCGAGCAGGGCGCCGGAGAGCAGGTGGGCGCCGATTTCCGCCCCCTTCTCCAGCAGGCAGACCGCCAGATCCGGGTTCTGCTGCTTCAGTGCGATGGCGGCACTGAGACCCGCCGGGCCGCCACCGACGATGACGACATCAAATTCCATTGCTTCGCGTTCCATCTTGCCTCTGCGCTCGACTTGGCCTAGGGTAGTGCTGGTAGTTTACGTAAACGTAAAGCATTTTGTCAGCATAAAAGTGTGAGAGTGCAAAATGGATCCACTCAACCGATATGAGGAATGACCGCCATGAAGCTGCTGGTCGCTGTCAAACGGGTCGTTGATTTCAACGTCAAGATCCGGGTCAAGCCCGATGGCTCCGATGTGGAGCTCGCCAATGTGAAGATGGGCATCAACCCGTTTTGCGAAATCGCGGTGGAGGAGGGGGTGAGGCTGCGCGAAGCCGGGGTCGCGACCGAGCTGGTGGTAGTCACCTTCGGGCCAGCCGCGGCCGCCGAGCAACTGCGCCATGCCCTGGCGCTGGGGGCGGATCGGGCGCTTCACTATGTGACTGACGAACCGTTGAGTCCGCTCAAGGTGGCGCAGGCGCTGCAAAAACTGTGCGAGCAGGAGCAACCGGATCTGGTGCTGCTCGGCAAGCAGTCCATCGATTCCGACAACAATCAGGTCGGCCAGATGCTGGCGGCGCTCAATGACTGGCCGCTCGCCACCTTCGCCTCTGCCATCAAGCTGGTGGAGGGGGAGCTGCAGGTGACCCGGGAGATAGACGGCGGCCTCGAGACCCTCGGCATGGTGCTGCCCGCCCTGGTGACGGTGGACTTGCGGCTGAACGAGCCCCGCTTCGCGTCGCTCCCCAACATCATGAAGGCCAAGCGCAAGCCGCTGGAGAGCCAGCCGTTTGCGGCGCTCGGTGTCGAGCCCGCCGCCCAGACCCGGCTGCTCGGGGTGATGGCACCCGCGGTGCGCAGCGCCGGCGTGCGGGTCGGCTCCGTGGATGAGCTGGTGGACAGACTCAGAAACGAAGCCAAGGTGCTGCCATGAGCGCCCTGGTGATGGTGGAACCCATCGGGTGCCAGCCTGTTGCCGGAATAGGTGATGTGGCGGGCAAACTCAACAACGAAGCTAAGGTGCTGCCATGAGCGTACTGGTCATAGTCGAACATCATCAGGGCCAGTTGGCCGACAGCGCCGCCCGTCTGGTGGCGGCGGCCACCCAACTCGGCGGCGAGGTGCACCTGCTGCTGCTGGGGCAGGGGTTGACCGAGGCGGGGGAGCAGGCCGCCAGCCTGCGAGGAGTCGATCGGGTGTTGCTGGCCGAGCATCCTCTGCTGGCAGAAGGCCTGAACGATGGGGTCGATCGGTTGCTGGCTCAGGTGGCGCGGGACTATCAGCACTGCCTGATGGCGGCGAGCAGCCACGGCAAGGATTTGCTGCCGCGGCTGGCGGCCAGGCTCGGGGTGGAGATGATCTCCGAGGTGACCGGCATTGAATCCGCCGATACCTTCCTGCGCCCCATCTATGCGGGCAATGCCATCGCCAGGGTCGCGAGCTCGGCCCTCGTCAAGGTGCTCAGCATTCGCGCTAGCGCCTTCACCGGGGTCAGTGGCGGGGCGGGTGGAACGCCCGTCGAACGATTGCCCGTGCCCGATCTCAGGTGTCGCACCCGCCTCATCGAACGGCGGGCGGTGCGCTCCGCGCGGCCCGAACTCGGCGCGGCGCGGGTGGTGGTCTCGGGGGGACGGGCGCTCGGCTCGAAGGAGCAGTTCGCGCTGATCGAGGCCTTGGCCGACAAGCTGGGGGCGGCGGTCGGTGCCTCCCGGGCGGCGGTGGACGCGGGCTTCGTCGCCAACGATCTGCAGGTGGGCCAGACCGGCAAGATAGTAGCCCCCGAGCTCTACATCGCCGTCGGCATCTCGGGGGCCATCCAGCACCTGGCGGGCATGAAGGAGTCCAAGGTGATCGTCGCCATCAACAAGGATCCCGAGGCCCCCATCTTCCAGGTGGCGGACTACGGCCTGGTGGGGGACCTGTTCAGCCTGTTGCCCGAGCTCACCGCCAAGCTGTGATGTTGTGAAAAAGGGCCTCGGCAGTGCATTTATGCCAGCAGCCGGCCATTTCTCTGCACGTTCTCTGCAAGCCCTGACCCATTCAGGGCTTTTCTACTCTTTGGGATCAGCCTGGCTGACCCAAAAGGGTGCGCCAGATCCCAAAAAGCCTTTGATCCGGTGGGGGCCTCTCGTGTAAAAACGTTCAAGTCATCGATCACTCTCATCCACTCACGGAAAGCGTCATGAGCAAACAGATTTACAACTTCTGCGCCGGCCCCGCCATGTTGCCGGTTGAAGTCATGGAGCGCGCCCAGCGCGAATTTTGTAATTTCCAGGGGCTGGGAGCCTCGGTCATGGAGCTGTCCCACCGCGGCAAGCCCTACATGGCGGTCGCCGAGAAGGCCGAGGCTGACCTGCGCGAGTTGCTGGCGGTGCCGGCCAACTACAAGGTGCTGTTCATGCACGGCGGTGGCCGTGGCCAGTTCTCCGCGGTGCCCATGAACCTGCTCGGCGGCGCCAACAAGAAGGCGGATTACCTGCTGACCGGCGTCTGGGCCCAGAGCGCCGTGGATGAAGCCCACAAGTATGGCGACATCCAGACCTTCCAGGGGGTGGCCAAGAATGCGCAGGGGGTGAGCCACCTGCTGCCGACCCCGGCGTTTCGCGCCGACGCGGCCTATGTGCATTACTGCCCGAACGAAACCATCGATGGCATAGAGATGTTCGACATCCCGGCCACCGGCGATGTGCCGCTGGTGGCGGATCTCTCCTCCACCATCCTCTCCCGTCCCATCGACGTGAGCCGCTTCGGCATCATCTATGCCGGCGCCCAGAAGAACATCGGCCCCTCCGGCCTCGCCATCGCCATAGTGCGGGACGACTTGCTGAGCCAGGCGAGAGCCGATGTGCCCTCGATCTTTGACTACCAGCTCACCGCCAAGAACGACTCCATGTTCAACACCCCGCCCACCTACGCCTGGTATCTGGCCGGGCTGGTGTTCGAGTGGCTGAAAGAACAGGGCGGGCTCGAGGCGATGGCAGCGCGCAACAAGGAGAAGGCCGATTTCCTCTACGGCTATCTCGATCAGTCCAGCTTCTATGGCAACCAGGTGGATGCGGCCTGCCGCTCGCGCATGAACATCCCGTTCCAGCTCAAGAACGCCGAGTTGGACAAGCTGTTCCTGGCCGAGTCGGAGGCGTCCGGTCTACTGGCGCTGAAGGGGCACCGCATCGTCGGCGGCATGCGTGCCAGCCTCTACAACGCCATGCCGCTGGAGGGGGTCAAGGCTCTGGTGAGCTTTATGGATGGCTTTGCCAAGCGCCACGGCTGAGGCGCCGCTCACGCGCTGACTGCGATGTCGTGATCAAGGCTCATGTGCTGCGCGGAACCATCATTGATGGGTATCAACTCAGGTTCCTGCGCTGCGCTTCACCTTGCTGACGGCCTCTCGCGACAACCCGTGAACAGGTTCTAAAGCATCTTCCCTCTGATGCAAGGCGCCGGGGACTCCCCGGCGTCTGTTTTTCCGGTGGATCCTGACCGCCCGCATCAGCGGCCCGGTTTTTGTGCCAAGAGTAGTCTTGCCGCGCAGAACGCAGGCTGTTAACGTCCGGTTAGGTGATTTAATTGAGATAGTACAGGAAGTCTATGAATTCGTTGCGTTTGGAACCCATTTCTCGTGTGGCTGGCGTGGTCAATCTGCCTGGCTCCAAAAGTGTCTCTAACCGTGCCCTGCTGCTGGCAGCCCTGGCGCGGGGCACCACCCGGCTGACCAACCTGCTCGACAGCGATGACATCCGTCACATGCTGGCGGCGCTGACCCAGCTTGGCGTCAAGTACAAGCTCTCCGCCGACAAGACAGAGTGCACCGTGCACGGCCTGGGCCGCAGCTTCGCGGTGAAGGAGCCGGTCAACCTCTTCCTCGGCAACGCCGGCACCGCCATGCGTCCGCTCTGCGCTGCGCTCTGTCTGGGATCCGGCGAATACATGCTGGGCGGTGAGCCGCGCATGGAGGAGCGCCCCATCGGTCATTTGGTGGATGCCCTGCGTGAAGCCGGCGCCCATATCCAGTACCTGAAGAAAGACGGCTACCCGCCGCTGGTGGTGGATGCCAAGGGACTCTGGGGTGGCGATGTGCATGTCGACGGCTCCGTTTCCAGCCAGTTCCTGACGGCGTTTCTGATGGCAGCCCCCATGGCGGCCGGCGATACCCGCATCCACATCAAGGGTGAGCTGGTCTCCAAGCCCTACATCGACATCACCCTGCACATCATGAAGCAGTTCGGGGTGGTCATCGAGCACGACGACTACAAGCTGTTCTACATCAAGGGCAACCAGACCTACGTCAGCCCCGGTGACTTCCTGGTGGAAGGGGATGCCTCCAGCGCCTCCTATTTCCTCGCGGCAGGTGCCATCAAGGGCAAGGTGCGGGTGACCGGCATCGGCAAGCACAGCATCCAGGGCGACATTCACTTCGCCGACGTGCTGGAGAAGATGGGGGCGAAGATCACCTGGGGTGACGACTTCATCGAAGCGGAGCAGGCTCCGCTGCACGGCATCGACATGGACATGAACCAGATCCCGGACGCGGCCATGACCATCGCCACCACGGCGCTGTTCGCCGAGGGGCCGACCTCCATTCGCAACATCTACAACTGGCGGGTGAAAGAGACGGATCGGCTGCACGCCATGGCGACCGAGCTGCGCAAGCTCGGGGTTGAGGTGGAGGAGGGGCACGACTTCATCACGGTGACGCCGCCGGCCAGCCTCAAGCACGCGGCCATCGACACCTACAACGATCACCGCATCGCCATGTGCTTCTCGCTGGTGGCGCTGTCGGACACCGCGGTGACCATCAACGATCCGGGTTGCACCTCCAAGACCTTCCCGGACTACTTCGACAAGCTGGCCAGCATCAGTCAAGCGGTCTGATCCCAAAGGTCCGCTGCCCGTGCCCGCCCTCTCGCCATGCGCGAAGGGCGGGCCTCTTCTTTTTAGCCCCTCAAACACTTTGCTAGCAGTATTATTACAACTTGCAAGACTCCGTTGCTAAATTCATTTCGTGAAGATGTAATTTTCTATTTACACCGCTTCGGCTGCGGGCTAGATTGAAGTTTCTTTATCGCAGTTATCTAGCAGGAAGCCTTGTCATGAAGCATCAAACCGACGACGTTCGTATCAGTGAAATCAAAGAATTATTGCCCCCGGTTGCGGTGCTCGAGAAGTTTCCGGCGACTGAAACCGCTTCATCGACCGTGTTTGAATCCCGCCAGGCCATTCATCAGATCCTGGCCGGCGAAGATCAGCGCCTGCTGGTGGTGATCGGCCCCTGCTCCATCCACGATCCGGTGGCGGCATTGGAATATGGCAAGCGCCTCAAGACCTTGCGTGACGAGCTTAAAGGTCAGCTGGAAATCGTGATGCGAGTCTATTTCGAGAAGCCGCGCACCACGGTCGGCTGGAAGGGGTTGATCAACGACCCTTACCTCGACAACAGCTGCCAGATCAACGATGGTCTGCGCATCGGTCGCAAGCTGCTGCTGGACCTCAACGACATGGGGCTGCCGACCGCCTCCGAGTTCCTCGACATGATCACTCCGCAATACATGGCGGATCTGATGAGCTGGGGCGCCATCGGGGCCCGTACCACCGAATCCCAGGTGCACCGTGAGCTGGCCTCCGGTCTCTCCTGCCCGGTCGGTTTCAAGAACGGCACCGACGGCACCATCAAGGTGGCCATCGATGCCATCGGCGCCGCCAGCGCGCCGCACCACTTCCTGTCGGTGACCAAGTACGGCCACTCCGCCATCGTCTCCACCGCCGGCAACCCGGACTGTCATATCATTTTGCGCGGTGGCCGCGAGCCGAACTACAGTGCCGCCCACGTGGATGATGTGGTGAAGGGGCTGGACAAGGCCGGTCTGCCGCAGAAGGTGATGATCGACTTCAGCCACGCCAACAGCAGCAAGCAGTTCAAGAACCAGATGTTGGTGGCCGAGGACGTGGCCGGTCAGCTGCGCGCCGGCAGCAAGGCGGTGTTCGGTGTCATGGTGGAGAGCCACCTGGTGGAAGGACGTCAGGATCTGGTGGAAGGCTGCGAGCTCACCTTCGGCCAGAGCATCACGGATGCGTGCATCAACTGGGCCGATACCGAGGTCCTGCTGCGCAACCTGGCCGATGCGGTGGCGACGCGCAACGCGCTCTGATGCCCAGGCCCAAGCGGCCCGTTCACAACGGATAAAAAAAGCGCGACCCGGGGTCGCGCTTTTTGTTGGCCTTGTGTGGCAGGAAGTCGGCAGCTTACTTGGCTTTTTCCTGATGGCCGCGCAGGCGGATGTTGATCATCTCCACCACCAGCGAGAAGGCCATGGCGAAGTAGATGTAGCCCTTGGGTATGTGCATATCCAGCCCTTCGCCGACCAGCGCGACCCCGACCAGGATCAGGAAGGAGAGCGCCAGCATCTTGATGGTGGGGTGCTCGTCGACGAAGTCACCGATGGCCTTGGCGGCAAACATCATGACCCCGACGGCGATGACGATGGCCAGCACCATGACGGGCACGTGGTCCGCCATGCCGACGGCTGTGATGACGGAGTCCAGGCTGAAGATGATGTCGAGGATGGCGATCTGCACCAGTGTCGACATGAAACCGGCGGTCTTGCTCACCATCCCCTGCTCGTCGGCGGCCCCTTCCAGGCTCTGGTGGATCTCGTGGGTGCTCTTGGCGATGAGGAACAGGCCCCCCACCAGCAGGATCATATCCCGGCCCGAGATGGCCTCGTCGAACAGGCTGAACAGCGGATGGGTGAGGCGCATCACCCAGGCCAGGGACAGCAGCAGCAGGATGCGGGTCCCCATGGCGAGCCCCAGTCCCAGGATCCGTGCCCGTTGGCGCTGGGCCTCCGGCAGCCGACCCACCAGGATAGAGATGAAGATGATGTTGTCGATGCCCAGCACGATCTCGAGCAGGGTCAGGGTGGCGAGTGCTACCCAGGCAGAGGGATCAGCAATCCATTCCAGCATGATTGAACCTTGGTTGAAATATTGAAGCAGCGCATTTTAGCAGGCAAGCCCGGCTTGTCCCATAGCGGCGAACAGATAAAATAGCGGCGATCAGAGGGAGAGAATCATGTTTCGTTTAGGGCTCATTATCAACCCGGTCGCCGGCATCGGCGGGGCGGTCGGCCTCAAAGGCAGCGACGGTGTCGTGGCCGAGGCGCTGGCGCGGGGCGCGGTGCCAAAGGCGCAGGAGCGGGCCCGTCAGGCCCTGCTGCCGCTACTGGATCTGACGCAGCCCTTCGAGCTGCTGACGGTGGCGGGGGAGATGGGGGCGAGCCTCGCCGCCGAGCTGCAACTGCCGCATACCATCGTCTATAAGTCCGCCGGCCCGACAACCTGCGCCGACGATACCCGCGCCGCCGCCGCGCTGATGCGGGAGGCGGGGGTGGATCTGCTGCTGTTTGCCGGTGGCGATGGCACGGCCAGGGACATCTGCGCCGCGGTGGGGGAGTCCTGCCATGTGCTCGGCATCCCGGCCGGGTGCAAGATCCACTCCGGGGTCTACGGCGTGACCCCGGCCGCCAGCGGGCGGGTGGTGGCGCGGATGATAGGCGGTGAGCTGCTCAGCCTGATGGACGCCGAGGTGGTGGACATCGACGAGGAGGCGTTTCGGGCCGGCAAGGTGCGGGCTCGTCACTATGGCCAGATGCAGGTGCCCGGCGATCTGCGCTACGTGCAGGCGACCAAGCAGGGCGGGCGGGAGTCCGAGGAGCTGGTGCTCGCGGATCTCGCCGCCGGGGTGGTGGAGGAGATGGAGCCAGATACCCTCTATCTGATGGGGTCGGGCAGCACGGTCGCCGCCTGCATGGCCGAGCTTGGGCTGGAAAATACGCTGCTCGGTGTGGATCTGGTGGAAAATGGCCGGCTTATCGGGCAGGATCTGTCCGCCGCCGAGATCCTGACCCGGATCCGCGGTCGTCGCTGTCGCCTGATCATTACCCTGATCGGCGGTCAGGGACATCTGTTCGGGCGCGGAAATCAGCAACTGAGTCCAGAGGTGATCAGGGCCGTCGGGCGAGACCATATTCAGGTGCTCGCCACCAAGACCAAGCTGGCGGCACTCCAAGGCCGTCCGCTGCTGGTGGACACCGATGACCCGGCACTGAACCGGTCGTTAAGGGGTTATCTGCGGATAACCACCGGCTACAAGGACCAGGTCATCTACCCGGTGGCCAACCCGGAATAGGACATCAAGGATGCGGCTGGCCTGGCGCCAGAGAGCCGTGATCAACAAGATCGCGGTTCCACTCCCCGAATTATTTTGCCGGCAATCCCGGAAATGAGGCTGCGTTACATGACAATTCACGATTTTGAGCACAAGTTGTTGGGATTGATCGACGGCATGGTGGCCACGGCCAGCGATGACGATCTGTTTGCTGGCGGCTACCTGCGCGGGCATATCTCGCTGGCGGTGGCCCGTGCCGAGCTGGAAGGCAAGACCCTGGTGCGGGATGTAAAGAGCTATGTCTTGCGTAGCCTGAATGAGGCCATCTTGCAGGGCGAACTGTCCGAGCAGGATGAGGTGCTGGTGCAGGATCTGTGGCAGCGTCTGCAGCAACAGGCGGAAGCTTGATCCCATTCGCAGTTCAAACAGAAGTTTAAGTAATCTGCTTCCCTGAGTGTTATCAAAAGGTTAATAATGGGACTCGCCTTTTGTTTCAGGGATTGAACTATGTCCTCCTCACGCATTGCCAACAAACTGCCGCTCGAGATGCTCTATCACTGGGAGCGGCAGTCGCCTGACCGAGTCTACCTGCGTCAAACCATCCACCGTGAATACGTCGACTTCACCTGGTCTGACGTGGCCGACGAGGCGCGGCGCATGGTGACGGCCCTGCGCGAGCTGGGGCTGGTGGCTGGTGACAAGGTGGCGCTGCTCTCCAAGAACTGCGCCCAGTGGTTCATCGCCGATCTGGCGATGCAGATGGGGCAGTACGTGAGCGTGCCCATCTACCCGACCGCCAACGTCGACACCATCGAATACGTGCTGCGTCACAGCGAGGCCAAGGCGATCTTCGTCGGCAAGCTCGATGACTGGCAGAGCCAGGAGGCGGGGGTGCCGGCTTCCTTGCTGCGCATCGCCTTCCCCTATGACACCATGCCGGCCCCTCATCAATGGGACGCTCTGCTGGCGACGCACGCCCCCATCACCGACAGCCCGGTGCAGGCGCCGGACGCCCTGCTGAGCCTGGTCTACACCTCCGGCAGCACCGGCAAGCCCAAGGGCGCCATGCTGAGCGTGGAGCGCTACGCCTGGTCCTGCGAGAAGCTGGTGGAGGCGGTGGCGCTGACCGAGGCGGATCGCGGCTTCTCTTACCTGCCGCTGGCCCACATCACCGAGCGGGTCTACATCTACGGCGGCAGCCTGTTCAGTGGCGCCACCATCGCCTTCCCCGAGTCCCTCGACACCTTCATCGACGACGTCAAGCGTTGCCGACCTACCGTCTTCATCTCGGTGCCGCGCCTCTGGGCCATGTTCCGCATCAAGATCCTCGAGAAGCTGCCCCAGAAGAAGCTGGATCTGCTGCTCAAGATCCCGCTCGTCTCCGGCCTCATCAAGCGCAAGCTGCAAAAAGGGCTGGGGCTGGATCAGGCGCGGGTGCTGGGCTGTGGCTCGGCCCCGGTGGCGCCGGCCCTGCTCGAGTGGTACCACCGCATCGGCATCGAGATCACCGAGGCCTGGGGCATGACCGAGAACCACGCCTTCTCCACCCTCAACTATCCGTTCAGGGCCGACAAGATAGGCACGGTCGGCAAGGCGGGCCCCGGGGTGACCCTCAAGATCTCCGACGAGGGGGAGATCCTCTGCCGCTGCGACGGCATGATGCTGGGCTACTACAAGGATCCCGAGCACAGCGCCGAGGCCATCGACGCCGACGGCTGGCTGCACACCGGTGACATGGGCAAGCTGGACCGGGAGGGCTACCTCACCATCACCGGCCGCATGAAGGACGTGTTCAAGACCGCCAAGGGCAAGTACGTGGCGCCGGTCCCCATCGAGGGGCTGCTGGGGCAGGAGCCCATCATAGAGCAGCTGTGCGTCATCGGTTACGGCATGCCGCAGCCGGTGGCCCTGGTGCAGCTGGCCGAGAGCGCCATGAAGGGGGATCGCGCCGCCGTCAACGCCCAGCTGGAGGCGGCCCGCAACCGGGTCAACGACAAGCTGGAATCCCATGCCCGCATTCGCGGCATCCTGGTGGTGAAGAGCCCCTGGAACATCGAAAATGGGGTGCTGACCCCCACCATGAAGATCCGGCGCCACCTGCTTGAGCAGAAATACGCGGACATCGGCGATCGCTGGTCCGGCTCCCAGAGCATTATCTGGGAATCCTGACGGACAGAGGCATTTGGAAAACAAATACAAAAAGGGGAGCCAGTGGCTCCCCTAATAGTTTTTGCCTGCCGATCAGACGGCTTTGTACTCCAGTTCGACGGATCCCAGCGCCTTCAGGGTGGAAAGTGGATTGAGCCGCATCTCGCTGGCTGACCCCCACCATGAAGATCCGGCGCCACCTGCTTGAGCAGAAATACGCGGACATCGGCGATCGCTGGTCCGGCTCCCAGAGCATTATCTGGGGATCCTGACGGACAGAGGCATTTGGAAAACAAATACAAAAAGGGGAGCCAGTGGCTCCCCTAATGCATTTGGCCTGCTGATCAGACGGCTTTGTACTCCAGTTCGACGGATCCCAGCGCTTTCAGGGTGGAAAGTGGATTGAGCCGCATCTCGCTGGCTGATCCCCACCATGAAGATCCGGCGCCACTCGCTTGAGCAGAAATACGCAGACATCGGCGATCGCTGGTCCGGCTCTCAGAGCATTATCTGGGGATCCTGAGGGACAGGGGTATTTAGAAAACAAATACAAAAAGGGGAGCCAGTGGCTCCCCTAATGCATTTGGGCTGCTGATCAGACGGCCTTGTACTCCAGTTCGACGGATCCCAGCGCCTTCAGGGTGGAAAGTGGATTGAGCCGCATCTCGCTGGCTGATCCCCATCATGAAGATCCGGCGCCACTTGCTTGAGCAGAAATACGCGGACATCGGCGATCGCTGGTCCGGCTCCCAGAGCATTATCTGGGAATCCTGATGGGCCTGTGAGGGGGCCTGCGGCCCCCGTATCGGCATTTAGCAAATCACTGCCAAGCGCCGCACTATTTAGATAACAAATGAAAAAGGGGAGCCACCGGCTCCCCTTTTTGCGTTCAAGGCATCGATTAGACGGCTTGGTACTCCAGCTCGACTGTTCCCAGCGCTTTCAGGGTGGACTGGGCCGCATCTCGCTGGCTGATCGGGCTGTTGCCGTTCTCCAGCAGCACGGCACGGCGCACGGTGCCGAGATCCTCGCCGTTCAATACCGCATGGGCACAGGCCATCTGCATCGGTGGCAGGCTGGGGTTGAAGGCGGCGTTCTCGGCGTAGCGCCCGCAGAAGACGCGGCCGTCGGCGAACTGCAGCGCCACCGCGGCATAGCCCTGGCTGTAGGGGGCATAGCTCTGGCGGGCGGCAGTCAGCGCGGCCTGCCACAGGGGATCATCGCTTTCCAGCACCAGCTCGTCATGGGCTTGCGGGCTCATCAGGGCGTCGGTGATGTCCAGATCGGCGGGACCGAACGAGTGGGGCAGGAAGGACTGCAGCTCGCTCAAGTCATCGGGCAGGGAGACCTTCAGGGTCTTGGCGGTGCTCAGCTCGTTCATGAACTGACGGCAATGGCCGCAGGGGGTGTAGTTGACGGTGATTTCACTGATCCCGGTCTCGCCGCCGAGCCAGGCGTTGGAGATGGCGGACTGCTCGGCGTGCACCGAGTGGAACAACCCCGGACCGGCAAACTCCATGTTGGCACCCAGATACCAGTGGCCGCTCAGGCCACAGGCGATGGCGCCGACGAAGAACCTGGAGATGGGGGCGACCGAGCAGGCGGCGGCCAGCGGCAGCAGGGCGAGACGCAGGGCACGATCCTCAAGGCCGGTGGCGGCTTTGAGGATGGCGATTTGCGCCGGGCTGAAGCTGGCGTTGAACCCCTCATCCAGCATGGGGCGCAGGGCCGCTTGCAACGGGGCTGACAGGGTCTCGAATGGCTTGGCAAAACGGGGATGCATACTGTGTCCTCAAAGGCCAATTGGGGGGCCATTGTAGGGAGCAAGCGCGGCGAAATGTGTGAGCGCGCTCACGCCTTGGTGGGCAAAGGGCCGGCGATGTTAAAGGAAACGTTTGTCTTGCGCAATCTGTGCGTCAGCTCCCAGCACGGGGGCGTTTTAAGTGTCACCTGAGTACGAGATGGTGTTTGGATAGAAAGCGAGCAATGGCCGCCAGGGGTGGCCATTGCAGGGGACGCGCGCGGTGGTTTCAGGTCAGCCAGTGGTAGATGGCAAACAGCAGGGGAGCGACCGCGGCGGTGAGGATACCGCACACCACCATGGCCAGCGACGAGAAGGCGCCCTGGGTGACCCCCTTTTCGGCGGAGGTGGCGGTGCCGATGGCGTGGGCACAGGCCCCCATGGCGAGGCCCTGGGCCTCGGGATCGGTGACCCGCATCAGCTTGAGCAGGGGGTAGCCGATGAGGGCGCCGATGATCCCGACCACCACCACCACGGCGGCCGCGATGGCGGGAATGCCGCCCAGCGACTGGCTGACGCTCATGGCCAGCGGCGTGGTGATGGACTTGGTGGCCAGCGAGGCCAGCAGCGCCGGATCCGCCCCCATCAGGTGGCCGATCAGCAAAGTGGTGCAGACCGAGATCAGCACAGAGGCCAGGGTGCAGGCAAGGATGGGCTTGAGCCTTGAGCGGATCTGGCGAGCCTGCTGATAGAGCGGCAGCGCCAGCGCGACCACCGCCGGCTCCAGCAGCGCCGTGATGGGGAAGGTGCCGTGCTGGTACTGCTCCAGCGGCAGATCCAGCCAGAGCAGCAGGCCGATGATGACGGCTGTGGGGATCAGCACAGGGTTGACGATGGGCCAGGGCAGACGGCGGTAGAGGGCCCGGGTGGCGAAATAGAGCGCAAGCGTCAGGGGAATGGCAAACCAGAACATCATGGTTGCTTCCTTGTCATGGGATGGCGGGATTGAGCGGGGGAGATGGCAAGCCGGCGCATCATTGCTTGTTCATCCTCTGGTAGAGGTGGCCGACGGTGGCCAGGATCAGCACTATGCCCAGCACCACGCACAGCAGGATGAGCCCGAAGGATTGGCGCAGGGGCTCGAGCCAGGCCACCAGCCCGACCGCCACCGGCACGAACAGCACCCCCATGTGGCGCAGCAGCAGGCCGGCACTCTGTTCGACCCAGTGCAGCTTGATGAATTGCAACGAGAGCAGCACGAACAGCAGCAGCATGCCGAGGATGCTGCCGGGGAAGGCGAAGGGCAGCAGGGCCGCCAGAGCTTTGCCTGCCAGCAGGCAGGCGACGATGACCATGAAATCACGAAGGTAGAGCAAGGCGCGTTGAAGCAGCACTGGGGCCTCATCTTGGCAACTGTGAGCGAGGTCGCAGTTTAGCAGAGCGCAGGGGGCGCAGAACAGGGTCAACTGGCCCACAGGCTATACAATGGCGACCAGAGTCATTCCTATTCATAAGAAGGAGATCCCATGTCCTCCCCCTCTCTCTTGTCCCGGCTGCGCCTACTGCCTGCCGATCTCGCCCTGCCTCCCCAGCTGTTGCAGACCCCTGAGTGGGACGGCCCCCTGTGCCGGGTGCGGCTCGACAACACCGGCGCCACCCCTGAGCCCGTGCGCGACTGGCTGCTGTTTGACGGCGAGCTGGGTATCTCCCCCGAGGCGGCCATCTACGGCGAGGGATTCCAGATGCTGGCCCAGACCATGGGCACCTGGCAGGCTCCGGCTCCGGTCGGCCGCTGCCCGGATGCGAACGTCTACCGCATCACGGCGGACTTGGGCTATCACACCGTCCACAACCTGCTGCTGGTAGCGCAGGACACGGGCTGGCTGCTGCTGGCATTTGCGAGCTGCCAGCGTTTCGGCGGCGAGTTTCGACTCTATCCGAGTGGCCGGCTGCAGATCCTGATGAACGGCGAGGGACGGCAACTGCTGCCGGGCGAACATTGGCAGAGCGAAGCCCTGCTCTGTCTGGAAGGGCCGGACAGGGAGGCCCTGCTCAGGGAGCTGGCGGACTACATCGAGGCCGAACATCCTTCGCTGGTGGCGGACGTGGCCGCGCGCCCGAGTGGCTGGTGCTCCTGGTATCACTACTATGCGGACGTGAGCGCCGCCGACATTCGCGAGAACCTGGCAGTGCGGGCCGAGCGTTTCCCTGGGCTGCGCTATGTGCAGATCGACGACGGCTACCAGGCCAGGATGGGGGACTGGCTCACTCCCTCCGCCAAGTTCGAGCAGGGGGTAGCGGCGCTTGCGGCCGAGATCCGGGCGGCGGGTTGCGAGCCGGCGCTCTGGGTCGCCCCCTTTATCGCCGAGCCGGGCTCTCGGGTGTTTCAGGATCACCCCGACTGGTTCGTGAAGGGGGATGACGGCCTGCCGCTGCCCTCGGAGCGGGTCACCTACGGCGGCTGGCGCTGCACCCCCTGGTATGTGCTGGACGGCACCCACCCCGAGGTGCAGGCCCACCTCGAGCGGGTGTTCCGGACCCTGCGCGAGCAGTGGGGCATTCACTACTTCAAGCTGGATGCCAACTTCTGGGGGGCCATCCACGGCGGCCACTTCTGCGATCCGTCCGCCACCCGGGTCGAGGCCTATCGCCGCGGCATGGCGGCGGTGCTGCGCGGGGCGGGGGAGGGCGCCTTCCTGCTCGGCTGCAACGCCCCGCTCTGGCCGAGCCTGGGGCTGGTACACGGCATGCGGGTGAGCGACGACGTGGAGCGCCAGGGCCCGCGTTTTCGCCAGATAGCCCGGGAAGCCTTCTGCCGCGCCTGGCAAAACGACCGGCTCTGGGCGCTGGATCCCGACTGTGTCTGCCTGCGGGACCTGCCAAACCAGCGGGCCGGCGAGCATGACTACCAGTTCCACCTCGCCGCCCTGGTGGCGAGCGGCGGCATGGTGTTGGCCGGCGACCGGCTGCAGGATCTTGACGAGGGCCAGGCTGGGCAACTGCACAGGCTGCTGGCCCTGTGCGAGGCGCGCGCGCCGGCGGCCCGTTTCGATGACATGAGTTTCAGCCGTGGCCGGGTGACGCTGCCGGAGGGGGGCGAGCTGCTGTGCCTGTTCAACTGGGACACCGAAGAGAAGACGGTGGAGGTGCCGGCAGGAGCCCTGGACTTCTGGCATGAGCGTCCTGTAGGGCAGCAGGTTGTGCTGCAAGGTGGGCAAGGCAGGGTGCTTAGCTACCGTTAACTGCTGTTAAAGCAGATAAAAAGGCTCCATTAGGAGCCTTTTTACAGGGTGTCGCCTGTTAAAATCAGCCCACGGCGTCCTGGCTTAGAAGTGCCACTCCACGCCGACGGCGTAGTTGGACGAGCCGTAGCCCGGAATGTCGTTGCTGGAGGCCAGCGCCTTGACGGTCAGGCGGTCGCCGAGGGGAATGCCCAGCCCCATGCCGATGGCGACCTCATCGCTCTGATCTCCCATCATGTCGACCCGCAGGGTGCGATAGAGGGAGAGATCCTCGCTCATCTGGGCGTAGATCTGGGACGACTTGTTGTAGAGCTGGCCGAACACTTCCATCTGGAAACCGTTCTGCGCCGTGATGGCGAGCGGGATCCCGGCGAAGCGGTAGAGATCGGAGTGGTTGAAATAGCTGTTGGTGATCAGGGGGGTGAAGTCGGTCTGCTGGTAGAGGGTGCTGAAGTTGCTCTCGATCTGCCGATAGGTCTGCTCCGGCAGGCGCAGCAGATAGTCCGGCACCTCGAAACGTGCCCCGGCCATGGCGGCCATTGGCAGCAGGGCACAGGCGATAAGCGTGAAAGCAGCTGGTCCTGAACGCATCAAACGTAAGATCCCCAAGAGTCGATAACACGGCATCCATGCCGTCAGTGCATACAAATAATTAAATTGTCAGGAGCTTGGCTCCCCTGCTCATTATGTCGTGAGCGCGGGGCGCGTACAGGGCTTTAACTGTGAAATCACTCACATATCAGAGATCTTCGAGGTAGCGATAGAGGCTCTTGAGGATGGCGAAGTTCCGATCGTTACCCTGATTTTGCTCCGCCAGCGCCTCGAGGCGGGGGACATAATCCGGCAGCCGCTGGCTGAAGTAGTCGCTGCAGTGCAGACGCCAGCGCTTCTGCTCGGCTTCGCTTAAGGTGTGTGGCCAGTTGCGGGCGCGATAACGAAACAGCATCTCGGGCAGGCGCGGGTCGCTGAAGGCAAATTCCCGCTCCCCCAGCAGATCCGCCGGGGTGGCGCGCACCAGATCCATGCTGGCCTTGTCGCCGTGACCGAAGAAACCGGCGTAGAGCTGGGTGTCGGGATCCGGATCGCTCTTGCCGGCGAACTCCTGGTTGAACACCTCCACCAGCTTTTCACGCACCTCGGGGTGGGCCCGCAGCAGGTTCAGGCTCTTGCGGCACTGCTCCCGGTCGACACCGAGCTCGTCCGCCCGCTCCACGGTCAGGGTGGCGGCGGGGGCCAGCACCGGGCACTTGTTGATGTGCACCAGCTTGACCGGAATAGCGGCCAGCTCCCCCAGCTCGTCCTTTTTGGTGTAGAGCCGCTCGCGGATCTCGTCGCTGGTGAGCTCGATGAGGGGGGTCGGATCCCGGGTGAGGTCCACCATGATCACCGCGTTCTGGTTGGTCGGGTGCCAGGCCAGCGGTGACACCCAGCTCACGCAGCCCTGCCAGGGGGAGAACATCCCCGAGACGTGGGTCAGCGGCTTCATGGTCACCACGTCGATCAGCGCCTTGACCTTGTTCTTGTTGCGCAGGGCAAACAGGTAGTCAAACAGTTTGGGCTGGGCTTGCTTCACCAGCTTGGCCAGCTCTATGGTGGCCAACACGTCCGACAGCGCATCGTGGGCGTTGGCGTGGGCCACGCCGTTGGCCACCGTCAATTTTTCGAGCCGAAAACTCGGCTTGCCCTCTTCATCGAAGGCCCACTCTATCCCCTCCGGGCGCAGGGCATAGCAGGCCCGCAGCATGTCGAGGATGTCCCAGCGAGAGTTGCCATTCTGCCAGCTGTAGGCATAGGGGTCGTAGAAGTTGCGATACAGGGTGTAGCGGGTCACCTCGTCATCGAAGCGGATGCTGTTGTAGCCCAGCACGCAGGTATTGGGGGTTGCAAACTGTTCGTGGATCTGACGGATGAAGTCCGCCTCGCACAGTCCGTCCTTCATCGCCTTCTGTGGCGTGATGCCGGTGATGAGGCAGGCCTCGGGCTCGGGCAGATAGTCCGCCGGCGGCTTGCAATAGATGACCAGCGGCTCGCCGATGATGTTGAAATCCCCGTCGGTGCGAATGCCGGCGAACTGCGCCGGCCTGTCTTTCGCGGGGCTTATCCCGAAGGTCTCGTAGTCGTGGAAGTAGAATGTGGGCTGGGTGGTCTGCTTCGCTGATGTGCTCATGTGTTCTTTTTTGTTCACGCTTCTGATTGATTTTTCAGGGTTTAGTGTCGTTCTGGTGAGGTGCAGATTCCGAAAACACTTTCATCGTTCACCCAAACTTGACGTTGTTCAATGGCCTGCTGGTACATTATCTGGTACAAAACACCCCATGAAACTGGTACAAAATTTTATGGGGTGGCAATGGCGTTATCAGATAGCTGGCTTCGAGGGGTGAATGGTAAACCATATGCTGGCTCGAGCGAAGTGAACGACGGTGATGGGCTGAGTGTCCGGGTCTCTCCGAAGGGGCTGATCGCGTTCCAGGTTCGGCATGTGGTCGACGGGAAACGGGTCCGGACCTCTCTCGGTCGGTATCCTGCTCTGACCCTGCGCGAAGCACGGATCAAGGCCGATGAGCTCAAAAGTGGTGCCGTACAGATCAGTGCCTCGGGCGACGAGCCCACCCCGGCCGCCCTGTTTGACGAGTGGTTCGAGAAGTATGTGATGCGGGAGTGCCGAGAAGGCACCCAGAAGAACTATCGCTACACCTTCTCGTCGGTGAAGAACCGCTTGCCTAACCGACCACTCAACCATATCACCATGGACATGTGGCTGAGCTATTTCGATGCCATCAGCGAGCGGGCCCCGGGGGTTACCCGTGCGGTGATCACGGGGTTGAAGGCCTGCTTCAACTGGCATATCCGCCGCGGTACGATCAACATGCCCAACATGATGAGTCTGCGGGCCAGGGATGTCGGGGCGCCAGCCAAGACGGGGCACCGGGTGTTGACGATTGCCGAGGTTGCCAAGATCTGGAGGGCCATCGAGGCCAGTCGGGCAGGCACCGGCAACAAGGTGATCCATCTGCTTTGTCTGGTCTATGGCTGCCGGCTATCCGAGGCCAGAACGCTCAAGCGCCAAGACTTGGATTTCGAGTCTATGGTCTGGACGGTGCCGGCTGAGATCAGCAAGACTGGTCGGCCGATTCGCAGGCCCATTACGTCGGTGGGAAGGCAACTGTTTGAAAGAGCTGCGATGGCGTCGGTGGACCCGGTCTATCTGTTCCCTGGTCAAGGGGAGGGGAATGGGCCGCTGGAGATCCACTCGTGTAATCGACTGGTGAGCCGCTTGCGCAGCAACTTGGGGATCCCCCATTGGCGGATCCATGATGCTCGCCGGACCCTGTCGACCCGGTTATCGGAAATGGGGGTGTCGCCCCATATCACCGAAGTGATGCTGGGGCACACCCTGCTTGGCGTGATGGCTGTCTACAACAAGCATGACTGGCTGGAGGATCAAGCGGTTGCCTATGAGCGCTGGTGGACGGTGATTCAGCGAGAGCTAGGCGTTGCCACTGATCCGGTTGTGGCTGTCAATCCAGGCCATGATGTGTGACTTAATCCAGCGCAGTGGCTGATGGTCGATAGGCTTGGGGAATGTGGTATCCCTCATGCGCAGGTGATACAGCGCCGTGCGCCCCTTTCCCAACATGACCATCAGCTCACTCTGGTCAATCTTCTCAATCTGTTCTTGCATGCTTCCTCCTATCTATTCTGCTCATTTGTTTCGACGGCCCAGCGATAGCCACCATGGGTTGCCTGAGAGTTGTTCAGGCACCGGGTGATGCTGACCCGTACAAACCCGCCTGTTCGTTCCGCCTCGACAATGCTGCCGAACCTCACAACCTGCAGCTCGTCGTTGATGCCGATCACCGGCGTCTTGTGCCACTGCGGATCCCGCACCTGGTCCACGTAGAGGCGGCGGGTGTGCCGCCCTCTGCGGTTTTCACCGACCATGCAAAAGTGCTCAACCCGAGTGGTGAAGCGGGTTTCCCTGTGGATCTGGCCCATCACGATGCTGGCCTTGCTGACAGTGAGGGAGAAGGCCGCCGCAACCTCAGCGCTGATGGCGCCTTCCGGTCTGGCATGCACCCACTCTGCAATTTCCTGCACGATGCTCACGCGCTCCCTCCTATATCAGTGCCAGCGCAACGAATGCGGCCAGTGTGTTGAGCGCCAGTATGGTGAGCCCGGCGGCTTGATGCTTGGTCATGCTGCCTTCCTTATCTGCAGGTGCTTGTATGGGTTGTTGGCTCTGGCGATGGCCGCCATCGGCGGCGGGCTGACGCTGTTGCCGACCATCAGAACCTGATCGGTGATGGAAAGCGGGGTGCCATCGTGACCGCGGTCATGGATGTAGTGGCGTGGCATGCCCTGGCAGCCATAGAGCTCCTTCGGTACCAGCATGCGCAGGCCGATATCCACGATCACCCAAGTGTTGCCACACCAGGCCACGGTCACCAGTGCCAGCCGGTCCTTGGTGGTGATGGTGTGCATCGGGTCGGTGACGGCCCCCCACTGCCCACCGCTCGAGTAGTAGCGCATCAGGAAGGCGCTGACCCGCAGGGCCCCGGCCTCTTGCTCCGGTGTCAGGCCAAACTCACCCGGGCTAGCCATCACTGTTTGCACCAGGGCGTGGTGCTGGCCCGCCGAAACGATGGTGGGGAGCTGGCTCTCCGGAGTGCTCGGCGGCAGGTTCTTGCGCAGGTGCACCATGAAAGCGGAGGCCAGTTGCTGCTGGCTACCGCTCGAGGTGATGGTGCTGCATGGGTCAGCCACGGATCTAGCAGGCACGGTGTTGAACCCACCGTTGGCCTGCACCATCAAGGGGGCCGCCAGCATGGACTTGCCACCGCCGCCGGCCATGATGGCCGCAGCAGGTACATCCACCCCGTGCTCGCCTCCTTTACCGAAGTGGCGCACCACAAGAGGGGCCAGACTCGGGTTGCAGACGGCGAACGCGCCACCCTTGGGCCAGCCGGTGATGGTGCGCAGCGGGGCATCAACCGAATCGATACCTCGCCCTGACCAGTTGGCCAGCTCAATGATGAAGGGCTTGGAATTGGTCAGCACCTCGCGGATCACCCCGATCGCCACGCGCTCCAAGGTGGCATCGGCCAGCGGGCGTTTGACATTGAGCCCTTGTGCCCGGGCTTCTTCCTTGGTGAGGAAAATGCTGGGGGTGGGGATCGACCAGTCAATGTGATCCGCCGTCACTCGGTACGGTTTGAGGTGACTGCCTGGTACCGGTGCCTTGCAATGGGTTGGGGCGGGCCAGCAAACGGGCTCCCCGTCTCGGCGGGCAACGAGGTAGAGGCGCTGGCGGCTGGTGGCCGCACCGTAATCGGCTGCATTCTTGACGGTATGGTCCAGTTCATACCCCATGCGTTCGATACTGGCCAGAAAGCGGCGCCAGGTCTGGCCCGCCCGCTTGGGATCCGGTACCAGATACTGCTGCTGGCGTGGCACCCGCTCCCCGGGCTCGGCGATATGCTGCTCGATCTTGGTCTTCTTGCCGCGCAGAACCTCGACCAGCTTGATCACCCGGCCGGTGGCCTTGTCCCGCTTGGCGACGAGGGGCCCCCAGGTGCGCATCTGCTTGACGTTCTCCATGGAGAGCACGGCAGGTTTGCCCAGGGCAAGCCACTTGGTTATCACCCAGGCCAGGCTGCGGATCTCCTGCTTGCGCGGCTGACCGCCAGCGGCCTGGGAGTGGTGGGTGCAATCCGGGCTGGCATGCAGCCAACCGATCGAGCGCCCCGCCAGCACCGTAACCGGATCCACTGCCCAGATATCCTCTTGCAGATGCAGGGCTTCCGGGTGGTTTGCCTGGTGCATGGAGAGCGCCTTGGGGTTGTGGTTGATGGCGATGTGCACCGGGCGACCCAGCCCGCGCTCTAGCCCGGTGCTGGCGCCACCGCCGCCAGCGAACAGATCCACGTTGATGGCAGACTTCAGGTTGAGCGGAGCCCGGCTCACCTTGGCCCTGACGGTACGGGAGCGGCGAGTGGACTTGATCATGCGGTCACCTCATCGTTCAGAGAGAGCGGCAGTTGATTTTCATCCGGGGTCAACAGGTGCCTGGCCATTTGGATGGCGTTCTCGAGGATCACTACACCATCAGTGCCGCTCGCCTGCAGGTTATGGATGTAGCCAGCCAGTAACCGTGTATTGGCAGGTGTGAGCAGGTCAGCTTCATCAATCTGATAGATGACCGATTTGATAGCTGGGTGGTGCTGCCAGTCCTGAAGAGGTTCGATACCTTGGGGTGTGATCACTGGCACCGGTTCGGCCGCAGCAGGCTGATCTTGGATCACAGCCGGTGCCAGCTTGTGTGTGGTGCTCCGGATGACCTGATCGGCGGCCAAGGTGAGCTCTACGGCCTGGCGGTGGATCATGTCGAGAATGATCTGGCCGGTGGTGATGAGGTCGTCACGGCGCAGGCGCGCCTCGGGGCGGCGCTCGCCCTGCCAGGTGGTGTCGAAAATCACCACGGCAGAGGCAAAGCCGCTGGAGCTGGGCTTGTCCTTCTTAGGGTCGCGGGGGACGTACCAGCTCGGCACCTCAAAGCCGATGCGGCCGCTGATGAACTGGATGAAGTCGGCATCCTCCGGCCACCAGGTCTCGCTGGTGGCCGCCTTGATAAGCAGCATGATCTTGGCGCCCAGCGCCCGCTGTTCACAGCAGTAGTTGAGGATGGCCTCCATCCCGGTGATGGGTTTGCCCTCGCTATCCGTGCAGGGGCGCGAATAGGGCGGGTTGGCGTAGGCCACGCCCCCCAGGCGGCGTAGGTCGGCGGCCAGCTCCTGGGTGAGGGCGTTGTCTTCGGCATCGTAGTAGTGCGGCACCAGGTGGTTGCAGTCGTCGGCAAACATGTCGAGTACCACCGGCCCGAGGGTGGGGGCGAACTGGTGGAATAGGCCCCAGGCCAATGCCTTGGGGGTCTGCCACTGGTCGCCGATCTGTTTAAGTTCGTGGTCTGGCTGGACCTGCAGCTCGGCCAGCGCTTGGGCGTAGTGGTTCATGCAGCCTCCTGCCCTTGGGAGATGTACTGGCGTAGCCCTTCGCGAACCGCTTGAATGACGCGGATCAGGTGCGTGTAGTCGGGGTTTTTTTTCTCCGGAAGGTCCATCCACCATTCGTCCCCAAGAACGGCTTCCATCAGCGCCGTGTTGCTGCAGTAGTCATTGGTGAGAGTGATGCTATCTGCCTCATTCCAGAATTTGAGGGCATCGTCCTTTTCCAACTCTCCGCACCGGCGTTGCTGGATAATCTTGCCCCGCAAATACTCGCCAAGCTCACCCATGTTGGTGATCGGCACATGTGAGCGGCAGGTGCTCAGGTTGCCTGCCAAATAATCGTCATCGCATGAAACGAAGAACTGCTCGACACTACGGCCGCCCATGGCGGGCCAGCTCGCTGACCAGCTCTTGCGGAAGCAGGTAATGGTGATCCGGCCGCGCCCTGGCTCGAAGTTCTCAAGGTAGATGGTGACCGGATCCAGGCGGTCGAGCTCGGTCAGACCCAGCTTGGTGTTGGTAGATACCTGGATCTTCATGCCGCCACCTCGGGGCTGGTGGGGTACCAGGCAAAGCCGTCTTCGGCTTGGCGGATGACCTTGCCGCACTTCATGGCGAGGTGGAACTCGGCGATGGCGCCCTGGCTATCGCGCCAGTCGGGGAGCATGACCAGCTCATCGGCGAGCATGAGCATGGGCAGGCAGCAGGCCATGTACTCGGCTTGGGTCAGGCCATCGGGTAGGGTGGCAGGGTTGAGCGGGATATGGCCGTTCTCACGTTGGTGGTTGGCCTCGGCATGGAAGGTAGGGCGGTTGCAGTCAGGAAGGCCGGACATGGGGCCGGCGATGTAGATGCGCTTGCTGTGTTGGTGGTTTGACATGGTTGATCCCGTTCACTGGTGTGTACGAGATAAAATACATTTTGTATATATTCCGGTCAATACATAATGTACTTTTAGGTCCTCGAAGGGGAAACAATGAACCCACCGTGCTGGTGGGCTTCATTTGTGAGGCATGTCTATTGCAACCTAGCAGAAGCGTTAAACCATGTACCTAGGTGTGGTTTGTTCAAACACTATGTGTTAAGAGTACTAGCAAGCTATGCTTTTTATCCACCACCAAGCATCAGGGGTAAGAGAGAAATATACAACATGAGCTAAAACAAAACCGATCGCCAGAACAATAGATATTGCCCATAGGATGCATTTCTGAAAAAAAAGCCGTTTGTCTAACGCTTGAAAAATGTCGTTAAAATTTGACGCAATGGTTTGGTGTTTATTCTTAATTAATTCTTTCTGGCGAGTGATTTCGCTATCTAGAACCTCAAGTGTATGTCGTTGGTTACAAATAAGGAAACTTACTAGGATAACGAAAATCCAACAACCCAATAATACTGCTGAGTTAACCCAAGTCTCATAACTTGTCGCTTTATCCGTGCTTGCATCTTTCATTTGTGTAGCGATAATAACTGTAGCTACAGGAATACCGACCACTTGGTTCTGAATATCGGAAAATACCTTATGTATCTTTCCGGTATATTCAATTTTGGCAGCTTCAAGATCGCTTCTGACTTTGTCATAAGAAAAATTAGAAACAAAAAGTTTATACCCGTCTGAAAATTTCTTTTGAAGCTCAGATAAATGCGACAGTAACTGTTGGAATCGATTCTCTGAAGGGGTGCTCTTTATAAGATTGATTGCTGCATCAGCGAGAATAACAAGTTTTTGCTCTCTATGAGTATCATTTGTGAACGTTTCTACGATCTTTTGCATGACCGAAAAATCAGCAGAAAGAAGGTCTGATGTGTCGTAGCTTATTGGTAATGAAAATTTACCTTCATTAATAAATACTAACTCCTCTCTATCGGAGTCTAAGTATGCGGCAGATTCCTTGAGTAAATTTATAAAGGTAAGCAGCTTCTGATATAGTTGTATATCAGAAGGGACATCTGAATCTCCTCGGCCATATTTACTGTTAATTAAAAAATAACGCTTCGGCTCTTCAATATGAGCTTTTCTGGTTCTGAGTAGGTTATCCAAATCGATAGCCAACACACCAAGACCGATTCTAGGAGAATCTATGCGCACATGTACTTTTTGTCCAACTACTAACTGGTCAGGATCTCCAGAAGTGAGGCATATCCCTGAATCGTCAAGATTCTCCTCCTTCAGAAGCAAGATAAGGGCATCTCTCAAGTCTTGACTTGATAGTTCCAGCAATCCGCTAGTGGCGTTGCTATCGAACACCACGTTGCGGTAAATGCTCAGTAGGAGAGGGAATGTAGCCTTACTCATCATCTCCGTCGTCTTGTCGCAACTCGTTACGTAACCTAGTCTTGAGCTCATCAGGTACGTTGGTGATTGTCAATGTCTCATCAGTATTGAAGAGTACGTGCTTTTCATTTAGTGCGGTCCGATCACATTCGAACTTCCATGACTTGGTTTGACCAGAGAACTTTACCAGCTTTCGTAGTACTCGACGGTCCGGAACAAATCCTTCAGACAGCTTTAGCTCTGGGTCAGACAACTCTTCAACTAGTTCATCAGGTGTGTTAGGCCAAAGCTCATTTGAAAATGCCTGAATATCAAATGGTTCATCTTCTTTAGAAAACTTAGAACATATAGCGTGAGCTTTGCTAAGGAAGGCCTCTTTTTCAATTTCATTCATTTCGCGCTTAGTCGCAAAAGATTCTAGACCTTTTATTAGAGTTGCGGTCTCTGCTGCCGCAGCGACACTATTATCACAACCAAGGAAGGCCTTGAAATAGTCTGAAACTTTGGCTTGGTCCCGTCCTTTCAAAAAGCTTAAGTAGCGTTCACTTCCAGCATTCCAACTGGTCATATCGATCTTGCCCGCTAATCTAAAACCCTTAATATCTAGATAAACGCTATCCTCTACATCCTTTCCCTCAGTCAATGCGGCACCAATCTCATCGGTAAGGATTGCAACAAGTAGATAGTCTGAGGCGTCTCTCTTCGTGTGTGCTATGAAAACGTGGCCACCAGTTGCGGCTGTTTTCATCGCCTTTGCACAGAGTGTCTTCATCATTGATATTGTCAGTTCAATGAAAGATTTGCTTTTCCCTACATAGTATTCCCGAACATACTTTTGAACGGGATAATTTTCTTCATCACTTTCAAAGTGTCCAAACGATTTCCCTGGACGCTTGCCATATACATGAATCAACTGGTCCACTAAACGTTGCACGGTTCTGGTAACAGGAAGCAGGTCATGCCTTTCATCAATAGCTAAAACGCCATCTTTTTTGGTAAGATCGTGGACGATAACACTATTAATTACATTTTGAGATTCAATTATCTCACTAACTTCAATAACAGCTGGTGCCGACATCATATCCCCTTAGTAAACATTTAAAAATGTGGAACTGTTCCCATTACTTTTTTGTTATTTATCCGGGCAATATTAAGGAATGACAACCCTCCATGGTTGAGTCTCCTAGCGGCGTTTTCTGCGGCGGCGGTGTTCCACCATGGTGCCGATAATCTGGATATGTTGGCGATCGGATCGCATGGTGGGGAAGTCGTCATTAAGTGGTACAAGCTCGAAGACTTCCTGCCCATCCTCACCCACCCCTCGGGGACGGTATTTCTTGAAGGTAGCCGCTTCCTCGCCATTTTTGGCCACCACGAAGTCACCTGGGTGGGGGTGTTCATCAGGGTCGATCAGCACCACATCCCCTTCGACAAACTCCGGCTCCATGGAGTGGCCTTTTAGCTCAATGGCAAAAGCCCGGTCGCCAAGTTCGAGATCGGTGGTGATATAGACCCAGTTACCATCGCACTCGCGGATCTCACAGGTCTCTGTCCAGACCCCAGCCTGCACATAGCTTATTACTGGAATACGATGAATGTCGGGTTGGACGATCGCCATGTTCTGTTGATCATCCACGATAGTTCCGTCAATACCTATGTTGATGTTCTTCAGCTCAAGCGCAGCCATGATCTGCAGGATGATATCCATAGAAGGTTCTCGGCGCTTGTTTAGCCAATGACCGATCGCCCCCTGAGTTACTCCTAGCTTTTCAGCTAGTTGCTCCTGAGTGATACCAAGTTTCTTCATCCGGCTCTTAGCCAGACTGTGCCATGTCTCTTTTTCCATACTGAAAATATTACGTTGTGTATTTTTATTGGCAACGCACAAATTGTCATGACTACAAAACGTGGTATAGTACATATCGTATTTATTTGGCCTGAGTGAAACGGAGTCGTTTATGAACAACATCAAGGCACTGCGAGACAAAGCAGGCAAAACACAATCTGATTTGGCTGCTGTAGTTGGCGTCACGCAGGGGGCGGTTGCCCATTACGAAAAGAGTCGTCGTAAACCCGGATTGACCACCTGCCGAAAGATCACATCTGCCATCAATGGCTGGGGGATTAACTGTTCCATCAATGATGTTTTTCCGCCAGAAAGTTGATGAGAACCATCATGACAAAACCCACCAGAACAACCACGAGAGTGAAGCGGGAACACTCCCACCTTTCTGACCCTATTGATGCCGCTTATCAGTTGAGCCGCCGGTACAACATCACCGATCTGGCCCGCCTGATGGGCTCCAAGCGTCCGACCACCCTGAACAACAAGTTCAACCCGGCCTGTGAAGACCACCATCTGACCCTGTCCGAGGCGATGGCGGTGACCGAGCTGACCGGTGACAACGCCATCCTGCAGGCCTGGGCGCTGGCCCGCGGTCATACGCTGGTGGCCCTGCCAGATAGCACGGTGACCGAAGAAGAGCTAGCCGACCAGGTGATGCTGGTGGGGGAGGTGGTCGCGGCAGTGTTTGGGGAGCTGCGCGAGGCGCGGCAAGACGGGGTAATCGACCCTGTGGAAAGGCAAGCCATCACGGGTGCAGTACATAGGGCCATCAAGGAGCTGCTGAGCCTGGAAGAGTCGGTGGCGAGTCAAGTGCGCCCGTTCCCGGGTTCACATGCACAAGGAGAGAAGTGATGAAGGAAGCACAAAAAGAGTGGGCCGGCGCTGCTGTAACAGCCCGACCCGAGGTCCATTTTCGCGGAGAAAAGAACATGGAGAAGCGTACCGAACAAATGTCGATCGCGCAAGGCAGGCGCCGTTCATGCATTCCGCCCACGCTGCCGAGGTTGGTGGTGGGCACTCGGGGGACCTTTTTGGTCTACAGCGGGTTGCGTATTCCTGCCACGGCCGAACAGGTACAACGCCACCTGGCCTGTTTGCAGCAGCACCTGCAGGAGGTTGCCCATGCATCCTGAGATGTTCATCGAGCGCAACGTGGCCTTCGGGGGGATATACCCCGGATGTGGTGCACACCGCGACCCAGGAGGCTGTGAAGCATTTTCGCACCACGCCCTGCTTTGCCAAGGGGCAGGCTTTTGCCAAGTGCCTGGCGGAGGCGAAGAAGATGGCCAAGTTGCTGCAGCGCAAGCTGCGTCAGCAGGAGAAGGACGCCAAGAAGGCGGCCAAACCGAAACGAGTGAAGAAGGTGAGCCATGGGTGAGGTAGTCAGACTGGCGGCCCCGGTGGCCGCCCCTGTTTCGCGAGGATGCAATGTGGCCGACAACCGCCGTAGCGGGTTTGTCCTGCTTTACAAGAGCCTGAAGGAATCTCCGTTCTACCGTGACCCGGTGCGCAAGGCGCTGTGGCTGCACCTGCTGCTGGAGGCGGCGCACGAGCGCTGCGAGGTGACTTTCAACAGCAATCGTCTGCTGCTGCAGCGTGGGCAGATCGTGGGCTCGGCCCGCTCCCTGGGGGAGGCCTGTGGCGTCTCTGAAGACAGTGCCCGCCGATCCCTGGATGCTTTCGAGCAGGAGGGGATGATCAGCCGTTCAAGCAAGCAGGGCACCCGGGGGTACACCTTGGTCACCTTGCTCAACTACGACCCTTACCAGCGCGGAGTTTTAGAACACATTGGCGCGGAGTTGGGCGCGGAGTTGAAACCCGCATCAGGGCAGGGGATGGAGGGGGTATCACAATCTGATGGCGCGGAGTTAGGCGCGGAGTATCACGCCGAAGATCTAAACAAGATAAACAATAAAACAAACAAAGATCTTAAAGACTCTTCGTCACAACTCGCTGACGTGACTTTCGACCAGGTTGGGGATGATCCCGCCACTCTGGGGGTTGTCGATCCCGAACCCAAGTCCAAGACCCGGGTCATTCCTGAGGCGGCCATCCAGACCCCGAACGGCAAGACGTGGGGCAATGGTGATGACCTGATGACTGCGCAGTGGATGTTCAGACGGGTACAACTCATCACCCCGAACGTCCTTGAGCCGAACTGGGTGCAATGGGCCAACGTGATCCGACTGATGCGCATGCTGGACCAGCGCAGCCACCGCGATATCTGCGAGCTGTATGACTGGGTGAGCCGGGATGCGTTCTGGTGCGCCAACGTACTGTCCCCGCAGAAGCTGCGCCAGCAGTGGGATCGGTTGCAGGCCAAGCGTTGCAACCCGTCTGCCAGCCACCAGCGCCCCCTGTCTAACCTTGCGCAAGCCCAACAGCAGGTTCAGGCCTTGCGAGCCGCGGGGGTCGATTATGACGACAACACTCCCCTCTAACGTGACCAGCCTGCCCGTCAATCCGGCCAGTCTGCAGGTGAGCACCGGCATGTCGATGTTCCTGGCCGACGAGCTGTTGCCGTTGATGGCAGGGTGCTGGCCCGCCAGTGCCAGCCAGTTGGATGCCAATGCCCGCGGCGTGGCCATGGCCTGGGGAGTTCAGCTGCGCGGGTTCACTGCCCAGCAGATCCGCGAGGCGGTGCTGGAGCTGGCCGATGATG
The DNA here is from genome assembly GCF_000764655.1 of Aeromonas aquatica. Taxonomy (GTDB): domain Bacteria; phylum Pseudomonadota; class Gammaproteobacteria; order Enterobacterales; family Aeromonadaceae; genus Aeromonas; species Aeromonas aquatica. The sequence goes on from NZ_JRGL01000087.1 coordinate 119,930, forward strand.
CCGGTCGCCCGTTCGCTCCTCGCCCGGCCGAGGTCAAGGCCGCCATCCTGCAGCGCAATCCGGTACCGAAGTCTGCCCAGGTTGGCCGTCAGGTCTCCCTGCGGGCTTGCGAGATGCAGGCGCAGGCCCGGGTCTATGTGCGTGATCGCCAGGTGACTGATGAGGCGGTGCAGGCCGATCTTCAGCAGTTGTTGGCCAAGCTACGCCGTGAGGGCGTGACGATTACCGGGAGGATGGCGTGATGGCTGTGTCGCTCAGTGATGCATGTGAGCGGGACATTCGCCATGCCCAGTATGTGCGGGTGGCGGTGTACCCGGAGGTGAAAGACTGGTTGCCGGTGCAGGTGCGCCTCGAGGTGTCGGATTGCCCGAAACAGCTTGGGTTTACCTCACAGGCTCACCGTGCCGGGCACTACCTGGTGCAGGGGGCCGAGCTGGCGGAGGTAGTTAAGGCGGTCAACGCCTTGCGCGGCCAGCAACAGCGGCCCGCCACGTTGGAGATGATCCAATGCGCGATCTCGTGATGCCGGCGTTGTTGCTGTTGTTGCTCGTCGGTCTGGCGTTGTACCTGGCCGCCAATGTTTCGATGGGGGTAGATAGATGGAATTGATGATGCGGGGCGTGACCCCCTTGACGATGACCAGCGTGGAGCTCGCCGAGCTGACCTGCAAGGAGCACAAGAACGTGCTGGCCGATATTCGCCGGATGCTGGTGGAGATTCAATCGGCTGAAAAGTCAGCCGAGTACCAGGACAGCCTTGGTCGTGCCCAGCCCTGCCTGTTGCTGGACAAGGACGAGACCCTTTGCCTGGTGGCCGGTTACAGCGCCCAGCTGCGGATCCTGATTATTCGCCGATGGCAGGAGCTGGAGCAGCAGGCCCACCAGCCCGCCCTGATGATCCCCCAGACCCTGCCGGAAGCACTGCGTCTTGCCGCCGAGCTGGCTGAGCAGAAGATGGCGCTGGAGCAGAAGGTGGCGATGGATGCCCCGGCCGTGGAGTTTGCCAAGCAGATCGCCAGCGTGGAGAAGGGGATTACCCTGTCGGCATTTGCCAAGACGGTGGGCCTTGGCCCCAATACGCTGTTCACCCTGCTGCGTGATAGCAAGATCCTGATGAGTTGCCGCGGTGAGCGCTGGAACCTGCCGATGCAGGAGTATGTGGACCGCGGGTTGTTCGCTACCCGGGAGAGCTCGTTTGACAGTAACGGTGAACGGCGCATCAGTTTCACCCCCCTGATCACCGGCAAGGGCCAGCAGTGGCTGGTGGAAAGGCTGATCCGTGACGGCGTTCTGCGCGGGGTGGCTGCATGACTCATAACCTGGCCCTGCTGCCATCGGCTGAACGGCAGCGCATCGAGTTGATTAAGCAGGCGCACCTGCTGGTGTGGCGCCGGCGCCGCAACGAGATTGGGCGTGAGGTAGTAGTGGCCGCCATCGATGAGGTGGAAGAAGTGCACCGTGAGTGGTTCCGCCAGCGGCTGAACGAGATCAGGGGGAAAGCGTGAACGTAGGCAATACCGTTTTTGTTGAAGCACTGGGGCTGGCCCTGGTGCCGTTGGGTGACAGCCTGCCTGCGGTGCGGCGCCAACTGGCTGGCAAGCAGGTGCGCCTGGTACATGATCAGGGATCCGACCTGTTGGCACAGTTCCCAGAGCTGGTGCCGGCCTTGGCCTGTGCTGCGGTGGTGAATGCTGCAGGCGGGGAGTCGTTGACGGCCAATGCTGCTGATTGTGTGATAGCCGATGGCTGCACGGGAGAATCCGTCACCGTTCTGGTGGAAGGTGTTCACCTGCCGCTGTGCTGGCATCACGACAACGAGCACCACGATGGACAGTTGCCGATCAGCCTCGCCGATGTAGCCGAGTGGCTGGCTCGAGTGGTGCTGCAGCGGCTTGCCGGGTGGTGTGGGGTGGCTGTGCCCGAACTGACTGCCCGGGATCTGTGCTGGTGGGCAACTGTCTATAAGGTGCTTCCATCTTTGCCGGATCCGCTGCTGCGGGCAGCCTGCCGCCTTGCTCCCATCGAGCCGGACCGGAAGTGGTCGCCCCGCGGTAATCGTGAGACAGACGCCCGCTATCTTGATCATCGCCTCGCAGTGGCAGAGCGCGATCCGCTCGCCGATCTGCGGGCCCGTATCAATGCCAAGCCTGCCATCCGCCATATCGACCCCGAGCCCGCGGCCCTGCACCTGGGCAAGCCCAAGCGCCAACGTTGGGAGTGTGCAGCCTACCTGGCCTTTGTGCGGCAGTTGCCCTGTGTGGTGACAGGTCAGCGCGAGGGCATCGAGGCGCACCACGTTGTGGGTCACGGGATGAGTGTGATGGGCAGCAAGGCACACGACTTGATGGCGTTCCCGCTCGCCCACCAGCCACACATGGAGTTGCACCGGATCGGGTGGAAGGCCTGGGAGGCCCAGCACGGTTCGCAGTTGGAGCACGTTATCAACACACTGGAGCTGGCTTGCTCCTTGGGAGTGTTCAATGCCAAAAGCTGATTCATGGACAGTGACCCTGCCATGGCCCCCTTCAACCAACCGGATCTGGCGCAATGTGGCCGTAAGTGGCAAGCCCAGAACCCTGTTGAGCCAGGAGGGGAGGGTCTATCGCAAGGCTGCGGCCGATGCCTGCCTGGTTGCCAAGCTGGCCGGCAAGCAGATCTCCGATCGGTTGGCCCTGCGGCTGGTGGTACAGGCCCCTGACCGGCGAGCCCGGGATCTGGATAACATGGTGAAGGCGGTGCAAGACGCCCTGACCCACGCCGGAGTGTGGCTGGACGATAGCCAGATCGACCGGCTGCTGGTGGAGCGCGGGCCGGTAGTGAAAGGGGGAATGGTGTCGGTAACGGTGGAGGTGATGAGTGCGCTTTGAATATGCAATCGCGATTGGGGATCCTCGTTCTGTGATGCTGCAGGCCTATCAGGCCCAGTCAACGGGGCGTTCTCATTTGACAAAGAGTGATGTGATGACAGCATTGGGATTTGTTCAGAAGCATAACGGGGCAGGCATGGCGCTGGTGATGGCGCGCTACTGCAAGGACCTTGGGGATGCCAAGAAGGCCTTGCTGGCGGTGCAGGCCGAGTGCACCAAGCTTGCTCCCCGCTATGTGGGGGCCAACAAGGAACGTGGCCACGGCATGGCCTTGCGCCGGGTGGCCGAGTTGGCCCTGGAACACTACTGCCGCACGGTGGACACGCCGGGGGCGGCCTGTCACCCGCAGTTCTGCAGGGGGAGGGGAGTGATCCGCGACCTGGAACTGAGCCTCCTGCACGGCAAGGCGATCGATAAGGTCTGCCCACGCTGCAACGGTACCGGCCTGCGCCCCATCCCGGGCACCCAGATCAGACGCGCAATTGAACTGTTGGCTGGTGGACTGACCCGTGGGCAATGGGAGCGGGGCTGGTATCCGCTCTATCTGGCGGTGCTGGCCTGGTGCCATGTGCAGGAGAGTGAGACTGAGAATATGTTCACTTCTGTCATTTTTTAACCCAATAAATTCAATTGATTACATGTCTTTTTTGAGGGAGTGGGAGAGGCTAGAACGTGCCTTGGTTCAAAATAATGATCTATCAGGTTCTAATTTACTCCCGGTCTCGTATAGTATGTACGCAAAGAGGCTGTCTCATGAGAGGCCATTCATGTTCAGCATAGTTATTCAAAATTCGATGTAAAAGCAGCAATCTGGGGGCTGTAACTCAGTGGCGGTAGCAAATCCAGCTCCTTATTTTTGTTGCTTGTTGCGTTAAAAAATGAATTTGCCAGTCAATGCTGGTTATTTTTAGTTTCAAAAAAACATAAACATAAATAGCAATAATTTAGAGAGCAGCACGGTGACCACTACAGTATTTAGAAACTCGAATGGTAATGTGACAATGGCGAGTGATAGCAGGGTCACATGGGTAAATGGAGACAATCTCCCAATACAGTGGTTTGATTCAACTGATTTTTTAAAAACGCTCACTATTGATGGTGTGATGTATGGTTTTGCTGGAACGAATTTTATGTTCAAAATGTTCCTGCAAAATTATACTACAGCGCAGCAATCCGAGTTTGTTCTTGATACATTGGTTTCATTTGCCAAGAGCAATAGGGTTCAGTTTTTCATTATTCGCTTCGATGGCGTTTCACTTAAATTATTTGCATATTCCCCACCCGAATCTGGCAACCCAGAAATATTGCGTACATCTAGAGATCCTGCAATTGAAAAGACCATTTATGCAATTGGTTCTGGGAAATATGCAAAGGAATTTAGTAAAAATAAGACAGCTATCAATGCTCAAGTTCCGATTCGTCGGATAATAGCAGCGAATATAATTGGTTTGAAAAAAAGCAGAGTGTCAGAACTTGATAAGGTAGCAGCCTTAAGACCTCTAACACTTGAACAATCATCTATGGCATACCATGCTTGCAAAAGTAAGGGTGGTGATATTTTTACCGGCGGAGAGGTTAATATGACTCAACATGCAACACAGCAGCAAATCCAAAAACAGATAGATATTCTTGACCGTATGGATCAGAGAGCAAAAGCTGTTGGTGCAGTGTGTGCTAGTCCCGTTGATGCTACACTGGAAGTTAAACAGCTACAGCTTATGGGTCAATACTCTGTTAGTC
>NZ_JRGL01000088.1 GCF_000764655.1 Aeromonas aquatica
TGTCGTCGAGGGTGCCATCCCCCCTGAGCTTGTTGCCGTTGGCATCGACCGCATCCATCCCGTTGTCGTCGAGGGTGCCGTCCCCCCTGAGCTTGTTGCCGTTGGCATCGACGGCGTCTACGCCGTTGTCGTCCACTCGGCCACCGGCGTGACGCTCTCCGCCCGCATGTTTGTCACCACCGGCATGGCGATCGCCCCCGGCGTGCTCGCCCTTGCCATTGTCATTACTGCCATGGCTGCTGTCGTTGCCGCTGCTTCCACTGTTGTTTCCACCACCTCCGCTGCTGCCACTGCCACCGCTTTCTCCGCCGCTACCCCCGTCCCCCCCTTTGTTGTGAACGATCAGCGAGTTGGCGATATAGCTGTGGCTGCCATCCAGGATCAGGTTGAACAGCGCCGTGGTGGGGGGGCACTCGACGGAGTACAGCGACTCGACCAACAGTTCGCACGATTGGGGGGCCAGCGCCAGATTGCCGGTGATAGCGCCCGTCGTCGGCCCGCACAGGATGCGCATGCCGGTGAACAGCGGCAGCACGGTCAGGGTCGGCAGCTCGGTGCGGGTCATGGCCGGGGAGATGGCCGCCCAGCCGCGGGAGCTCAGGAAGGGGTGCTCCGCCGTGAAGAAGGGAGGCCGATGGTTGAGGCCGTAGAGCTTCCTGTTGCCCAGCATGACCCGCTCTATGGTCAGGATCCGGTTGACCTGGCCGTACTGGTCTTGCACCCGCTCTCCCGCCTGCAGGCTATCGATGGGCCGCTCGCTCCCGTCGGCCATCAGGATGCGGGTGCCGGCGATGAAGCAGGACTTGGCATGGGCCTGGCTCAACTGCCATTCGTGGTGGGCGAAGTCATAGCTGAACGGGCTGGCAAACAGGGCGAGTGCGATGGCCGATCCCAGTAGCAGTTTGCGCTGGCTGGGTTTGAAGGGGGGCTGTGGCATGGGGGACTCCTTGTCCGGCTGGGTTGACGGAATCAAGTATAGAGCGACCCTCCTCCGAGACCCGGATCGACTGTTGACAAAACGATCTCGCTGGAAAAACGTTTTGCGTTGGCCATAAAAGTGCGTAAAATCGCGTATTCGATGCTTGTAGCAACGAATCCCGCCTAAAAAGCCAGTTTCATGCCCTCCCCAAGCAGTAAAAGGTAACAAATGACGCCTTGTTGCGCATTTCACGCCTTGAAAATGTGTTGTGATGACTGAAAAGTGTCAATTATTCCTGTCAGTCATCAAAAAATTAAGGACACCCATGTTTTCCTTGGTCAAGCAAAGTGTCGCCGGGCTGCAAATTCTATTTGTCGCCTTCGGTGCCATGGTTCTGGTGCCCCTGCTCACCGGATTGAACCCCTCCATGGCCCTGCTTGGCGCCGGTGTAGGCACCCTGCTGTTCCAGCTCTGCACCCGTCGTCAGGTGCCGATCTTCCTCGGCTCCAGCTTCGCCTTCATCGCCCCCATCATCTACGCCACCCAGACCTGGGGACTGCCGTCCACCATGTTCGGTCTGTTTGCCGCCGGCTTCATGTACTTCATCCTGGCGGCGCTGATCCGCGTGCGGGGCATGGGCTTCGTGCACAAGCTGCTGCCACCCGTGGTGATTGGCCCGGTGATCATGGTGATCGGTCTGTCGGTCGCCCAGGTCGCCTGCAACATGGCGATGGGTCGGGCCGGAGGTGAGCAGGTGGTGGCGCCTGCCACCGCGCTGACCTTGGCGGGGATCTCCCTGGCGGTGACCCTGATCGCGGCCGTGTTCTGCAAGGGCTGGATCAAGCTTATCCCCATCCTCTCCGGCGTCATCGCCGGTTATGTGGCCGCGGTGCTGATGGGCCAGGTGAGCTTCGAGGGCATGGCCAACGCCCCCTGGCTGGCGCTGCCTCACTTCGAGACCCCGGAGATCAACTGGGCTGCTGCCCTGTTCATGCTACCGGTGGCCATAGCCCCCTGCATCGAACACATTGGTGGCGTGCTCGCCATCGGTGGCGTGACCGGGCAGGACTACACCAAGAACCCGGGTCTGCACCGCACCCTGGCCGGTGACGGCATCGGGGTCTGCTTCGCCGGCTTCATCGGTGGTCCCCCCGTCACCACCTACGCCGAAGTGACAGGCGCCGTGATGATCACCCGCAACTTCAACCCGGTCACCATGACCTGGGCCGCGGTGTTCGCCGTCATCCTGGCTTTCTTCGGCAAGTTCAATGCGCTGCTCACCTCCATCCCCATGCCGGTGATGGGCGGTATCATGCTGCTGCTGTTCGGATCCATCGCCGCCATCGGTCTCAAGACCCTGGTGGAGTCCAAGGTGGATCTGGGCCTGTCCCGTAACATCGCCATCGTCGCCGTGACCCTGACCGTGGGCGTAGGCGCGCTGGAGATGAAGATCGGTGACTTCGCCCTGGCGGGCGTGGGTCTGGCCTCGGTGGCCGCCATCCTGCTGAACCTGATCCTGCCCGCGCACTCCGAGACTGGCGGCATGGATGCCGCCAAGGATTAAGGCGCTGCCCATCCTTCATCCGTGTTCGCCAAGAGGCCACCTTAGGGTGGCCTCTCTTATTTTTGGCTCAGCCTCATCTAGCCCGGTCTCCCCCGGTTCGGTGGCCTGTCGCAGGAGCCGGCGTCCCGACACACGGCCCTAGAGCTTGGCGACTACAATCATGGGCGTCGTTCACGATCGAGGAGATGGCGATGAAGAAGGCATGGATCCTGGCCCTGCTGGGGCTGATATGGGGTGGCGCGGCCCAGGCTGGCGCGGTGCGCTACGCGGTCGATGGGCAGCCGTTTGAGGGCTACTACCTGGCGGCCGGCAAGCAGGCCCCGCTGGTGCTGCTGGTACACGACTGGGACGGCCTGACTGAGTACGAGATCAAGCGGGCCGAGATGCTGGCGGCGCTCGGTTACAGCGTGTTCGCGGTGGATCTGTTCGGGGCAGGGGTCAGGCCGACCGCCGTGGAGGAGAAGAAGAAGCTCACCGGCGCTCTTTATCAGGACAGACCCAGGATGCGCAAGCTGCTCGCCGGGGCCCTGGCCGAGGCGGGCAAACTCGGTGGCCGCCTCGACAACGCGGTGGCGCTCGGGTACTGCTTCGGCGGGGCCGCCGTGCTGGAGCTGGCTCGCAGCGGCGCCGATCTCAAGGGCGTGGTGAGCGTGCACGGTGGGCTTGAGACCCCAGCCGGGCAGGATTACAAGCAGACCAAGGCCAGCCTGCTGATCCAGCATGGCAGCGCGGATCAGGCGGTGTCGCTTGATCAGTTCGCTGGGCTTATCTCCGAGCTGGAGAGCGCGGGCATCAAGCATGAGGCGATCAGTTACAGCGGCGCCCCCCATGCGTTTAGCGTCTTTGGCTCCGAGAATTACCGCGCCGATGCCGATGCCAAATCCTGGCGGCGCTTCACCGAGTTTCTCGGCGAGGTGACCAAGGGGTAGGGCCACCTTTGGTGGCTGCCATGACCAAGCCGCTAATGCCTTGTATCTGCACCTGTTTAGGATGCAGCTGGCGGGAGGGCCCGCAGAAGTTCAGTGGAAGCTGGTTATACTCATTCAATGAGGTATTCGTATCTGGTGAGAGTCGATGAGGCACCGGACTCTGATCACTGATAGTGGGTCACTGGAATTGCCTCAGACTTGTCCTGGATAAGGAGATGGACTGTCCATACAGGATGAAAGCCTTATCCCTGTGGTTATATGCGAAGGAGTAATGACATGCGTGACTTGCGTCTATGGAGTCCGATTTTGATCATGGTGCTGCTGCTGGGTTGTGCCTCCAAGGGAGACACCCCTACCGAGCAGCGCAACCACATTCAGCAGATGCGTCAACAGACGCTGTCCACGCTGTATGGACAGAATCCGAACATCAGGCAGGAAGTGGCAAGATCCAAGGGTTATGCCGTCTTTGCCAATGTTAACAACAACCTGCTACTGATCAGTGCGGGCAGCGGCTATGGCGTGCTGCGTGACAACCGGACCGGCCGTGATACCTATATGAAGATGGCAACCGCCGGGATGGGGGTGGGTATGGGGATCAAGAAATTCCAGGCCTTGATCATCTTCAACGATGCCACCGCCCTGGACAGATTCATCACCAGCGGCTTCGATGCCAGTGCCCAGGCGGATGTGGCGGCGAAATCCGCCGACGATGGCAAGGTGGTGGTCAGCGAGGCGGCCAACGCCGACTTCCAGAAGGTGAAGATGTATCAGCTCACCGAGAAGGGTGTCGCGGTGCAAGCCACCATGCAGGGTTACAAGTACTGGCCGGATGACGAACTCAACGGCACCAAATAATACCCGTATTGCTTGCAACCTCTGAAGACGCGGTGCTCTGGTGAGCACCGCGTCTTGTTATTCAAGGCACTCATTCCCCTGCTGGCACATGGACCCGATGGGGCATGCCGCCGGTACCTCACTCCAGCGCCAACACCCTCACCCACATGGCCCCTCTCCCAACTGGCTGGCGGGATAACAGCGTCAGAGACCCCGTCTCGGGGGCGATGCTGTGCAGGGCCAGATCCTGGGATTCCTGCCCGGTGACCACCAGATAGTGGCCGCTGTGGTCGATGGCAAAACCGCGGGGGCAGGGCTCGGTCGGGAAGTGGGCGAGGGCGGTCAGCTTGCCATCTTCTTCATCGACTTCAAACAAGGTCAGCAGGCTGCTGGCCCGCTCACAGGTATAGAGATAACGGCCGTTCGGGGTGAGGTGAATGTCCGCCCCCCAACGTTCCCCCTCATAGCCTGCCGGCATGATGTCCAGACTCTCCCGCGCGCTGATGCATCCATCCGCCTCCCTGTGGTAGCGATTGAGAGTGCAATCGAGTTCGTTGAGGCAGTAGAGATCGCCATTGGTCGGGTGCAGCGCCAGATGACGGGGCCCGGCGCCAGTGGCGGTGTGAATGTCCCCCAGGGGATGGGGCTCCAGCCGGTTTTGTTCATTCAAGGCGAAACGGCGAATGGCATCGTTCTTGAGACAGGCCACCAGCAGCTCCTGCTCGCCCTGCTCTGTTGTCAACAGGGTCACCGAATGGGCAGCCATCAGCTGGTCGATGCGCTGGTGCGGTGCCAGCACCCGACCGGCGGCATCCATGGGCGAGACGCTGACATGGTCGAAGGCGTAGGAGGCGGCGAAGAACAGCTTACCTCGTGCGTCGGTGCAGGTGTGGGAAGCACTGCCCACGAGCGGGGCCGATACCGGCGTCCCGAGCCGACCGTCCGCCGCTATGGGGTAGCTCAGCACCTTGAAGTCGGGCCGCACGCCTGCGTAGAGCCAGCGTTTGTCCGGGCTGATGACCAGCGGCTGCACCTCCCCCCCGGTCTGTACTTCTTGCAGCGGGACCAGCTCATGGTCCTTCAGTTGAAAGACATGAATAAACCCGCTCACCGGGTTGGCGACATAAACCACTTGCTGCATGGCAGGCTCCTGATAGTGACGGGGGCGATGATGGGGTTGCCGCCATGTCACTGGGAAAAGGGATAAGGATCTGACGGGATGGTCGCACGGATAGGACCTGGTATCCAACAAGCCTTGCACCACGCTATGGACCTTCCTCTACGGAGATGGTCAGCCTAACTGCCCCCAGATCTCTTGGATGACGGGCAGCACCGACAGGGCCAGCAGCGCCGCCATGGCATGGTTGAAGTTGCGGCGGGCACGGGGGCTCGTTAGCCAGCGTTTGAGCAGGGTGCCGCACAGGAGCCAGAGCCCGACGCAGGGGAAAGAGACGATGAAGAAGGTCAGGGCTATGGTCAGATTCTGCTGGTAGAAGCCGGCACCGGCACTGGTGAAGGCGGCGATGGCACCGGTGGCGACCACCCAGGCCTTGGCATTGACCCATTGGAACAGGGCGCCCTTGAGGAACCCCAGGGGGCGGGCAGAGGCGTCTCCCGTCACCTCGTCGGCGGAGCGGGCAATCAGCCAGGCCAGGTAGAGCAGATAGAGGGTGCCCACACACTTGATGACGAGGTGCAGGCTGGGGAAGAGGCTGAACAGCTGACCGAAGCCCAGTCCTACCAGCAACAGCATCAGGGTGAAGCCGACGCAGATCCCCATGAGCAGCGGCAGGCTGCGCCTGATCCCGAAGTTGGCACCGGCGCTCATCACCATGATGTTGTTTGGGCCTGGAGTGACCGATGCCGAGATGGCAAAGAGCACCACGGCGTAGAGATAGTCCATTGCGATCCTCGTGGGTGACATTCCGTTGTCTTCCCTATATTGGGGGCTTGCTCCCGCTTTCAAGTCCGGCTGCCCAGGTAAAAAAACAGGCTCCAATGAGGAGCCTGTTTTTTTACCTGGGCAGGAGGTCGGGATCAGGCCGGCTTGCCACCATTGGGCGGCGGCAGGGCCGGGCGGGACTCTATCTTCTGCTCATCCCCTTGTCTGTTTTTGATGTGGACATCCATCTGGTTGAACGCGATGTCGATGTTGTGTTCACGGAACAGCACATCTATCCGGCGGTTCAGCTCATCGATGGCCGGGTTGCGATCACCGAGCTCGCTCACGAAGAAGCGCAGCTCGTGATCCAGGGTGCTGGCGCCGAAGGTGAGGAAGTAGACGATGGGGGCAGGATCCTTCAAGACCCGGCTGTTCTCCGTGGCGGCCTGCATCAACAGCTTGCGGGTCAGCTCCAGGTCCGAGCCATAGGCCACCCCGACCCGGGCGATGACCCGGGTGACGGTGTCGGACAGGGACCAGTTGACCAGTCGCTCTATCATCAGCTGCTGGTTCGGGATGATCACCTCCTTGCGGTCGAAGTCGGTGAGGGTGGTCGAGCGGATGCGGATCTTGTTGACCGTCCCCGAGATGGTGCCGATGGTGACTGTGTCGCCGATCCGCACCGGACGCTCGAACAGTATGATGATGCCGGAGATGAAGTTGGAGACGATCTGCTGCATGCCAAAACCGATGCCCACCGAGAGACCGGCGGCCAGCCATTGCAGTTTCTCCCACTGGACTCCCAGCATGGCCAGCGCCGTCAGGCTGCCTATCCCGATCAACGCATAGTTGAGCATGGTGGTGAAGGCGTAGGCGGTGCCCTGGGCGAGGCGCAGCTTGGAGAGCACCAGCACCTCGAGCAGGCCTGGCAAGTTGCGGGCAAGGGACAAGGCCGCGCCGAACAGGAACAGGCCGGTCAGCACATCGCTCAGGCTGATGGGATAGAGCACCGCATTGGCGCCGGTGCCCTCACTCTTGTGCCAGAGCACCACGCTGTCGAGGTAGGTAAATACGGCGACCAGATCGGACCAGAGCCAGTAGAAGGCGACGCCGAACACCAGCAGCAGCATGATCCGGGTCAGGCGCAGGGACTGCTGGCTGGCATCCTCCAGATCCATGGGCTGCTCTTCGATGGCCTCGCCCCCTTCCGCATCCTCCTGGGACCTGTGCTCCCGCTTGGCGACGGCGCGGCGATAGGCGAGGCGGCGGGCCGCCAGCTCAAGACCCCGCAGGGCGGTGCGGTAGACCAGGCCCCAGATGATGATGAGGTAGAAGGATTCGATCAGCCGGCCGGTCAGCTTCAGGGCCGTGTAGTAGTAGCCGAGCGCCGCCAGCACCATGAGCGCCAATGGGGCCAGTGCCAGGGCGACCGCCGTCAGGGTCTGCACCATGCTGGCCTCGCCCTTGATGCGGGCGCGGGAGATGGGCAGCACCAGGTAGGCGGTCAGGCCGAGCAACAACAGGGTCAGGGCCTGCCCGATCACGTCGTTGCCAAGAGACGAAGGTTCTACCACGGCCTTGGTCGACAGCATGATGAGCGGCAGCAGGGGGAACCAGAGGTAGCGCATGCTGTTGCGCTTGGCTTGCAGCTCGGCTCGTGGCAGGCGGAAGTGAGACTCGCCAATGCCGCCGGGACGCATCACCGACAGGTAGACGCTGAACACCAGATAGCCCATAGCCAGGTTCAGGGTGATCTGAAAGATGAGCTTGGGGCTCAGCAGACCACAGTACGTCAGCCAAAGGCCGGCGGCCAGGATGAAGAGGCTGCCGGGCAGGCGCTGCAGCACGGTGTAGAGCAGGGCGCGCGGGGTGTGCCACTGGCTGTCCTGGCGGAAACGGCCGAGATCCTTGGTGATCGCCTGCTGGCGTTTGAGGAAGGTCGGCCGCTTCCACAGCAGCAGACCACCCACCAGCAGCAGCGGGAAGGCGAGCAGGGAGACCGGCAACAGCACCTCTCCCCAACCGCTCCAGTCGGGTTTGAGCACCCAGTCGGAGGCTTGCTTGTAGGCCTGGGCAGGCCAGTTGATGAACCACTTGCCATCGATGGGCTTGTTGCTGCTGACCCAGAAGATGTGTTGTTGCAGGGTGAACTCGATGGAGGCATAGACCCGGGTCAACTGCTGCTGGGTCAGCTGCAAGCTGATGGCATTGGTCAGCTGGCTGTCGAGCTGGCGGTTGAGCTGATCGAGCAGGCTGATGCGGGTGTCGAGCAGCTTGGCGAGGCTGGCCTTGTCTTCCTCGCTGACCGGCTCGCTGCTGCTGGCTACCAGGTTGTCCAGGTATTGGGTCTTCTGAAACAGCTGATCCCGCTGTTGGCTCAGTTCGAACTGGGCCAGGTGCAGGTCGGCTATCTGCTCCTCCAGGTTCTTCACCAGGGTGGAGGGCGCGGCCTCCAGCTGTTGGTAGAGCTGGTAGAGGATGCGCGACAGCAGCAGGTTGCCCTTGAGCATCTGCACCTGTTCGTTGAGGTTGCGCTCGGTCTGGGTGCCGCGCTCCAGCCAGCTCTTGGCCTGCAGGTTTTTCTGTGCGAGCGAGTTCAGGTTGGTGGTGGCCGCGATCAACTGCTGGCTGAGCTGGTAGTTGATCTCCTGCTCTTTTTGCACCAGCGGGTTGTCTGCGATGGCCACCAGCTCACCGGTCTGTTCGGCGGCCTTCTCGGTGTCGCCGAGGCGTTTGGCGCTGCTCTGCTCCTGCAGCGCCAGCAGCTTATGCTCCTCGCTGGCGAGGCGCGCGCTCTGGTAGTCGCGCTGCTTGACCGCGAGATCCTGCATGCTGGTGCGGTTATCCAGCTCCTTTTGCAGGTTCGCCAGTTGCAAGTCCAGCAACACCAGCTCGGTATTGAGCTTCATCTTCTCGGCGCTGCTGATGCTGTCACCGGAGTTCAGGCGGGAGCGGATCTCCTGGCTGCGCTGATAGGCGCGGCTCATGTTGGCCTGGGCCCGCTCGGGCAGGGTCTGCAGGCTGGTGATCTGACTGCCGATGGTGCCGAGGGCCTCCTGGGCCTCCTGCAGGTTGGCCATGATCTCGGTCTGGCGACTCTCCAGCTCTGCCAGGCTCATGCTGGCGTATTCGCTCTTGAGCTGTTCCGGGCTCTTGCCCTGGCTGAGGCCATCGAGCTTGGCGCCGATCTCTTTGAGCTCGGTGGGCAGGGTGCGCAGTCGCTGGGTCTGGGCCTTGGCCTTGGCCTGCTCCTTCTCGATGTTGTCGAGCAGACTCAGGGTGTCGGTCAGCAGCTTCTGATCGGCCTGCTGGTTGACGGTGAGGGTCTCCGACTTGCCGAGGGCATCGAGCGCTCGTTGTACCGTGGCGCGTTGGGGCAGATCCTGCGCCATGGCTTGCGGGACGCAGAGGCTGATGAGTAAACAGAGCAGCGGCAACAGGGTGGCCGAGACTCTTCTGAACTGTGTTGAGGGCATATAACTTCCGGGTTATTACGCGAAATTTGGGAGGTTTCCCTCGAGGGGGGAAATCCGCGTGAATTCTAACACCGGCCGGGAAGGGGAAGCAGAGGGCAACATAAAAAAAACGGCGCCCGAAGGCGCCGTTTCATCGGTTCAGTACGAATTAGAGTACGTGAACGGAGGCGGTGTTGGTCGTGCCGCTCGGCACCAGGGCACCGGAAACCATGACGACGACGTCACCTTTCAGACCCATGCCGCTGGCCAGCGCCGCTTCTTTACCGATGCGATAGAAATCGTCGGTAGAGGCGATGCTGTCAACCACGTGAGCCATCACACCCTTGGTCAGGACCAGCTGGGCGGCGGTTTTCTGGTTGGTGGTGATGGCCAGGATCCAGGCTTTCGGGAAGTACTTGCGAATGGCCTTGGCAGACTTGCCGCCTTCGGTGGCAACCACGATCAGCGGGGCATCCAGCTTCTCGGAGGTCTCTACCGCGCCTTTGCAGACGGCTTCGGTGATGCGCAGCTTGTTGCTGTCGTTGGCAGCAGACAGGTTGGACGGCATCACGGCGTCGGTGCGCTCGCAGATGGTGGCCATGATGGTCACGGCTTCCAGCGGGTATTTACCCTTGGCGGACTCACCGGACAGCATGACGGCATCGGTGCCATCCAGCACGGCGTTCGCCACGTCGCCAGCTTCGGCGCGGGTCGGACGCGGGTTCTTGATCATGGAATCAAGCATCTGGGTGGCGGTGATGACCACTTTACGTGCCTTGTTGCACTTGGTGATGATCATCTTCTGGGCGAAGATCACCTCTTCAACCGGGATTTCCACACCCATGTCGCCACGGGCGACCATGATGCCGTCGGATACGGCCAGGATCTCGTCGAAGTTGTCCAGGCCTTCCTGGTTTTCGATCTTGGAGATGATCTGGATGGCTTCGCCACCGTGGGCCTTCAGGTGCTCACGGATTTCCAGCACGTCTTCTTTCTTGCGGATGAAGGACGCAGCAACGAAATCAACGCCTTGCTCGCAACCGAAGATGAGATCGCGCTTGTCTTTCTCGGCCAGGGCCGGCAGCTTGATGGAGACGCCCGGCAGGTTGACGCCCTTGTTCTCGCCCAGATCACCGTTGTTCAGCACCTTGCAGATGACTTCACGTTCGGTGATTTCGATGACGTCCAGACCGATCAGGCCGTCATCCACCAGGATGCGGTTGCCGACGCGCAGGTCGCTGGCGAAGCCGGCGTAGGTCACGGCGACGGTGTCTTTGTTGCCAACCACGGTCTGGTCGGTGGTGAAGGTGAAGGTCTGGCCAGCGACCAGAGAGACATCGTTGCCACCTTCCAGCTTCATGGTACGGATTTCCGGACCCTTGGTATCCAGCAGAATGGCTGCGCGGGTGCCGGTTTCGGCCATGACTTCACGCAGGTTGCTGATACGGGTGCCGTGCTCGGCGTAATCACCGTGGGAGAAGTTCAGACGCATGACGTTCATGCCGGCATCCAGCATCTTGGTCAGCATTTCTTTGGATTCGGTCTTGGGACCGATGGTGCAGACGATTTTGGTCTTTTTCATGGGAGTCTTCATGGTTAAGGAGTTTCCGCCGAGCAATATACACCAGTTTTTGGATACTTTTTATGATCCAGAAACAACGTTTTGAGCTAAAACCGCCTCATTTCACAAGATAACGTTTTCGCTCACTGTTGATTTTAGGGGCTAAAATAATTGGTTTCCCAGATCTCAGCCCATTTGGTTCCCCTTCCTCGAGCGCATCGGCTTCGAACGGATGTTGTTAAATAACCAACAACGACGTCAGGGCTGAGGGGGAGATCGGCGGTTTATGGCCGAGCCGCCACCAAGTGTAGTGAGGAGGCCGTCGGTTGCCAGCGGGAGGGGCATAAAGGAAGCTCGTTGAGGGAAAAAAGGCGCCGTTGTCACCAGCGGCGCCTCTCATTTATATGATCAGCAGCGGATGATCCCGTGGCTTGGGATCAGCCGAAGAACCAGTAGCCGCGGTTGACCAACCGGGTCAGCAGTTGCAGGAAGCCGGCCTGATCGGCGAGCTCCACCATGTCGACCTGGGTGATGATGTCCTTGTCACACAGCAGCGAAATAGCGGCAGCGTCTTCGCTCTGCAGGGTCCAGGCTTCGCCGTCGATGTAGCACTGCTGGTTGTCGCCGCTGAACCAGACGGAGCGCAGGCCCGGCACCTTGATGGCGGGCTCGCCCTGAGTCAGCAGATCGGCGATTTCCTCGGCGCTGTAGTCAGGCTCGACCGGGTTCACGTCCAGATCGTGCTTGGCCTCGGAGATCATGGTGCCGAACCACTCCTTGAACAGGGTCTCGTCATCCAGGGCCTGCTGCATCAATTCGCGCAGGCGGTGCATCTCGTGGGGCAGGATCTCGCCGTGACGGGCGCGGGGCTTGAGGTCCGGATCGCCATAACGCTCGGTACGCACCTCGTTGTCGATCAGGTGATCGGCAAACGACGAGATGAGCGCCTTGGCGTCCGGCGCGCGGAAGCCCACCGAGAAGTTCAGGGAGGGCTCGATGGCGTAGCCTTCGTGGGGGAATCCGGGCGGGATGTAGAGGATGTCGCCCGGCTCCATGATGACGTCGATGATCGCCTCGAACGGCTCGCAGTGCAGCAGGGCCGCGTGGGCGGCGAACTCGCTCCGGGGCGTTGCATCGCCGACGCGCCAGTGGCGCTTGCCCTGACCCTGGGTGATGAACACATCGTAGTTGTCGATGTGGGGGCCGACGCCGCCGTGGGGAGTGGAGAAGCTCACCATCACATCGTCAAAGCGCCAGCCCGGGATGAACTGGAACGGCAGCGCCAGCTCGTTGACCTCGGGGGCCCAGTGGTTGCAGGCCTGCACCAGCACGGTCCAGTTCTCTTCCCCCAGGTGATCGTAAGACTCGAAGGGGCCGTGGGCGGCTTCCCACTTGCCGTCGAAACGGGTCACCAGGCGGGATTCCACCACCTCTTCCATGGCCAGGCCCGCCAGCTCGTCCGGGCTGATGGGATCCTGAAAATTCTTGAAGCCGCCCTTGATAAGGAGCGGGCGCTTCTGCCAATGGTGCTCGAGGAAGTGAGCGATATCCAGATTGAGTTCGTACATGGTGTTTCTCGTATCTTGTGAGAGATCTTGCCCAAATCGGGTTTGGGCAAGGGCTCTGATATGGCCCAATAGCCAATGAGGCCATTGAGTGGGCCAAAATCAACAGGGGCCCTGCAGCCATTGCAGGGCCCCCGTCGGTTCGGTTTAACCGCTTATTTCAGCAGATCCACCAGACGCTGGGCCTGACCGAGGTAGTTGGCCGGGGTCAGCTTCTTCAGCTCTACCTTCACCTCTTCTGGCAGCTCCAGGGTGTCGATAAAGGTGCGCATGCCTTCGGCGTCGACGCGGCGACCCCGGGTCAATTCTTTCAGCTTCTCGTAGGGCTTCTCGATGCCGTAACGGCGCATCACAGTCTGGATAGGCTCGGCCAGCACTTCCCAGTTGGCGTCCAGATCGGCGGCCATGGCCGCGCTGTTGGCTTCCAGCTTGGAGATCCCCTTCAGAGTCGCCTGATAGGCGATCAGGGAATAGCCGACGGCGACGCCGAGGTTGCGCAGTACGGTCGAGTCGGTGAGATCACGCTGCCAGCGGGAGATAGGCAGCTTGCTCGCCAGGTGCTGGAACACGGCATTGGCCAGCCCCAGGTTGCCTTCGGAGTTCTCGAAGTCGATGGGGTTGACCTTGTGCGGCATGGTGGAGGAGCCGATCTCGCCCGCGATAGTGCGCTGCTTGAAGTGACCCAGCGAAATGTAGCCCCATACATCGCGGTCGAAGTCGATCAGTATGGTGTTGAAGCGGGCCATGGCGTCGAACAACTCGGCGATGTAGTCGTGCGGCTCGATCTGGGTGGTGTAGGGGTTCCAGGTCAGGCCCAGAGAAGTGACGAACTCCTCGGAGAACTGGTGCCAGTCGACGTCCGGGTAGGCGCTGACGTGGGCGTTGTAGTTGCCGACCGCGCCGTTGATCTTGCCCAGGATCTCGACCGCCATGATCTGCTTGTACTGGCGCTCCAGGCGATAGGCGACGTTGGCCATCTCCTTGCCCATGGTGCTCGGGGTCGCCGGCTGGCCGTGGGTACGGGACAGCAGCGGCATGTCGCGGTATTCATGGGCCAGGCGCTTGAGCTCGCTAATCAGCTTCTCGCAGTAAGGCTTGATCACCTGGTCGCGGGCGGTTTTCAGCATCAGGCCGTGGGAGTTGTTGTTGATGTCTTCCGAGGTGCAGGCGAAGTGGATGAATTCGGAGATGGCGGCCAGCTCCGGGTCCACTTCCACCTTCTCTTTGAGGAAGTACTCCACCGCTTTCACATCATGGTTGGTGGTGCGCTCGATCTGTTTGATGCGGGCGGCGTCACTCTCGTTGAAGTTGAGGACGATGCCGTCGAGCAGGGCGCTCGCGGCCGCGCTCAGGGCTGGGACTTCCGGGATCCCGGCGTGGCTTGCCAGTTTTTGCAACCAGCGTACCTCGACTTCGACGCGAAAACGCAGCAGGCCGAATTCGGAGAAGATAGGACGCAGGGCATCGGCCTTGTCGCCATAACGACCGTCAATCGGGGAAACAGCAGTCAGCGCGGACAGCTCCATGGGGTGAACTCCTGATGTGTGTGGGGGGTTAGAAACTCAAAAACGTTTGGCCAGTTCCACCATCTTCTTGCGCGCGAAGATGATCTGGGTACGGCTGCCGCCAAGCTGGCGCCACAGCACGCAGGCACGGATGCCCGCCAGCAGCAGGGCGCGCACCTTGTGCTGCACCAGCGGCTGTTGCAGGAACAGCGGGGTGCCCGCAATCTGGATGCGCGGCCCTATGGGGCTGATGAGATCGCTGTAGATGCTCGCCATGTTGGCCAGGATCTGCTCGTCGAGCAGATCGAAATGCTGTTGCTGACGGCCGATCTGCCCGATCCGCTCCCCCAGCATGTTGAGGATGTCCTTGCGCTTGGCGAGCTTGCGCTCCAGCGCAATCAGGCTGACCACGTAGCGAGTCAGTTCGGCGTTCTTCTGGTTGCTGGTGCCGAGTTGCTCCACCAGGGCGCGGTAGCCGTCGCGGATCGCGAGGTGGCTGCCGAACACTTCCAGCGGCTGTTTGGGATTGGTCACCAGCACGCTTTGCAGGCTTTCGCGCAGGGAGGCCTCGTCACAGCTGCCATCACGGGCCACTTTTTGCACCAGATAGGCCGCCTGGCAGATGCCGGCGAAAGCCATTGTTCTGTCTTGGAATTTGTCGCTCACGTCTGCTGCCTTCTGTTAAGGATTCAAACCGGATGGCTGAAACGCTGTTCGATGATGCCACCGCCCAGACACTCTTCCCCGTCGTAGAAGACGGCAGACTGCCCCGGGGTCACCGCCGCCTGTTTCTCATCGAAGATGACCCGAATGGTCTGGTCGTCGATGGGCTGGATGAGGCAGGGGATGTCTTCCTGGCGATAGCGGGTCTTGACGGTGCAGCGGCGCGGCGCGCGGATCGGGGTGCGATCCACCCAGTGCAATTGGCTCGCGATCAGGCCATCGGAGTAGAGACGGGGATGCTCGCCCTGCGCCACCACCAGCACGTTGCGCTCCACTTCCTTGTCCACCACGTACCAGGCCTCCTCGGTGGCGTCTTTGCGGCCACCGAT
Organism: Aeromonas aquatica; assembly: GCF_000764655.1. Taxonomy (GTDB): domain Bacteria; phylum Pseudomonadota; class Gammaproteobacteria; order Enterobacterales; family Aeromonadaceae; genus Aeromonas; species Aeromonas aquatica. Next base: position 15,267 of record NZ_JRGL01000088.1, read on the forward strand.
GCCGAGCCCCTTGCGCTGACCCAGGGTGTGATACATCAGACCCTGGTGCTCGCCGATCACCTTGCCATCCACGGTTTCGATGGGGCCGGGCTGGGCAGGCAGGAACTTGGCGAGGAAGTCCTTGAACTTGCGCTCACCGATGAAGCAGATGCCGGTGGAGTCTTTCTTCTTGGCGGTGACGAGATCGAGCTGCTCGGCGATGCGGCGCACCTCCGGCTTCTCCAGATCCCCGACCGGGAACAGGCTCTGACCGACCTGAGCTTCGCTCAAGGTGTAGAGGAAGTAGCTCTGATCCTTGTTGCCATCGAGACCGCGCAGCAGGCGCGGACGGCCAGTGCTGTCGTCACGGCGCACATAGTGGCCGGTGGCGATGTAGGTGGCACCCAGCTCTTCGGCGGCAAACTCCAGGAACGCCTTGAACTTGATCTCCTTGTTGCACAGGATATCGGGGTTCGGGGTGCGGCCCGCCTTGTACTCGGCCAGGAAGTGCTCGAACACGTTGTCCCAGTACTCGGCGGCGAAGTTGATGGTGTGCAGCTTCATGTCCAGCTTGTCGCAGACGGCCTGAGCGTCAGCCAAATCCTGGGAGGCAGAGCAATACTCGTCCGTGTCGTCTTCTTCCCAGTTCTTCATGAACAAACCTTCGACCTGATAACCCTGCTGCTGGAGCAAGTAGGCCGAGACGGAAGAATCCACGCCGCCGGACATGCCGACGATCACCTTGATTTGGCTGTTGTCTGTCATTAGTCGAAGTTACCAGTTCGTTTAAACGGGGCGTATTCTACCAGAGTTTTGCGCCCCCGGTCACATCTCCCTGCCGTCGTTCCTCTCGGGAGCCCGGCGACGGGAAATCGTTTTTCTGTTTGTCGGCACCATGATGAAAGAAATGGCACCAAATGATCCTAAATGGCCTGTTCAGGAGCTGTCACGAGAGGTCGGCAGCAAGGTAAAGAGCAGCGCAGGAACCGGAGTGTGTAAATACACATGAGCTTTCCTGATTACAAACAAGCGAGCAGCACATGAGCCTTGATCACGGCCTCGCAGTAAGATCGTGGACAGGCTTCAAATAAAGGCTTTGAGCGCCGACAGTGGCAGGCGAGCGCCCCCCAGATAATCCTGGATGCACTGCCACACCAGCGGACTTCTCAGGGCCGGTTTGCACTCGGCGATCTCGTCCAGGGTGAGCCAGTGGCAGGCCAGCACGTCGCCGTCGGGATCCTCTGGATGGTGCTGACCCGGCGCCTTTTCAAGATCAAACACCAGGGCGGTGCGCACGAAGGTGGCCTCGCTGTCGGCCGGTTTGAACAGATAGACCCCCAGCCAGGCGTTGGGACGGGCGCAGAGCCCGGTCTCCTCTTTCAGCTCGCGGCAGGCGGCCTCGATCAGGTTCTCCCCCGGCTCCACATGGCCGGCGGGCTGGTTGAAGCGGCGCTTGCCCGCGATTTCCTCCTCCACCAGCAGGAAGCGGCCCTGCCAGTGCACCAGGGCGGCCACCGTCAATCTGGCGGGCAACGGGGGGTGATCAGTCATAAGGACTCCTTGTCTCTCGTGTTCATTCAGGATTGGCCGTTGCCGTTGCCGTTGCCGTTGCCGTTGCCGTTGCCGTTGCCGTTGCCGTTGCCGTTGCCGGCGCGAGCCGGACGGCGGGCGGTGCCGCGGCCGGTGCTGCGGGGTTTGCCGTCCGTAGGCTGGGCGGGACTGGCGTTGGTGGCATGGGGCCTGCTATTTCCCGCCGCGTCAGCAGCATCTCGCGCTGCCTTTGGTCGATTATGATCGCGTAATTTATCGCCAAATTGCTTTGGTGTAGCGGTTCTGACTGGCCTCTCCGGCGTTGATTGGCGGCCTCGGTGCGGAGTATTGGCGCGCGGGAGCGCTGCCAGCTCGGGGGCGGGCAGGCTGCAGCTCTCGCCACACGCCAGATCGTCCAGGGTCCAGTCACCGATGGCGTAGCGAATGAGGCGCAGAGTGGGGTGACCTATGTGGGCCGTCATGCGCCGCACCTGGCGGTTGCGTCCCTCCACTATCTTGATCTCGAGCCAGCAGGTGGGGATCTCCTTGCGCTCGCGGATCGGCGGATTGCGCGGCCAGACGGCGGGCGAATCCATGATCCGCGCCCCGGCGGGCAGGGTCATGCCGTCGTTCAGCTCGACTCCTGCGCGCAGGGCTGCCAGTTTCTCTTCGCTCGGCACCCCTTCCACCTGCACCCAGTAGGTCTTGGGGGTCTTCTCCCCCGGCTGGGTGAGGCGGGCCTGCAGCTTGCCGTCGTTGGTGAGCAGCAAGAGCCCCTCACTGTCTCTGTCCAGCCGGCCAGCGGCATAGATGCCGGGCTCACGGATGTAATCCTTGAGGGTCTCCCGTCCCGCCTCGTCGGTGAACTGGCAGAGCACCATGTAGGGCTTGTTCAGCAGCAGCAACTTGCGATCGGCTGGCGCCAGCTCCGGCTTGCGCTCCGTGCCGGTAGCTTGGCGAGCCTGCTGAATGCGGGGCTTGACTGCCCCCTTGGCAGGGCGCTGGGAGAGGGAGAGACGGGGACGGGCAGATTTCATCGCATGCACACCAAAAGCAGAGGATGCGCGATTGTATCACAGGGGGATCGGCTGGCAGATGAACGAAGCTGGCTCACGCCAGCGCAAAAACGTCGATGAGCCTGATCAGCTCAGCAGGCCTTCGATGACGATGGCCTGCCGGGCGGGGGAGGAGCTTGCGTGCAAGAGCGCCATGCTGACTGTCTCATCCATCAGGGCGCGGGCCAGTCGGGTGAGGGGGCGCAGCTGTTCGGGGGCGAGGCCGCTTGGGATGGCCAGCAGTATGAGGGTGCTGACCGGGCCGAGCGCCGATCCCCAGTGGATGGGCTCATCGCAGCTCAATAGCGAGAGGGTGGGCTGGCGGATGGCGGGGCAGATCACATGGGGCATGGCCAGCCCCGGCCGGATGATGGTGGCGGCCAGCTGCTCGCGCGCGTGAATGGCCTGCTCCAGCGCGGGTCTGTCGCGCACCCGCTCCCCGGGCAGCAAGTCCACCAGCACCCTCAGGGCCAGGGCCTTGTCGAGGGGGGCGTTGGCGTGGCCGAGTTGAGCGAGGGAGAAGCAGTAATCGGGCAGGGCGAGGCCAAGGCGCTGCTCGGCCTGGGCGGCCGTGCCCGGCCGACCGAGCGGCTGGCCCAGCTCCCCGCACCAGCAGGTAAAGGCCATGTGGGCGAGCTCGGCGTCCAGCCCCTCGATCAGCAGTTGGCAGAGATCCCCGGGCTGGGTGGCCAGGGTGAGCAGGGCGAGCTGGTTGGCCGCCCCCACGCTCTGGCGACGGGTCATGTTGATGAACTGGATGTGGGACTTGAACAGCCCGGCCAGCCGGCAGAGCTGCTTGGCCTGGGTGATGGTCAGGCCCTGGCGGCAGCAGAAGGTGAGCTCGCGGCGCAGCATTCAGGCGCCGCTGATGGACGCTTTGAGCACGGCTATCGCATCGAGCAGCACGGCCTCCAGCGGGACCTGGCGCAGGGGGCAGCCGAGGAAGCGATCCTTCTGTTCGATCTCGATATCGGAGGCGATCAGCACCAGATCGGCGACGGCGATGTCCCGGGCGGTCAGCACGTTCTCCAGCCCCATGGCGCCCTGGGTTTCGACCTTGATCTTCAGTCCCAGCTTGTCGGCGGCTTTTTGCAGCGCCTCGGCGGCCATGTAGGTGTGGGCGATGCCGGTGGGGCAGGCGGTGACGGCGAGGATCTTCATGGGCTCTCGAAGCAAATTGAGGTGGGGCAACAAGATAGCGCCAAGGGCCTGATTTTGCCAAAGGTGCGGGCTAAAAGTGGGATCTTGGCGGTGCAGTGGTGGCAGGATGCACCGTGGGTGGCTGCAATCTGGTGTCATTTGCTGACAGTGGCGGCCCAACATAAAAAACGGCCCGCCAAAGGGCGAGCCGAATGCACACTACGGAGTGAAACACTTTGTCTATCAGGCGGTCTGGGTGGCCAGTTCGGCCGCTTTCAGCTCACGTTTGATACGACGGATCTTGCGCTCCTCGGCCACGGCCACGCAGGCCATCAGCACCAGGCAGGCGGCGGCGGCCATGTCCAGCGCCGCGAAGGTGCCGCTCCAGCCGGTCAGGCCGAAGATGGGGGTGCCATCGGCGATCATGCCCAGACCCAGCTTGGCGAAGCTGTCACCGATGAGATAGGCGAAGGTGCCCTTGACGCCATCGGCCACGCTGATCCCCTGCTTGGGCACGAAGCCCACGGCGGCCACGCCGATCAGCAGCTGCGGGCCGAACACCAGGAAGCCCAGGGTGAACAGGGAACCCAGGAACATGAACTGGGTGGTGGCGTGCTGGTAGAGACCCAGGGTCGCGATGATCAGCGCCAGTGCCACACAGGCCACCAGGCCGCGGCGACCGTTCGCCAGATCGGAGAGATAGCCCCACATCAGGGTACCGACCAGGGCGCCCACTTCGAAGAAGGTGAAGCCCTGGATGGCGACTTCCTTGGAGAAGCCGAGCTCCTGATGGGCGTAGACGGTGGACCACTGGTCGATGCCGATGCGCACCACGTACAGGAAGATGTTGGCGAAGCAGAGCAGCCAGATCACCTTGTTCATCAGCACGTACTTCACGAAGATCTGGCCCTTGGTCAGCTTCTGCTCCTCGGTGGCGATGTCCTCTTCGCTGGCCACCTCGTCAAACAGCTCCTCCACCTTGCCAAGGCCATAGGCCTCCGGTGAATCGTTGCCAAAGCGCAGGCCGATAAAGCCGACGATGAGGGCGATGATGGAGGGGAAGATGAACATACCGAGCACGTTGCCATCGAACAGGTAGTTGGCACCGAACAGCGCCACCCCGGCCGCCCCGGCGCCACCCACGTTGTGGGAGAGGTTCCACATGCCGAGGTAGGTGCCGCGCTTGTTGCGGGGGGTCCACTTGGTGATGGTGGAGTAGCTGCAGGAGCCGCCACAACTCTGGAAGAAGCCGCTCAGGGCATAGAAGAAGATCATAAAGTAGAGGCTAAACCCGGTACCCCCCATGCTGGCACTGAAGCCCAGCATGCAGAGGGCGGAGAGGATCAGCATCAGCGGCAGGAACTGCTTGGTGTTCTTGCCGTCGGCATAGTAGGAGACGACCGTCTTGCCCACCCCGTAGGTGATGGAGAAGCCGAGGCCTATCATGCCGAGCTCGGTCATGGAGAGACCGTACTCCTGGATCATGTCATTCTGCGCAATGTTGAAGTTCTTGCGGATCAGATACATGGTCAGATAGCCAATGAATACAACCAGATAGGATTGCATAAAGGGCTTGAACCAGAGTTTGCGCCGGGCTTCGACCGGCAGGTCCAGGGTGGGGATCCGGACCTGTTCGAGCAGTTTAAACATCTTCGTTCATCCTCTGCGAGATAGACGGAATTTCCGCCGCGCCCCTCATTTGTGTATTGAAATAATTCAATCTGTTATGGGAGGTCACGCCACGGAAAGGCCAACGGGGAAGCGGGGCTGCCCAGTCGATTGAACCTGTGCCCGGCACCTTGCGTCTGCGAAGGGGCGGGTCACTACATCAGGTGGGACGACTGTAATGAGGCGCCGCCGGGAGGGCGTGAGAGCCATCCCTAGGGGAGATAGGAAAATTTCCTAGTTTGGCGGGATCTGGCCGCGAAGTGTGAAGGGGATCACGGGATGGCTGGTCGATAAGCGGGTCTGTGTGTTGTGGGAGGGAAGCTGCACGCCTCGGCGAACAGGCAATAGAGGCAATAAAAAGAGGCCACCCCGGGGTGGCCTCTTTGGATCTTGAAGTATGGAAAGAGGGGATCAGGCGGCCTTGGCCAGCGCGGTCTCGTCCGTCTTCTTCACCCGCAGTTTTTTCAGGGCAACCGCCACCACGCCGGTGACGATGGCGCCGCAGACCATGCAGAGCAGGGCCAGCAGCGGCTTGTTGACCGCACCCAGCAGGGCGACGATGGGACCACCGTGGGCGACGCTGTTGGTGATGCCAAACAGGAAGGCCATCACGGCGGCGGTCATGCTGCCCAGTATGTTGGCGGGAATGACCGCCAACGGGTCACGGGCGGCGAACGGGATGGCGCCCTCGGAGATCCCCACCAGACCCATGGCACCGGCGGCTTTGCCCGCCTCGATTTCGGAGGCATCGAAGATCCCCAGCTTGCGGCCGAGCACGGTAGCGAGCGACATGCCGAGCGGCGCCGCCGGTATGGCGCAGGCCATGGCCCCCATGAACTGGGTCTGGCCGGAGGCGATCATGCCCACCGAGAACAGGAAGGCCACCTTGTTGACCGGGCCGCCCATGTCAAAGCCCGCCATGCCACCCAGCACTATGCCGAGCAACACCAGGCTGCCGCCGCTCATGGAGAGCAGCATGGCGTTCAGGCCGGTCATCATGTCCGCGATGGGGGCACCGATGATGAAGATGAAGACGGCGGCGATAAACAGGGAACCGACGATGGGGGCGATCAGGATAGGCACCAGCGGCTGCACCATCTTGTGGTACTGGCGGGTGGCAATCCAGCGCACCAGATAACCGACCAAGAGGCCCGCTATGATGGCACCGATGAAGCCGGTACCGGCGTCGGCGCCGTAGAAGCTGCCGTTGTTGGCAATCCAGCCGCCGATAAAGCCGGGGGCCAGGGCAGGACGATCACCGATGGCATAGGCGATGTAGCCGGCCAGGATGGGGATCATCAGGGTGAAGGCGGCGACGCCCACGTTGAGGATCTGGTTCCACATGCTCCCTGCCGGGATCTGCATGCCGCTCGGGGTCGGATCCCCGCCGATGGCGAGCGCCAGCGCAATCAGCAGGCCCCCGGTGACCACAAACGGGATCATATGGGAGACGCCGTTCATCAGGTAACGGTAGAGATCCGAGCTGCCGCCCGCGCTCTTCTCCTCGCTCTTGCGCTCATCCTTGTCCGCCACATAGGCGGGGGCCTTGAGGGCCTGCTCGATCAGTCCCTTGCCATCCTTGATGGGGGCCTTCACTCCTGTCTTGATGAGCGGCTTGCCGTTGAAGCGGGCCATGTCCACCTGCTTGTCACAGGCCACGACGATGGCGCTGGCGCGGGCAATCTCGGCCGCGGTCGGGCTGTTCTTGACGCCGATGGAGCCATTGGTCTCCACCTTCACCTCGTAGCCCAATTCCTTGGCGGCACGCTCCAGGGATTCTGCCGCCAGATAGGTGTGGGCTATGCCGGCCGGGCAGCCGGTGACACCTATGATGAGGCCCTTGTCGGCGGCGGGGGCGGCTTGCTCCTCTCTCTTCTCAAGCAAGAGTGCCAGCGCGGCGGCGGGGCTCTTGGCCGCCAGCAGGGCGTCGATAAAGCCCTCTTCGATCAGCTTGGCGGAGAGCTCGGCCAGCACCTCGATATGGTGGTTGGCGCCGCCCGCCGGGGAGGCAATCATGAAGAACAGCCGGGAGGGCTTGCCATCCTCGGCGCCGTAATCGATACCGCTGCGGCTGATGCCGATGGCCACCGCCGGAGTGCTCACCGCCGCGCTCTTGGCGTGGGGCAGGGCAACGCCCTCCTCGAAGCCGGTGTTGTCCAGCTCTTCCCGGGCCCACAAGTCCTTGATGAACTGCTGCTCATCGCTGACCTTGCCCTGGGCGACCAGCAGGCGGGCCATCTCGCTGAAGACCTCTTCCTTGCGCGTCGCTTTTAAATCGAGATTGATCAGATGTTCGTTGATCAGTGTGGTGATCATGGCGCTCTCCCGCTCCTTGATGAAGCCTGTTGGCATGCCGACGCCCGTTGACGGGTCGAGGCATGCGGACAAAATTGACACTCATATTATGGCTGCACGGTGTCAACCGCCCTATCGGACAAATATGCGAATCACTGGATTTTTGTGCGGTAAAATTCCGAGTGTGAGCAGGATCTCAAAGTGATAGATTGGGCGTGAGGAATATGGCGACTGTATTTTTCTACATTAAATCATTCAGTTATAGTCTATTTCTATGCGGCTGGACAGATGTGGCCCTACCAGTGGGAACTGGAGAGAGAAGCCTGTTCTGTAAATTTGTGAGATGAAAAGAGTCGGCAGGCTGTGAGCCAGCGCACATAAATGACGGCCATCAGGGGAGGATAGGGGAGAGCAAGCTGGAGAAAAGTCGCAGGCCATCGAGGCGATAGCCATATGGATGGCGGGTTAAAAGTAGCTGGGCGGCATACCCGCATAGTGTGGGTGCCCGAGAGAGAAGAACATGCAATCACCGCTCTGGATGCGCTGATACCCCAACTTCTCGTAGTAGTGATGGTCGATATCCGCATGCAGAAAAGTGGCGATGGCCTCTGGAGCGTTCAGGAGCTTTTCTGTCACGCCGCGCAGCAGCTGGGAGCCAAAACCCTTTCCTCTCATCGCCGGATCCGTTGCCAGGGAGCCGATACCAAAGCAACCCTGGCCGAGGCCAAATAGGTCGCTATAAACGATAAGGGAAGAGACCGGCTTTTCATCGACAACCAATACATACCAAACACCGGACTGGTATTTCTTGCTGCTTTGACAACCAGCAAGATATTCATCTCGAGACAGACCCCCACCCCAAACATCGAAGCCCATAAGATAGATGGTATCCAGTTCATGTCGGCAGGCTGTTCTTATCTGCATCTTATATTCACCTATCTCATGTATATAAAAGGTGAGGCTCAATGCGCTCTCATTGTTATCCATAAACACCGTCACCGGCCCCAAGCTTCTTTTGTCTGTCCATTATGCGATGAAACAGCCACGCCACCTCTGTATAAACAGCCGAGACGAAAAAAATAGAGGCATAAAACCCCTGGCGAAAACAACTCCCTCTAGACATCATGTCGGGTCATGCAGAAATCACGTTGATAGGTACCGTAATGGCCAGACCAGATTTAAATTTGACGAGAAATACATTTTCGGTTCTCTAGTCTGTTAGATTTGATTAATTTTAATAGTAAGTCGCTATGTTAATCGTGATGGTATTGAACATGGCGACGCATGAACTATAGATGTTTATTGATTTTTTCGTGGTAAACGTTGAGTTTCACTTCGTTCAGCCCCAACCTACAGCTTGCAAGACCAGTATACGAGATTTGATTACGCGATCGTCCGAATACACTACGCTATTCGAGCCTACGAGCCTGGATATGCAACGCCTAGAGAACATCTCTAAAAGCATTCCTTATACATGATTTTTTGTGCAGAGAGTCATCGTGGTTTCTGACACGGACTCTCCATCAATGCGATAAAAATCAGATGTTTCACCTATGATTTTGAAGCCACACCTCAAATACAAGCTCTTTGCTGGAATGTTGTTTGAAAGGACGTTTAAATCTAACCAGTCAATACTGTCAGTCTCTTGGCAAAATCGGAATGCTGATTCTAATAGCGTTATGCCTAAACCTTGTTTTCTGGCATTGTTTTTTACACCGATGCCTAACAAAACACGATGGAAATTATATTCTCCACTGTAATGGCGCAAATCTATATGCCCAAGAATATGGCTGCTTGAGTCTTTAGCTAACCAAAGCTTTCTCCAACTTGGCTTACCGATACTAACGCCAAAACCATCTCGAAACTTGGTTCTAAGTTGTTCTGATACTTTGCAGTGATCCTTTGGAATTGGTTGAAATAGTGGTGAGTTGTCGGATGCGTTTTCTAGAAGTTGAACACCTAGATACTCAAAGAAAAGATCTAAATCTGATGGTTTTGCTTCTACTATTTCCATATATTCACCTAGTTACGTATAACGCTCGGTTAAGTGTCGCTCCGATTAGAACTGTAGGTTCGATTAGCGCAGCGTAATCGGACTTTCGCGAAGACATATTCAAGACCTTCACCTTTTTATCAGACTAAGCTACCGCCCCTGGATATCAGCCTCCAGCTTGCTGCTTTTCATCTGCGATTGACCTGAAATGGCGTAATAGATCCGTGTCATGGATGCGACTCCACAAAGGCATTTGTAGCCAAGTGGAACATCTTAATCAAAGCGGTGCGGTAGCAACACAGGGAGCCAATAAAAACCGGCTCGGGATCAACAAATGGCTTGTTCAGGGGGCGGCCAGCGCAGAATTAGCGGGGCTGACTCGAGTTACCGCAGAGGCGCCAGCCGTTCTGTGACATGGCGCTTGGAAAGCAGGGCTCAATACTCGAGAAATTTCTCGCCGCAGCGCTCGCAGATCAGGTGGCGCACATGGGTGGTCTGATAGGCCAGGGTCTCGCCAAATGCCCAGTTGGTGAGGGTGCTGGCGCGAAAGGCTTGCCAGAAGGCCTTGTGCGGGTCTTTGGGCATGATGTCCTGACTGTGATCGCGAGGGACCAGCACCACTATATGGCGGGTGCGCTCCCCGCACTGGTCGCAGGGATGGATTTCGCTCTGCTCCTGCTGTGCACTCTGTTTTTGCTGTTCACGCTGGGCTGTCATGATGCACTGGCTCCTGCTCTGGATGGTGCGCTCATCATATTCCTCTCCACTTGGCTCTCCTACTCCCCATACGGAGTTCTGCAATCGGGAGCGGGCTCACTTTTTATCTGCCGGGTTATCTGCCGGGGGAAGGGGCGGCAAGTTTCCCTGGTTGAAATCAGCATCATCTGTCGGGGCAAGAAGCGTCACTGGCTAAAGCCTGCCGCATCACGCTGCGCCAATGCCCGCTCCACGTAGAGATAGCCGATGCCCATCACCTGTTGGGGGCGGGTGAGTTCGCCGAAGCGCAACTGGGTCGCATTGACCGCATCGCTGCAGTCGAAGGGGTTGGCACCGGTCTGGCTGACGATGGTCTGCAACCAGGGCTCGCCGAAGTCGCAACTGCGGCCATAGAGCCAGATGCGGTTGATGTTGAGGATATTGAGGAAGTTGTAGAGGCTCAGGCCAATGGCGCGGGCCCCCTCGTCCACCAGGGCGCGGATCATGGCATCCCCCTGATGGTAGAGCGCGAGCAACTGGGCCGTGTCGAGCTCCCCGCCCGCCGGCGCCGGGTTGTCGGCGCTGGCTTGCTGCTTGAGAAAGACCCTAGCCCGCTTCTTGATGGCAAACAGCGAGGCGACCGTCTCCAGGCAGCCGTAGCGGCCGCAGGCACAGGCGCTGCCGTCCGGGTTGATGATGGTGTGGCCTATCTGGCCGCTGCCAAAGAGGGCGCCCCTGTAGATCTGGCCGTTGATGATAAAGGCGGAGCCGATGCCGTAGTCGACGTTGATGACGCAAAAATCCCCGCCACTCTCCCGGCCCTGCCACTTCTGGGCCAGCGCCAGCATGATGCAGTCGTTGTCCACCATCACCTCGCAGCCGAGGCGCTCCTCCAGCAGGTACTTGAGCTCGACCGGCGCGTGCCAGGGGGCCTGCGGCATGGTCTGGGAGACCCCGGTGGCCGGGTTGACCTGGCCGTGCACCGCCAGTGCCAGCCGGATCGCCAGCCCCTTGTGACGGCGCTTGTGCTGGTAGTAGTGGGCCTCGATCAGGCGCAGCAGCTCCTCCGGGGTCTGCGGGGCTATCTTCTGGCCGCTGAACTCATCCAGCGGAGTGATCAGGCTGTCCACCAGTATGCTCTCCATGCTGGTGGGACTGATGTTTAGGCAGAGGATGGCTCCCTTGCCGCTGGCGATGCGGTAGCTGCCGCCGTTGATGCCGCGCAGGGAGAGGTTTTGCTCGCTGTGGCTGATGGCGCCATCGGCTACCAGTTCGTCGAGGATCTTGCTGACCGCCGGGATGGAGAGCTCGCAGTGGCGGGCCAGGGTGGACTTGCTCGCCTCCTTGAGCTGGTAGAGCAGCGCCAGCAGCACCTGCTTGTTGTGGTGGCGTACCTTCTGGTTGTTCAGGCCAATGATCATCAGTTCACTAAACTCCGCTTACTGTATTGCGTGATCTTTAAGCGAAAATCGCTGTCATCGCCATCTTAAACTGGCCTCATCGAAACGTTTACTAATAAATGTTGAATGAGGCGAGATTGATGAGAGCTGATGTAAGAGTCTGGGTAGAAGCCGTCACCCTGCCGACCTACGAGGTCGGTGCCGAAGATCCCAACCCCATGTTTCTCGAGAAGCGGGTCTATCAGGGCTCCTCGGGGGCCGTCTATCCCTATGGGGTGATCGACACCCTCACCGGCCAGAAGCAGATGAAGTCCTATCAGGCGGTCTGGCTGGAGAATGACTTTATCAAGGTGATGCTGCTGCCGGAGCTGGGCGGGCGCATCCACCGCGCCTACGACAAGGTGATGCAGCGGGACTTTGTCTACTACAACGAGGTGATCAAGCCGGCGCTGGTGGGGCTGGTGGGGCCCTGGATCTCCGGCGGCATCGAGTTCAACTGGCCCCAGCACCACAGGCCCACCACCTTTATGCCGGTGGACTTCACCATCCAGGAGCACGAGGGCGGCGCCAAGACCGTCTGGCTCGGCGAGGTGGAGGCGATGCGCGGTCTGCAGGTGATGGCGGGCTTCACCCTCTACCCGGACAAGGCGCTCATCGAGATCACCGGCAAGGTGTTCAACGGCAACGACACCCCGCGCCACTTCCTCTGGTGGTCCAACCCGGCCGTCAAGGGCGGGGACGATCACCAGAGCGTCTTCCCGCCTGATGTGACCGCCGTCTATGACCACGGCAAGCGTGACGTCAGTGCCTTCCCCATCGCCCGTGGCACCTACTACAAGGTGGATTACTCCGCCGGGGTCGATATCTCCCGTTACCGCAACATCCCGGTGCCCACCTCCTATATGGCGGACAAGTCTGATTACGACTTCGTCGGCGCCTATTGCCATGGCGAGCGGGGCGGCCTGCTGCACGTGGCGGATCACCACGTCTCCCCCGGCAAGAAGCAGTGGAGCTGGGGCAACTGCGACTTTGGCCTGGCCTGGGATCGCAACCTGACCGACGACAACGGCCCCTACATCGAGCTGATGACCGGGGTCTATACCGACAACCAGCCCGACTTCACCTGGCTGGATGCGGGGGAGGAGAAGGTGTTCGTCCAGAACTTCCTGCCCTACAACACACTGGGTACCCTGCAAAACGCCAACACCCGCGCCGCCATCAAGCTGGAGCGCACCGATGACGGCCTGCTGTGCGGTGCCTACGCGATCGCGCCGCTGGGCGGGGCGCGCTTCGAGGTGAGCGACGAGAACGGCGTGTTGCTTAGCCAGTTCATCGACTTGCAACCGGGTCAGGCCTGGCTTGAGCCGTTCGCCCTCACCAGCGAGGGACGTTTGCAGGTACGGCTGCTGGATGAGCAGGGCCAGCCGATCCTGAGTTATCTCGAGCATTTGCCCGCGGGCGAGGCGCTGCCGGATCCGGCCACGGCACCCTTGGCCGCGGCGGATCTCGACTCGGTCGATGAGCTCTACTTCATCGGCCAGCATCTTGAGCAGTATCTGCACGCCAGCCGCTCCCCCTTTGACTACTACCTGCGGGCGCTGGCGCTGGACGGGGGCGACTATCGCTGCAACCTGGCGCTGGCGACGCTGGAATACAACCGCGCCAACTATGAGCAGGCGCTGGCGTATGCCAACCAGGCGCTGACCCGGGCCCATCGCCTCAATAAGAATCCCCAGTGCGGCAAGGCCAGCCTGCTGCGCGCCCATATCGAGGAGCGCCAAGGCCTGCTGGACGCCGCCTTCGACGACTTCCACAAGGCGACCTGGAGCGGCAACGGCCGGGATGCCGGCTTCCTCGGCCTGGCCCGCATCGCCATGGTGCGCCGCGACCCGGTGCAGGCGCTGCAATTTGTCGAGCGCAGCCTGGCGGTCAACGGCACCCACTACGGCGCCATCGCCCTCAAGGGGCTGGCGCTGCTGGAGTGTGGCGAGCGGGAGTCGGCTCTCGCCTACATAGACGAGCAGCGAGTCCGTTACCCGCTTCACTATCAGCTCGCCTTCCTGCGTTGGCAGGGGAGCGGGCAGGGGGGGGATCTCGAGGCGCTGCGGGCCCTGTGCAACGGCCGTGGAGTGAACCTCTGCTTCCTGGCGAGCAACCTGCTGGAGCTGGGTCGTCCCGAGCTGGCGATGGCGCTGCTGGTGGCGCTGCCGGTGGAGGAGAGCCTGCCACTGCTGTTCCAGGCCAGCCTGCTGCCGGCAGGGGAGCAACAAGAGGGGCTGCTGCAGCGGGCCGAGCGGGCCTTTGCCAGCAAGGTGCGCTTCCCCAACACCCTGGGGGAGGTGGCCATGCTCGAGCGGCTGCCCCACAGCGGCTTCGCCCGCTACCTGCTCGGCTGCTTCCACTACAGCAAGCGCCGCTATGAGCCGGCCATCGCCCTGTGGCAAGGGGTGTGCGAGCAGACCCCGGGGTTTGCCCCGGCCTGGCGCAACCTCGGCATCTATCACTTCAACAAGAGCGGCGATCTGGCGGCGGCCGAGCAGTGCCTGAGTCGCGCCTTCGCCCTCAAGCCGGACGATGCCCGCCTGCTGTTCGAGCTGGATCAGCTGCACAAGCGCGGCGCCATGGCACCCGCGCAGCGGCTGGCGCTGCTGGAGACGCACCGGGAGGTGGCCCTCAAGCGCGACGATCTGACCGCCGAGCTGCTCAGCCTCCAGCACATCGAGGGTCGACTGGAGGCGGCGGCCGAGATCTTGCGGCTGCGCCAGTTCCACCCCTGGGAAGGGGGAGAGGGCAGGGTCACCGGCCAGTACCTCATCAACCAGCAGCGCCGGGCACTGGCACTGATGGCGCAAGGGCAGCATGAGCAGGCCATACCGCTGCTGCAGCAGGCGCTGCACTATCCCCTCAACCTGGGGGAGGGGCGCCTGGTGGGGCAGAGCGACAACGACATCCACTACCTGCTGGCGCTCTGCCACCTCGCCTGTGATCAGCAGAGTCTGGCCGAACAATGCCTGCATCAGGCCTGCCTCGGTCAGGGTGAGCTGGGGGCCAGCCGTTACTACAACGATCAGCCGGTGGATTACCTCTTCTATCGGGGCATGGCGCTGGCCCGCCTCGGCCACAAGCAGGAGGCGCAGCGTCTGTTCGAGGGCATGGTGGCCTGGGCCGGGCAGGCCATGGACGAGCGGGTCGGGGCGGATTTTTTCGCCGTCTCCCTGCCCGATCTCATCGTGCTCGACGACGATCCCCAGCACAAACACCGCCAGCACTGCCTGCTGGTGCTGGCCCTCGGCCAGCTGGGGCTGGGGGAGCAAGCGCGCGGCGAGCAGAGCCTGCGCGAGCTGCTCGCCCTGAACCCGGCCCATGACAAGGGGCACCTGTTCAGCCTGCTCTGCCGCCAATCTCAGCTCCACTCATAACAAAAACCGGCGCTCCGCCACGGTGCGGAGCGCCCCAGTACCCTACAATCACAAGATAGCGAGAGTGAGTCATGAAAAGTTCGCGAAATCAAATGGATACGGGTGGGCTCAATATGGGCTACATCTGGATGATCTGCCTGGTGGCCGCCTGCGGTGGCCTGCTGTTCGGTTACGACTGGGTGGTGATAGGCGGGGCCAAGCCCTTCTATGAGGCCTATTTCGCCATCACGGATCCGGCCCAGTCCGGCTGGGCCATGAGCTCGGCGCTGGTGGGCTGCGTGCTGGGGGCCGCCATCTCCGGCTGGTCGTCCGATCGCTTCGGTCGCAAGAAGCCGCTGATCCTGGCCGCCATCCTGTTCACTATCTCGGCCTGGGGCACGGCCGCTGCCGGTAACTTCGATCTGTTCGTGGTCTACCGCATCATCGGCGGCATCGGGATTGGTCTCGCCTCGGCGCTCTCCCCCATGTACATCGCCGAGATAAGCCCGGCCGACAAGCGCGGCAAGTTCGTGGCCATCAACCAGCTCACCATCGTCATCGGGGTGCTGGCCGCCCAGCTGGTGAACCTGATGATCGCCGATCCGGTGGCCAGCAGCGCGACCCAGGCCGATATCCTGGCGACCTGGAACGGTCAGTCCGGCTGGCGCTGGATGTTCGGCGCCGAGCTGGTGCCCGCCCTGGCGTTTCTGGTGCTGATGTTCTTCGTGCCGGAATCCCCCCGCTGGCTGGCCAAGGATGGGCAGTATGAGAAGGCGTCCCGCATGCTCGGCAAGATAGGCGGCGATGCCTATGCCAAACAGACCCTGGCCGAGATCCGCCAGACCCTGGTGGGGGAGACCCACAAGGTCTCCCTGGCAGAACTCGGCAAACCCTCGGTGCGCCCCATCCTCATCATCGGCATAGTGCTGGCGGTGTTCCAGCAGTGGTGCGGCATCAACGTCATCTTCAACTACGCGCAGGAGATCTTCGCCTCCGCCGGCTTTGACATCGACAGCACCCTCAAGTCCATCGTCGCCACCGGCCTCATCAACCTGCTGTTTACTCTGATCGCGCTGCCCATGGTGGACAAGATCGGCCGCCGCAAGCTGATGTTGATTGGCTCGGCCGGCCTCACCCTTATTTACGGCATGATGGCGGCGGCCTACGCCAGCGGCGTGCTGGGCCTGCCGGTGCTGCTGCTGGTGCTGGCGGCCATCGCCATCTATGCCCTGACCCTGGCGCCGGTCACCTGGGTGCTGCTCTCGGAGATCTTCCCGAACCGGGTGCGGGGTCTGGCGATGTCGGCGGGCACCCTGGCGCTCTGGATCGCCTGCTTTGTGCTGACCTACACCTTCCCGCTGCTCAATGCCGGACTGGGGGCCGCGGGTAGCTTCCTGCTCTATGGCCTCATCAGCTTCGCCGGCCTCATCTTCATCTACCGCAAGGTGCCCGAGACCAAGGGCGTGACCCTGGAGGCGCTGGAAGCCCAGCTGGCCCAGGGCAAGGTGGAGCTGACCCAGGCCAAGGCGAGCACCTCTGCATGAAGGTGCACAACCTGAACAACCCGCATCTTCGGATGCGGGTTTCAACCCAGGGGGCCTGCTTGCTGGGGCTGGAGGATGACAAAGGGCGCCCGCTGCTGCGGGACACCGACCCCGAGGCCCCCTGGCAGCCGGGGCAGAGCGCCCTGTTTCCCATGTTGCCGCTGGCCAACCGGGTGGCGGGCAATGGCTTCGAGCTGTGGGGGGAGGCGCAGCCCCTGCCCGAGAGCGACGCCGATCCCGACTTCTTCCTGCACGGAGAGGGGTGGCTGCGGCCATGGCAGACGGTGGCGCAGACCGGCAGCTCGGTGACGCTGCAGCTCACTGGCCATAACGGCCCCTTTCACTATCTGGCGGAGATCGACTATCGCCTGCAGGGGCCTAGCCTGGTGGCGCGCATCGGCTTGACCCATCTGGGGGAGGCGCCCTGCCTCTATGGCGCGGGCTTTCACCCCTTCTTCTGGCGCGATGAGCAGACCCGGCTGCGCTTTTTGGCGAGCGGGGTCTGGCAGGAGGGGGCGGATCACCTGCCGACCCACTGGAGCAGTGCATTGGCGCCCAACCTGGACTTTCGTCAGTGGCGGCGGCCACAGGGCTGGCTCAACCACTGTTATGGCGGCTGGCGCGGGCAGGCCGAGATCGAGCATCCTGGCCGCTATCAACGCTTGCAGATCTCCAGCGATGGCGGCTTCCTGATGCTCTATCAGCCCGACGAGGGCAGCGGCTTCGTCTGCCTTGAGCCCCAGAGTCACGCCGCCAACGCCCACCATATGGCCGGTCACCCCGGTCTGCGGCTGCTGACGCGCGGCGATCGCATGAGCCTCGGCATGACCATCAGCCTGCTGGCGACGCCATGAGTCGGTGCCTCGTCCCATCCCCATTTCGAGGCCCGCAAGGGCTTCGACTCATACATCGGATGACGTGTGCCTTGGTGACCCATCTCCCGGACCGGTGAGCCGACGGCCGGGGCCATCCCGGTCTCGGCCTTCACGCCAGCGCCGGCCGACATCCCCGGACTGGTCTGTCCTTATCTCCTTTCTTAACCCGCTCTGAATGCGCCGCGACTTTCGATGGACGGCGGCAGGGCCCATTGCTCTACTCCGCGAAAGGTTCAAATCGCTGCCGCGAGAGGCAGCACCGGCTCACCGTGGGTGAACCGGGTAAGGGAGTGCTTTAGGGAGGAGTGAACAATGACATTAGGCAAGTGCTTGATAATAGGATTGACAGCCCTTGCGCTGCTGGGGTGTGGTAATGACGATGAGGGGGGCTCAACGGAAGACGCTCATCCCCTCTCTTCGCTGCAGATAAGCCCGGGGGAGGCCAAGGTCCCCGTCGGTTTTGAGCAGCAGTTTCAGGTTATGGCTATCTGGGATGATGGCATGGTGCAGGATGTGACATCGCATCCCAACATCGTCTGGAGCAGCAGCGACAGTACAGTGGTCACCATAGATGACGATGGGCTCGCCAAGGGAATAAGCCCGGGGACGGCGCTCATCACCACGACAGGCACCGCCAACGGCGAGCCATACAGCGCCACCGCCAGGGTGGAGGTCATCGACACCTATGTGAGTGAATTACAATTGACGCCATCTGTCGCCACCGTACCAGTGGGCCTGAGTCAGTCCTTTATGGCCATCGCCACCTTTTCCGACGGCCAATCGCGGGATGTGACCAACGCCTCGGCCCTGAGCTGGCACAGCAGTGATGACAGCCGCGCGGTTGTCAGCAACGAAGAGGGCAACAAAGGGGTGGCCACCGGGCTGGCGACCGGGATCCTGACCCTCGAGGCCGTCGCCACGTCCAATGGCACACCGCTCCAGGCCTCGGCCCCGCTGGAGGTGACGGATGCCGTGATCACCGGGCTGGATATCCATGCCCCGCAAGATCCGCTGCCGATGGGGTTGAATGCGCAGATGAGTGTCTTTGCCAGCCTGTCGGATGGCAGTGCCCCCATCGATGTGACCGATCATGAATCCATCATCTGGCTCAGCAGCGATCCGGCGGTGGCGAGCATCAGCGACACCGGGTTGGTTACCGGGTTGGCACAAGGGAGTGCCACCATAGAAGTAAGCGGAACAGTCAATGGTGTCTCCTTCAATGCGACCGAGCAGCTCAGGGTGAGCTCGGCCGTTGTCATTCGGCTCGAGATGCAACCGGCGAACGGAACGGTCCCGGTGGGGCTGCAGACGCTCTTTAGCGCCATTGCACATCTGTCCGATGGGACTTCGTTTGACGTCACCGACAACCCCCTCATTCAGTGGCACAGCAGCCAGCCGGTAGTCGCGACCGTCAGTAGTCTCGAAGGCAGCAAGGGTCTGGTGACGGGCCAGGCGGCGGGAGTCGCCACCATCACCGCAAGCGGGACGATCGATGGCACGCCCTTCACGGCATCGGCTCCCGTGACAGTGTCATCCGCCGTGGTGACCAGTCTGGCGGTCACCCCGCAGACGGCGTCGGTGTCCATCGGTAACCGGCAGCAGTTCCAGGCCATGGCGACCCTCTCTGACGGTGGCTCACAAGATGTGACCCGCGACACTACCCTGACCTGGCACTCCGATGCGCCCGCAGTGGCGACCATCAGTAATGTGGATGGTAGTCGAGGGGAGGCCAGCGGCCTGACCGAGGGGTTGGCGCTCATCACCGCCAGCATGGGCGGTGTCGCCAGCACGGCGGCGCAGCTGTCGGTCACGCAACCGGCATCCATCATCATAGAGCCGATGCTTAACCAGATTGCCTCGTTGCAACTGAGCCCGGAGGCGTTCGCGTTCTGGAATGCGACCTCCATCAATTCAGCTCAGGGGCAGAGTGCCCTCAAGGAGCTGACCGGGCAGGTCTACAACCAGTTCCGCGACGAGTTTGACTTCATCACCGTGGTGATGAACAACGAGGAGGTTCCCTCGGGCATGCCCACCGGCGAGTTCACTCATGCCAGAAACGACGTCGAAGGCATAGGGCTCTCTCTGTTTGATAACACGGCGGACTTCCACTCGGACGGCAAGCTGCAGGGCATCTCTTTCCTCTACAGGAAGAAGTACCTCTCCACCTCGGCCTATGGCCCCATACTGCACGAGATGACCCACCGTTGGGCGAACTGGGTGGTGCCGAGCAGCTATCCGGGTCACTGGGGCAACGAGCTGGGTATCGTCGGGCAGTTGAACAACGTGAGCGCGAACTACGCCGATATCGAGCTCTATCTGATGGGGCTGATGGACTCCGCCGAGATGACGGATCCGGCCAGTCTGAACGCCTATGCACTTATCCCGGCCGACCAGAAGCCCAGGGTGCCAGGCGCCACCACCGCGCAGCGGGAGTTTAGGGTGTTGCTGTTGGTGCTGTCGGATCGGTCGCTCACCGCCACCGAGATCAAGAACTACAACAATGGTGCCACCTTGCTGGCCCGAACTGATAACCCCTCCCAGCAGGGCACCAACTTCCACAAGATGACGGGAGGCAGAGGTACCCTGGTGGTGAGCGGGCTCGACACACTGGTCAAGCCGACCCCTTAAGCCGGCGGAGTACCAGTCGCGCTCATCTGATCGAGCCGCGAACAGACGGGTGACACGGCCGATGCCGACCGCCCGTGAGGGACAAGCATCCGGAGCCAGTAACTGGCTCCGGATTTTTTATGGCGATGGCAAAGGGCGCCGGGCTAACGGTGAGTGGGTCACCTCAGGGGCGGCTCGCTTCATCTTGGGAGGGCTTTTTGAGCTGATAGCGGGTCTGCTCAATCTGATCGAAGCGCAGGATCAGGGTATCGCCTCCCTTGAGGCGATAGGCACAATGGCTGCCATTGCAGGCGATGCGGATATGGGGTTCATCCCCCAACAGGGGCGACTGGCTATGGGCCTCGCTCATCGGCCAGGTGCCTTGTTCGAGGCGGGTTATCTGATCTTGTGCTGCCTTTAATCCTTGTATAAAGAAGCTGATAGCTCCCATGACGGGGGTCAGCACCGCCAGAACTAGGAAGGCAAATTTGTAGTAGTTATTGCCAAGCCAGATAAATGTCCGGCGAAGAGAGGGGGCTGGGTAGCGTTTTTTCTGTTTGGCTTGCTTGCAAGCAGCCCGATACAACCATGATGTTTGCCACCACCATGTGAGGCCGATCCTCCAGCGCGGGCAAAAGATCAGGACGGCACAAATGGATAAAATGGAAACAATGAGGCCCAACACGACCCACATCCACGGCTTGAGTGAATTGAGAGTAGTGATTAGCCCAAAGGCCAGGAGATAGTCCGCTGGCGCGGAAAACTCAGAGTAATCAAGACGAAATGCCATGGTGTAGCCATAGTGATAGGCCATCCCCAACAAATAAGTCGCAGCAGTCAGGACGGGGATCGCCGTCATCACAATACCCACGAAACGCCAGATGGTTCCCTCATCTTCAGCTTCCAGCTTGGTCGCCCGTAGTTTCCTCACATGCTGGCGTAGCCAGCGCCAACGGGTCGTGAATATGGGCTCACTCATGGATATCCTTTTAAATCCTGTCACTAGTTCATATCAGCAAGCTGCTGGCCATAAAGGCTATTCAGCGCGGCTCTTCGGTGCGAAACAACACCTTGCCGCAGGCGAGGCAGGTGTGGCGATAGCGATGGTCGGGCCAGCCGGTCTGGGGATGGCCGACTACCTTGTCCGAGCCGCAGGTGCAGCAGCGAGCATTCAGCTCATCCTCGCTGGTGGGTAGGCGCAGCCAGTCGGGGTTGGCGTGGCGTTTGTCCCAGAAGCGCAGGGCATAGAGGGTGCCTCCCATGGCGAATAGACCGAGCAGTAACATGAGGTCCATCGATGACTCCGGATTGGGAAAGACATGGTGCCTGAGCGCCTATCTTAGCGAACAGGTGAGAGGAGCGGCCATCCCCACTTGGGTCAGTTCCATCGCCGAAGGTGCGCTCGTGGCTCAGCCATAACGGCAAGGAAAAACGGGGCAAGGGGCACCATATATTTGTTCTGAGGCCCTATACATGCGGCTTGAACGAAGGGGTTATCTGGCAGGGATGGCATCGCGCCATCCAATAAAAAGGGGCCTTGCGGCCCCTCGTCATGTCAGTCGGCGGTGGCTCAGGCTACCTTGCTGCTGCCTGCCAGGGTGCGGGCCAGCAACCCTTCCGGATTGTGGATGGCCTCCTTGGTCTTCACATCGATGATCTCGATGTCCTTGAATCGCTCCCGGTTCTTGATGGCCACATCGTGGGCCAGGATGACGTAGCGGGCGTTGGCCACGTCCTTGGCGGTGATGCGGTTGATGATGCCGTTGGCGCCCTGGGTCTCTACTTTCAGCTTGATCCCCTGTTTGGCGGCCGCCTTTTGCAGGCTCTTGGCGGCGAGGAAGGTGTGGGCCACGCCGGACGGGCAGGCGGTGATGGCGAGCACGTCCGCCTCGCCCTCGGCCTCGATGGCCTGGTAGTCGCTGTCGGGCTGGCTTACTTCTTCATCCTCGGTCACCGGCTTTTTCAGCAGGTTGACGATGAGGGCCGTGGTCAGGGCGCCGAGCACTGTGCCCAGGATGTAGCCCATCTTGCCTTCCACCACCGGCAGCACTATCCAGCCACCCCAGGGGGCGTGGTTGATGCTGTGCATCATGAAGCCGGTGATGTTGCCGACGATGCCGCCCGCGACGATTGCCGGGATGACGCGCACCGGGTCGGCGGCGGCAAAGGGAATGGCCCCTTCGCTGATGCCGATCATGCCCATGATGGCGGCCGCCTTGCCCGCTTCACGCTCCTCTTTCTTGTAACGACGGGGGGAGAGCAGGGTGGCCAGCGCCATGCCGAGCGGCGGCACGCAGATGGCGATGCCGACGCCCCCCATCAGCCAGGGTTGGGTGTTGACCTGGGTCTGGGCGAACAGGGTGGCGACCTTGTTGACCGGGCCGCCCATGTCGAAGGCGGTCATGCCGCCGAGGATGGCGCCCAGCATCACCTTGCCGGAGCCCGCCATGCTGGAGAGCCAGTTGTTCATCCCGTCCATCATGGCGGCGATGGGAGCGCCTATCACCCACATCACTATGCCGCACACCAGGAAGGTGCCGATCAGCGGATAGATGAAGATGGAGCCGAGCGAACTCATGGAGTCCGGTAGTTTTATGCGTTTGAGCTGATTGACGATGAGGCCCGCGATGAAGCCCACCAGGATGGCGCCGAGAAAACCGGTGTGGAACTGCTGCACCGCGATCCAGGAGCCGATCATGCCGGGCGCCAGGCCCGGTTTGTCCGCCATGGAGTAGGCGATGTAGCCGCCGAGCACGGCGGTAAACAGGGTGAGCCCGGCGATGCCCATGTCGGCCATGTCCTTGAGCACCCCGGCCTCGGGCACCGCGCCCTTGCCGCTCATCATCACCGACAGCGACAGCAAGACGCCCCCCGCGACGATGAAGGGGATCATGTGGGAGGTGCCAAACAACAGGTGCTGCTTGAGGGTGCCGAGCTGGGCCTTGATGCTGCGATCCTGGGGCTCAGGCAGGCTGGGCTTCTCCTGGGTTTTGGCTTGTGGCCGCGGCTTGGGGTCGGGCTGGGCGCTGGTCAACAGGCTGAGCACCTCGGCCTTGCTGGTGGCCGCCTGCATCTGCGGGATGAAGCCTGGCTCCAGCAGCTTGGTGGAGAGCTCGGCCAGCACCTCGATATGGTGGTTGGCGCCGCCGGCAGGGGAGGCAATCATGAAGAACAGCTTGGAGGGTTGCCCATCTTCGGCGCCGTAGTCGATCCCCTGACGGCTGATGCCGATGACGATGGCGGGCTGGAGTACCGCCTCGCTCTTGGCGTGGGGCAGGGCGACCCCCTGCTCGAAGCCGGTATTGTCGAGATTTTCCCGTGCCCAGAGGTCGCGCACGAACTGGTCCTGATTGGCAATCTTGCCGCTGGCTTTGAGCCGGGCGGCCAGCTCGACAAACAGCCCCTGTTTGTCTTTGGCGACGATGTCGAGGCAGATCAGTCCTTCATCTATCAACGAGGTGAGCATATGTGTCTCCTGGCTCCTGCGAGCCTTGGTGAGGTGATTCATGGATGGAGCAAACGATTGACCCCTCTATTGTTTCGTCCAACCCCTCTCACCGAAATCGGACATATGTGCCCTTTACTGGAGTTTTGTGTCAATGCCCTCGGCCTGTGACTCTGCTCGCATTTTGGTGTGTGGGTTAAAATCTGACGAATGGAAGATAAATTCAATTTAAAACAGTTAGTTAGTTTTGAGGTGGTCATGGATTAAAAACGCGACGAGGGCCA
The DNA here is from genome assembly GCF_000764655.1 of Aeromonas aquatica. GTDB lineage: Bacteria > Pseudomonadota > Gammaproteobacteria > Enterobacterales > Aeromonadaceae > Aeromonas > Aeromonas aquatica. Next base: position 39,176 of record NZ_JRGL01000088.1, read on the forward strand.
CCATCACCCTGGGCGGTACCGTCTGAATGGAGATTTGTGCGCCCCGACCTGGCCTTGAAATGTGAGCCGTTTGGCAAAAGCCGACCCCATGACCCATGGGCATGACGGCTTGCGACGAGGGGAGTCGCCGCCCTGCCGGATTGTGTTAATCCAACTTTCAGATTGGGTATGGTTTAATCAATCGCTTATTTCGTTGGGCACTTGGGGAGATCCGCTTGTCCAACGGAGTGAGCAGGTTGGCCAAACAGTGCCGTCAGCCAGTGTGTAACCCGAGATGTAAGGAGACATCCTGATGGAAAAACTTGACCAAGAGATCGACACCATGCGCCAGGAGTTTGAGTCACAGGGGCAAAAACAGGCCCACGACAAATGGCAAGCCAGGGTCGATGAACTGCAGCGGGAGCGCACCGAGACGCCCCAGCCGGAAGCGGCAGAAAACTAGCCAGGGGATGGTCACTGAGGAGTGACCATCGTCAGCTTGATAAAAAAACCACCGCCCGGAGAGGGCGGTGGTTTTTTTTCAGGCTGACTGGGATATACGGCTCAGTCAGGTTTCATGGATGCAGGCCGAGCCTTAGGTGGGGGTCGTCAGCGGTTGGCGCCACATGCGGTACATGGTGTGGCAGTTGACGAACAGGAAACTGAGCTCGATCAGGCTGCCGCCGATGGAGCCTATCAAGATGTTGTGGCTGGTCCAGCAAAACCCTCCCGCCAGCATGCAGAGCCGCAGCGCTATGCCCTGGGTACGGAACAGGCCCCAGGTGCCGACAGTTGTGCCTATGATGGGGAGCCACTGCACCGGGCTGGTGATCCCGGGGATGCCGAGCCCCCACACCAGCACCAGGAAGAACAGCATCACCCAGGGGCTGCGGGTGCGCCCCGAGATGAGGGTGCGTGCGCAGCTGAGGCCCGCGCTGAGCGCCGCCGTGCTGGCCCCCATCAGCAGAAAGTGAAGGGCGATGGCTCCCTGATAGAGGCACAGACGCAGTCGAAAACGCCCGTCATCCCGCTGCCGGAAGGCGCTGATGCCGACCAGCATGGCGGCGAGGCCGATGCCCTGGGCCAGGGGTTGTTGCTGGAACAGCGTCCAGACAGGCGTCAGCCAGCTCAGTGCAGTGTTCACAAGGAGACCCCCTCTGTGAAGGGCGCCGATGCCTCGGTGTGATGAGGGTCGTTGCCGCGTGGTTTTCTGCCACCGGGTGTGGCAGTGAGATCGACGTACGGGGTCAGCGGGTCAGTCATGGGAAACCTTGGATCCTGGTGCCGCATTGAAATGGTTCCCATGCGGCTCGCGTCTGGCCCGCTCGCAGTGGGTGGCGGGTCTGACAAGGGGGGGCAGGCCGTCGGGAGGGCCTGTCCGGTGGAAATCGTACCATGTAACCGGTTCCAGTCAATGCGTCTCTCATCGCCGCCTCGTGGCCTGAAGACCGCCAGCAAACCGACCAGAGCCCATGGGATGGTTCTGGTCGGTGTATGCAGGGCCTGACCGCTTGCCACGGGGGAAAAGGGGGCGCACATTGACAGGCCCACAGGGTGGCCGTGCCGGTGATCGAGGATCCCGGGAGGCGGCCCCCGCTTCCCTCATCGAGGTAGACACGATGAAGATCCTTGGATACGCCATGGCGGCGGCGCTGTTCATCTTGCCGGCCATCTCCCAGGCCGCCCCCGGTGTTCAGGTCGGTTTCTCGCCGGAAGGCTCGGCCCGGGTGCTGGTGCTGGCGACCATAGCGGGTGCCAGACACCACATCCGCATGCTCGCCTACGCCTTTCAGGCTCCCGATATAGTACAGGCGCTGGTGGCGGCGAAAAAACGCGGGGTCGAGGTGCAGGTGGTGATCGACAAGAGGCGCAATCAGGGCAAGGCGAGCAGGGCGGCCATGGAGGCGGCGACCCGCGGCGGGGTGGCGCTGCGCACCAACGATCGCTTCCACATCCATCACGACAAGACGATTATCGTCGATGACAGCACGGTCGAGACCGGCTCCTTCAACTTCGCCCCCTCCGCCGAGACGCTCAACTCGGAGAACGTGATCGTTATGCGCGATATGCCGGACGTCACTCGCCAATACTTGGCACACTGGCAGTCCAGATGGGCACAAGGCGTGCCTTATCCTGCGACTTGAGAGGCGTCTTGGCTCGGGGCAAGCTGCCAGAGAGTGCTGCAACAACGAGGGCCATCGATGATGGCCCTCGTTTTTTATTTGTCCGGCTTGTCACGGCTTAACTGCGGTTACCCGCACGGGCGACCCGGCCCTCGGCCAGCATCTGGTAGCGGCCGGTGGTGGCGGGGACGAAGGCGGATTGTCCTTTCTCCAGCCGCAGTGTCTCATCACCCTGCTTGAGCAGGACGTCACCATCGATGGCAAACAGGATCTCGGCGCTGGCGGTGGTGAGTGCATGCTCACCGGCCGGGTAGACGCTGAAGGTGAAGTCAGGTACCGGCACCTCGAAGTGCTGCACCATGTTCTCGGTCATGCCCTCGACGCGGGGGGCAAGCAGGATCTGATCGTCCGGTTTGGCCACGCAGCGGGTGCAGTCCAGCAGCTCTGCCACGTCTATGTATTTGGGGGTCAGGCCTGCGCGCAGCACGTTGTCGGAGTTCGCCATGATCTCGAGGCCGGTGCCGCGCACATAGGCGTGGGGCGTGCAGGCGTCGAGGAACATGGCCTGGCCCGGCTTGAGGGTCACAACGTTCAGCAGCAGCGGTGAGAACAGCCCCACATCCCCCGGGTACTGGGCGGCCAGGTTGGCGATGAGTGCGAAGGTCTCTTCGTCCTGATGCTCGCTGGCATAGGCCAGCAGGTCCGTCAGGGCGGCTTCCTTGCGCGCGCCGTCCAGGATCAGCATCTGGTGGAAGAAGTGCTGCAACCCGGCTTCGTTCTGGTTGGCGGCGAGGGCCGCGACCAGATCGGCGATGGCCGCCAGCTTGACCCGCTCGAACAGCGCCAGGATGGCGGGAATGGTGCGAAAACCGTTCATCGCCTGATAGGGGGTGAGGGCGAACACCAGCTCCGGCTTGTGGTTAGGGTCTTTGTAGTTGCGATTGCCCGCCTTGAGGGGGATGCCGGCGGCTTCCTCCCTGGCAAAACCGGCTTCGGCCTGGGCCTTGCTGGGGTGCACCTGGATGGAGAGCGCCTTCTCGGCGCACAGCACCTTGAACAGGAAGGGCAGGCTGCCGAAGCGGGCCAGGGTGGCGTCCCCCAGCACGGCGGCGGGGGCGGCCTCGATCAGGATCGAGAGTTTCTGCGTACTGCCCGCGACGCTCACCTCGGAGCAGCCGTTCGGATGGGCCCCCATCCACAGCTCGGCCTGGGGTTTGCCATCGGGGTTGGAGATGCCAAACAGGCGGGTCAGGGCGTCATGGCTGCCCCAGTCGTAGCCCTGGATCGGGTTGTGCATCGGCAGGAAAGGGGGCAATGAAGAGGGCAAATCGCGACTGCTCATAAGGGACGCCTCATGTAATTTGAAAAAAAGCGAGTGAAGAAAAAGGTGGAATTGAACCGCAGAGCCGGACTATAACATGGGCGGTCGCGCGCGCCGCAATCGCTTGCCTCTCTCTTGATCGGGATCATCATGTCACTCATCTTCAGCCAGCTGCTCGACGGCGCCCTCCATGAACAGGTTCCTTTTGAGCAGATCTGGTTTGCCAGCGAGCAGGGCGTGCCCCCCGGTTTCAGCTATCAGGTCAACTTTCCCCGCCTCGAGCTGGTGTTCAGCGGCGAATACCTCAACCAGATCTGGGACAAGGAGCAGGGCAGCAAGCAGGTCAGCGTGTTGCCGGGACAGGCGCTCTACATACCGCCAAACGGCTGGAACAAGCCGCAATGGAGCACCGACTGCTCGGTGCTGAGCCTGCTGTTTGGCAAGCGCCAGCTCGGTTTCAGCCTGGTGAGCAAGCGCCGTGACGAGCCTGACTTTTTCGACGTGCAAAAGCACAGCATCATGGCCCGGGCGGGGCACGTGATCGAACACATCTTGGCGGCGCTCAATGCACTGACCGAGGATCCCGGCCGTTCCCCCACCGACAACCATCTGCTGCAGGCGCTGCTCACCAGCGCCCGCCAACTGCTGGCCGAATCCACCTTCGATCGGCCGAGGGGGGCTGACCTGTTCCACGGCATCTGCATCTACATTCAGGAGAATTTTCACCGCCCCATCAGCCGCGACTCCATCGCCCACCGCTTCAACGTCTCGGCCAGTCATCTCTCCCACCTGTTTCGCGAGCAGGGCCACATGCGATTGGCCGACTACATCAGCTGGGTACGGATCGACAGGGCCAAGTTCATGCTGAAAAAGTACCGGTTTCGGCTGGAAGAGGTGGCGAACCGCTGTGGTTACATTGATGTGAACTATTTTTGCCGGGTGTTCAAGCAGAAGACCGGGCTGACCCCCTCCCAATACCGCTCCCTGAGCCAGCCGCAGGGCCAAACCGATGGCTTGGCGGGGTGAGGGTGTGTGCCCTCAAGCCTGAACAGAACAGGCTTTGGGTGCGGTTCGGGTTGATCGAACCTGGGCCGGTCGGGCGCATTGTGATCCAGTGCTCGACTATGGTCGGACATGCGCGCCCGCCATTTGATTATGAAAATGGATGGGCTAAGATGGCCGCGCTCAATGACATATTTATAACAAACGGAAGTTAGGAGATGCCGATGGAAAGCAGAGTAGTTATCCCGACCACAGGTCAAAAAATCACAGTCGATGCCAACGGCAAGCTGCAGGTTCCCCACAATCCGATCATCCCGTTCATCGAAGGGGATGGCATCGGTGTGGACGTGACCCCGGCCATGTTGAATGTGGTGAATGCCGCGGTCGAGAAAGCCTACAAGGGCGAGCGTTCTATCGCCTGGATGGAGATCTTTACCGGCGAGAAATCGACTCATGTCTATGGCGAAGGTGCCTGGCTGCCGGCGGAGACCCTGGATTTCATTCGTGAATACTGCGTGGCCATCAAGGGCCCGCTGACCACTCCGGTTGGTGGCGGTATTCGCTCTCTCAACGTGGCCCTGCGCCAGGAGCTGGATCTTTACATCTGCCTGCGCCCGGTCCGTTACTACGAAGGCACCCCGAGCCCGGTCAAGCGCCCGGACCTGACCGACATGGTGATCTTCCGCGAGAACGCCGAAGACATCTACGCCGGTATCGAGTGGAAGGCGGACAGCGATGAGGCCAAGAAGGTCATCGCCTTCCTGCAAAACGAGATGGGCGTGAAGAAAATTCGCTTCCCCGAGTCCTGCGGCATCGGTATCAAGCCCATGTCCAAGGCCGGGACCGAGCGTCTGGTCCGTGCCGCCATCGAGTACGCCATCGATAACGATCGCGACTCCGTGACTCTGGTGCACAAGGGCAACATCATGAAGTTCACCGAAGGTGCCTTCAAGGATTGGGGTTATGCCCTGGCCCAGAAAGAGTACGATGCCCAGCTCATCGACGGCGGCCCCTGGTGCTCCTTCAAGAACCCGAAAACCGGCAAGACCATCGTCGTCAAGGACGTCATCGCCGACGCCTTCCTGCAACAGATCCTGCTGCGCCCGGCCGAGTACGATGTCATCGCCTGCATGAACTTGAACGGTGACTACATCTCCGACGCCCTGGCCGCTCAGGTCGGTGGCATCGGCATCGCCCCGGGCGCCAACATCGGCGACGGCGTGGCGCTGTTCGAAGCAACCCACGGCACCGCGCCCAAGTACGCCGGTCAGGACAAGGTCAACCCGGGTTCGCTGATCCTCTCCGCCGAGATGATGCTGCGCCACCTGGGCTGGACCGAGGCGGCCGATCTCATCATCAAGGGGATGGAAGCGGCCATCGCCAACAAGACCGTCACCTATGACTTCGAGCGACTGATGGAAGGCGCCACCCTGCGCTCCTGCTCCCAGTTCGCCCAGGACATGGTCGATCAGATGTAAGCGGTAAGACTGAAATGCAAAACCGGCGCCATGAGCGCCGGTTTTTTTATGGGTGAAGAGCTAAGGGACTTACTGCGCCTGCTCTACGTGTTGCTGATAGCGCTGCTGCCATTTGCTGCTTTCGGCTTCGTCGCCCTGGGTCTGCCAGAACTCGCAGATGGAGCTGGCGAGTTCGGATGCCATGGCATGATCGCCATCGCGGCGGCTCATCAGGTATTGTCCCAGCCAGCTTTGATACTGTTTCATAGTCCGATCTCCTTATCTAAGGTGCTCTTGGTGGTTGCCGTCCGGCGGGTTTCCCCAGTCAGACTGGCTCATCCAGGTCACTTTTTGGATTGTGTACCGGCTCGTCACAAGCAGTGAAATTGCCCCTGATCTTGCTGGATCAGGGCGACAACGATACGCAATTGTCAAAAAACGGCCACTATCGTATCACAAAATAACCAACTTGGGGGGATTAGCATCAAACAGACAGGCGCGGGGGCTTGCAGGCACAGATCAAAAGATGTGCCATCTTGCTGATCCATGAAGAGAAAACCCGCCATGAAGGCGGGTTTGGCAGTTGAAAAAAACTTAAATCTTGGCCGTGGCCAGATATTTCTCCATCTCTTCCGCAGGCACCATGCCGCCGCCGGTGGCCCACACCAGGTGGGTGGCCTGTGCCATGCGCCGGGTATCCAGACCGCGCGCTGCCTGCCACTCGCCATCGGCGCTGACCCGCCAGGGGCCCGGCATGCCGGCGAGGGCTGAGGGCTCGAGGCGGATCTGCTCGTCCCGCGCCAGCAGCCCCAGCAGATCGTACATCTCCTGATCGCTTAAGGTGTAGAAGCCATCCAGCAACCGCTCCATGGCGCGGCCGACGAAACCGGAGGCGCGCCCCACCGCCAGGCCATCGGCGGCGGTGAGGTTGTCGATCCCCAGATCCTGCACCGAAATCGCATCGTGCAGGCCGGTGTGCACCCCGAGCAGCATGCAGGGGGAGTGGGTGGGCTCGGCGAAGAAGCAGTGAACGTTATCCCCGAACGCGAGTTTCAGGCCAAACGCCACCCCGCCCGGACCGCCGCCGACCCCGCAGGGCAGGTAGACGAACAGCGGGTGCTCGGCATCCACCTCGATGCCCATCTCATCGAACTGCTGTTTCAGCCGTTCACCCGCCACCGAGTAGCCGAGGAACAGGGTGCGGGAGTTCTCGTCATCGATGAAGAAGCAGTTGGGATCGCGCTCGGCCTCCTTGCGTCCCTGCTCCACGGCGACCCCGTAATCTTCGGCGTATTCCACCACTATGACCCCGTGTTCGCGCAACTTGCGCTTCTTCCACTCCCGGGCATCGGCAGACATGTGCACGGTGACGGTGAAGCCGAGCTTGGCGCTCATGATGCCGATGGACATACCGAGGTTGCCGGTCGAGCCCACGGCGATGCTGTACTGGCCGAAGAAGCGGCGGAACTCATCGCTGAACAGCTTGCTGTAGTCGTCGTCTTCGCGCAGCAACCCAGCTTTGAGCGCCAGCTGCTCGGCGTGGGTCAGCACCTCGTAGATGCCGCCACGGGCCTTGATGGAGCCGGAGATCGGCAGGTGGCTGTCTTTTTTCAGCAGCAGCCGGCCGGTGACGTCAACGCCGTAACGCTCATTGAGAGTCGCTTGCATGGCCGGGATAACCGCGACTTCTGACTCCAACATGCCCTGCATGGCACGGGTCTCGGGGAAGGCCTGGCACAGGTAGGGGGCGAAGCGGGCCAGGCGGGCTGAGGCGTCCGCGACGTCGCGTTGATCCAGCCCCACGTAGGGCAGGCCGGCCGCCAATGTGGTGGCATTGGGGTTGAACCAGGTCACAGGCTCGAGAGAGATCAGCGTCTGAACCAGCGGGTACTGAGAAATGAGCTGCGCAATGTCGGTATTTTTCATGGGATGTCTCTGTCTTTTACACGATATAGGAGAGCAGGAAGGTGCCGGCCAGCGCCATCAGGGAGGCGAGGAGGGTGGCACTGGTGTAGTACTTGAGCGTTTCGTTCAGGGTAGCGCCGCAATACTGCTTCACCAGCCAGAACAGGGAGTCGGTCACCATGGTGCAGCCGATGGCGCCTGAGCCGATGGCCAGCGTCATGATCTCCGGGCTGATGTTCGGGTAGTGCACCATGATGGGGGCGACGATGGCGGTGGCCCCCATCATGGCGACGGTGGCGGAGCCGACGGCAGCGTGCAGCACTATGGCCACCAGCCAGGCCAGCAGTATGGGGTGCATGTCCAGCTGGGAGAGGATGGTGGCGAGGCTGTCCCCCAGGCCACTGGCCTTGAGCACGCCGTTGAAGGCGCCGCCGGCCCCGATGATCAGCAATATGTTGGCGATGGAGGAGAAGCACTGCTCGGTCTTGTCCAGCAGTCCTTCCATCTTCATGCTCTGGCGGATCCCCAGCACGTAGTAGGCGGTGAAGGCGGCGATGAACATGGCGGTGATGGGATTGCCGATAAATTCCAGCAGGGTATAGAGGGCGGAGTCATGCGCCATGTTCAGCTCGGCCACCGTCTTGGCCAGCATCAGCAGTATGGGCAGCAGCACGGTGAAGAGGGAGGCGCCGAGGGAGGGGAGCTCGGCCTCATCGCGCGCTTGGATGTCGGCAAAGGCGGCGGGCACGCCCTTGAACGGCACCCGCTTGCCGAGCAGCTTCAGGAACAGGGGGCCGCCGACCAGGGAGGCAAAGAGCCCGACCGCGAGGCCGTAGACGATGACGGATCCGATGTCGGCTCCCAGCTGATTGGTGACATAGAGCGCGGCCGGATGGGGCGGCACTATGCAGTGCACGGCCATCAGGGCGGTGCAGAGCGGGATGGCCAGGGTCAGCAGCGAGGTGTTGGTCTTGCGGGCGATGGAGAAGGCGAGCGGGATCAGCAACACCACCCCCACCTCGACGAACAGGGTGATGCCGCACACCAGGCCGACCAGCACCATGATGACCTGAGGCGAGAGCCAGCGGCATTTTTGCAGGGTGAGGCCGATGCGCTCGGCGGCGCCCGATACCTCCATCATCTTGCCGAGTATGGTGCCAAGGCCGATGACGGCGGCGAGGAAGCCCAGGGTGCCGCCTATGCCCTCTTCCATGGCATTGACCATCTTGACCGGGTTCATCCCCATCATGGTGCCGACATAGAAGCTCGCCAACAGCAGGGCGAGGAAGGGGTGGATCCTGCCCTTCACTATGGTGAAGACGATCAGGATGATGCTAGTCAGCAAGGTACCGACGACCCACATTTCAGAATTCATACTGCGCCTCGACAAGGGTGATAAGAGATGAACGATGGGCCTATTGAACGGGAATGGTGCCGGGCTGACAAATGATGAAAATGGCGTCTTGGATGAGCTGGGTTGATGCAAGAGTGCCACATTCATCACATTTTCCTGGGATGTGGTGATTTGGGTTCGCTTGTCGCATCCAAAAGAGCGTGCAGCGGGATATGATGGCGGCATGACCCGGCCCCCTGGTGAGAGATGCGGATGTATACCGAAGACAACTATGTGTCGAGAAACAAGCTGCTCAATGGCTATCAGCTTGCCAAGTTGCATACCTTCGAGGCGGCGGCCCGTCACTGCTCCTTCGCCCTGGCGGCCGATGAACTGGCGCTCAGCCCGAGCGCGGTGAGCCACAGAATAAGCGCCCTGGAGGAAGAGCTCGGCTTCAAGCTGTTCCAGCGTTTTCACCGCAAGGTGGTGCTGACGACGGAGGGGCAGCGGATATTCTGGGCACTCAAGTCGTCGCTGGAGTTCATCAATCAGGAGATCCTGGAGATCAAGAATCAGGAGCTGTCCGGTTCCCTGACCGTCTACTCCCGCCCCTCCATCGCCCAGTGCTGGCTGGTGCCAAGGCTCGCAGACTTCTCCCGCCTGCATCCCCAGATCGATCTCAACATCATGACCGGCAACGAGAACATCAACCTGCACGGTTATGGCATCGACTTGACGCTCTATTTTGACGACAAGACGCCGGAGCGGCTCGCCATCCACCCGCTGATGGATGAATACATGGTGCCGGTATGCAGCCCCGACTATGCCGAGCAGCATGGGCTGCTGGATAACCCTGACAACTTGTCTCGCTGCCGCCTGCTGCATGACAGGCAGGCCTGGGGGCATGACTCAGAGACCGACGAATGGCTGAGTTGGGCTCGCCAATCCGGCATCGTCATCGACGGCTGCCAGGCAAACATGGGCTTCGATCGCTCCGATCTCGCCATCATCGCCGCCATGAACCACGCCGGCATCGCCATGGGCCGCAAGCACCTGGTGAGCAAGCGGTTGGCAAGGAACGAGTTGGTGGCCCCCTTCCCGGACAAGGAGGTACGCTGCGAGCAGCGTTATTACCTCGCTACGCTCCCCAACCGCCAGTGTCCCAAGATCCAGGCCTTCATCGACTGGATCAGAGCCCAGGCGCAATTGGCAAGTTGAACCGGGAACTATGTTGGGAGTTCATACCGGCATGAGGGTCACGCCATCCGTCGGTAGCGTATTAGCGTGGGAATGAAAAACTCGCGCATCATTTGTGCAAGGCGGCCAACCGTATTGGTCGAACGCTTGCCCCTGGCGGGTGACCGGATTGCGGCGTCGGCATTTATCTGTTCGACAAATGTTATGGGGAAACTGACCCGGCATTAACCTGCGCTGAAGAACATATTGTCTGTGGTGCTGGTTTTTCAATAAGTTCAGGAGTGTGAATTAGCCCCAGAAAATAATGAATATGATGTTGTCAATAATCCTTCTACAGTTATAAAATCATTATGTTGTTATCGAGCAGACATGCTATTCTCAAAATGAGTCATCCCTGTGACATACAAAAATAATTATGTGAGGAAGTAATGAACGAATTTCTAAAGGTTCTGCTGAACATTCGTAGCTTGCGCGCTGCCATCCGTGAATTGCCGTTTGAGCAACTGCAAGAAGCGAAAGAGAAGTTTGATCTGGTATATAACGAGCGTGCCGAGTCTGTTGAACAAGAGCGGGCCGAGCAGGAAGAGCGCCAGCGCAAGCTGAGCGAGTTCACCGAGATGCTGCAGCAAGCTGGTATCGATCCCCGTGAATTGATCGGCAGCGTGGCCACTCCGGCTGCCGCAGGCGCGACCAAGAGCAAGCGTGCTCCGCGTCCTGCCAAATACAAGTATCAGGAAGATGGCCAGGAAAAGACCTGGACTGGTCAGGGCCGTATGCCCAAAGCCATTGCCGAGCAGGTTGCGCTGGGCAAGGATCTGAATGACTTCCTGATCTGATTGTCTTGATCAATTCAGCGATAATGCCGCCTCTTGGGCGGCATTATTATTTTTGAGATCATGTTGCGGTACCACTGCATGGGCTAGAGCAGATATTTACCTCGTGGTCATGGGAATAGCCATGGTCAGCACAGGGCAATAAAAAGATATCTGTCAGTAGTGAGACTGTACTCAACATCAGCCATTCCATTCTTAATCCTCTAGCGAGGACTCACACAACCCTCTTCTGTTGCCGATGATCCTGATGGATAAATGCAAGATCCGCTCGACTCGATGAAATAAGCAAACTCACTTTCGGTCGCTCCTCTCTGTCGCTGCACCCATTTTCTTGGAGATGTTATCCCTGTCAGGCTTAGGCTCCCGTTATCTCTGCCCTATTTGGCACCCTTGCACTGGATATATATGAGGGCAGTCGACGAAGGCGATGATTTTTTAATACGGGGTCTGCTGACCCCGTCGTGAATAAGGAGGGCGTGGGTCAACTCACTAGCTGGATATCCTCACTCTGGCGCGAGCTCGACGACATTCTTGCCAAGCGGCGACGAGCCAGGACGGCATCGGCCAGCATGGCAAGCAAAGCCTGACTATCTTCCCAGCACAGACAGGCATCGGTGATCGACTGGCCATATTGCAGCTCATCCAGCGGTGCCGGCTTTTGGCTGCCTTCTTGCAGGAAACTCTCGATCATGACGGCGGCGATGGCATCGCTCCCTTCGCCCAGTTGGCGGCAGAGCTCGCCGGCGACCCGCATCTGATTCTTGTGCTGCTTCTGGCTGTTGCCGTGGCTGCAATCCACCATCAGCCGATGGTTGAGCCCCAGGCGCGCCAGCTGCTCTGCGGCATCCTCTACGTCGCTCTGGTGGTAATTGGGAAGGGTGCCACCACGCAATATGATGTGCCCGCTCGGGTTGCCCTCGCTCTTGATAACCATAATACCGCCCTGGCTACCGGGCGCGGTAAACAAGTGGGACGCTTCGCTGGCCTGGATGGCATCGATGGCCACCCGGATGTTGCCGTCGGTGCCGTTCTTGAAGCCGACAGGACAGGGCAGGGCCGAGGCGAGCTGCCTGTGTACCTGAGATTCAGTAGTGCGTGCCCCAATCGCTCCCCAGCTGATGAGATCGGCCAGATAGAGGAAGCTGGTGGTATCGAGAAACTCGGTGGCGGTGGCCAATCCCAGCTGATTGATGTCCAGCAGCAGTTGGCGGGCCAGATGAAGGCCTTGACCTATGTCGTTGCTGCCATCCAGGTGAGGATCGAACACCAGCCCCTTCCAGCCGACCGTGGTGCGCGGCTTCTCGAAGTAGGTGCGCATCACGACGAGCAAGCGGTCCTGATACTCAGCGGCCAGCCTGGCCAGGCGCCTTGCATAGTCGAGCGCGGCGAGAGGGTCGTGGATGGAGCAGGGACCTATCACCACCAACAGGCGATCATCGGCGCCGCTGAGGATCTGGCGCATTTGATGTCGATGCTCTTCTATTTTCTCCGCCATCTCCGTGGGGCAGGGGTGCTGTGCCAACAGATCGGCGGGAGTGGGGAGAGCCTCGACCGCGAAGGCGCGCATTACCGAATTCAAAACTGCCATCTGGATTACCTTGCTGTACCTGGGGGTAAGTGAGCTGTTTGCGGCTCAGGACCCTGAATGTCAGGGATCGGAGCGCGATGACAGATCATGTTATTGAGAGTGATTATCATTATCTTGTTGTCTCTCTCGAATGCAAGCCCTGCAGAGGGGATCACCAAGATGGGGGGGAGGAGAAAAAAAGAGTGGAAATTGGCTCTTGAACAGGCCTGTCTCCTGTCGGAGATAGGCCTGATTTATATAGGGAAAATAAGGTGTTATCAGCTGTCCATCACGGTGTGGCGATCCTGATGATAGGCATCTTCATCCTTGCCATGGCGCCAGTAAGGCACCGCATAGACCCGTTGGCGGTCCACATCCAGAGTGCGTCTGACATGGCGGCGCAGCGGTACCACCAGACCCTCCTCCCCACCGAACCAGAAATAGCTCTGATCCGCCACCATGGGCAGGGCGGTGAAATAGCTCACTAGTTGTTCGGTCTGCTCGGGAGCGCCGACAAACCAGCGCAGGCTGACTCCTGCTGGCAGCGACAGATCCTGCACATCTTCCTGATGGGGCACCAGCAGGGCGATATGGCCCTGAGCCTTGGCGGGCATCACCTCGGCCATGGCGCTGATGGCGGGCAAAGAGGTGAGATCCCCCACCATGTAATAGTGCAGGGCCAGCTGCAGCATGGGATCCGGACCGCCTGGACCCGAGATGGCCAACCGATCCCCCGGCTGCACATGCAGGGCAAAACGGCTAGCGGGGCCAATATCGCCGTGCAGGGCGAAATCGATATCCAGCTCCAGGGCCTCGCGGCGGAAGGCGCGGATGCTGAAGGTGCGGATGACGGGTTTCTGGCTCGGGTCTTCCCAGCGAGGCCCCTTGGGAGTTGGCGTCGGCAGTACCGCATGCTCTTGACCCGGTTGGGGCAACATGATCTTGATATGGGCGCCGCCGCAGCTGAAAGGATAATCGGCCAGCTCGGGGCTGGTCAGGCAGACCCTGCGTAGATGCGGACCCACATCATGGACATGTTTGACGGTGAGCAGACGAGGGCGATTGACCGGGGCGGGCTGTGACATATGAGTACTCCTGGCAGACGATGGCGCCATTTTTCATCAAATGAAAATTATTATCAATTGCTTTGTGGGGAGGGGGAGGGCTGCCTGAGCCAGGGTGAAGTCCACCCCGGCCCAGGTGAAGAGAGGAAGTGCCAGAGGCTAGGATCCCCGATCACTGCCCCCCAGCGCCTGATAGATCCCGGCCATGGTCTTGAGCTGGGTCTGCTGCTGGTTGAGCAGACTCAGCTCGGCGTCCCACAGGCGGTTTTGCTCATCCAGCCAGGGCTGCACCCCGGTCGCCCCCGCCTGGAAGCGCGCCTCGGCCAGCCGCTCGGCCTCTTTGGCGTAATCCCGCTGCTGTGTCAGGTAGCGCAGTTGCTGCTCGCCCTGATGACGAGCCGACAGACCATCTTCCACCTCCAGCAGGGCGGTGTAGAGCTGCTTGCGAAACTCGGTCTCGGCAATCTGGTAATCGAGCTCGGAGCTCGCGATGGAGAGCCGGGTCTGATTGTACTCGAGGAAGGGCAGGGCCAGGGTCGCCCCCAGTGTCCCCACCGGGTTGCTCAGCATCTGGGTCAGGGTGTCCGAGGTGGTGCTGGCATTGCCGGTGAGGCTCAGGGTGGGATAAAAGCCGGTGCGGATCTCGTCCCCCTTGGCCAGCGTCTTGCGCAGCCGCAACTCGGCGGCCCGCACATCGGGACGGCGGGCCAGCACGTCGGCCGGGATGCCGACCGCCAGGGTAGGGATGGGGGCCATGACCAGTTCGGTCGGGGCAAACTCCAGCGGGCCACTGCTGCGGCCGAGCAGCAGGCGCAGGGCGTTGGCGGCCTGCTCCCGTTGCTGTATGAGGGCGGCAAGCTCCGCCTGTTTACCGACTTTCTGCTGGCTGGCCTGCACCAGATCGAGCCGGGTGATGGCACCCGCCTCATACTTGGCCCGGGTCAATCGCTCGGCCCGCTCGTAGTTGAGCAACTGCTGCTCACCGAGGGTGATGGCCGAGCCGAGATAGGCCAGCTGCCAGTATTGCTCCAGCGCCTTGCCGATCAGCATCAGGCGGGTCGCCGCCAGATCCTGCTCGCTGGCCTCTGCCTCCCAGCTCGCCTGATCCCGCACCGAGGCGAGCCGGCCCCAGAGATCCACCTCGTAGCTCAGGTTGAGCGAGGGCCCCAGGTTGCTGCTGGTGCTGCCATCCTTCATGTTCTTGGAGCCGCTCGCCCCCAGATTGGCACTAATCTCGGGGGTGAGATTGGTATCGGCCAGATCCGCGCCGAGCAGGGCGCTCCTGAGCCTGAGCCCCGCCACCTGCATGTCCGGGTTGGCGGCCAGCACGGCATCGACCAGCCTGTCGAGGGCGGGATCCTTGAACCCCTGCCACCAGGGACCCGCCTGCTGCTGGGTGAGTTCCTCGTCGGCCTGCTGCCAGCTCGGCGCCACGACCAGATCCGGTTGGTGATAGGTACTCTGCTGACTGCAGGCGCCGAGGACAAGGCTGACGGCGAGGCAGAGCCCTGTTTTGGAGAAGAGGCAGAGCCTCTGTCTGAATAGGTTGTGCATCATCATTCCCTCGCCAGTGCCTCGACCGGATCGAGCCGGGCTGCGTTGCGGGCGGGCAGGTAACCAAACAGGATCCCGATGAGCGAGGAGCAGCCAAAGGCCATCAGGATGGAGAAGAGCGAGAAGTGCATCTGGAAGCTCTCCACGAACAGTGAGAAAACGAAGCCGATGAGCAGGGCCAGACCGATGCCCAGCAGGCCCCCCAGCAGGCTGACCATCACGGCCTCGATCAGGAACTGCTGCAGTATGTCGGACTGACGGGCGCCCACCGCGATGCGGATCCCTATCTCCCTGGTGCGTTCCACCACCGAGACCAGCATGATGTTCATCACCCCGACCCCGCCGACGATGAGGGAGATCACCGCGATGGCGGAGACCAGCAGCGTCATGGTGGCGGTGGTCTTCTCCACCGACTTGATGATGCTGTCGCTGCTGAAGGTGAAGAAGTCCTTCACCCCGTGGCGCTGGGTCAGCAGGGCCACCGCGGCTTGTTCCGCCAGGGCGGGCTGGATCCCGTCTTTGACTCTGATGGTGATCTGGCTGAAATGGTTCTGGGAGATGAGGCGACTCATCACGGCGCTGTAGGGCAGCCAGATGCTGACCGATTGGCTGCTGCGGCCAAAGCCGGTCTCCTGCGTCACCACGCCTATGATGCGCACCGGGAGAGTACCGACCAGCACTACCTGACCGATGGGATCCTCCTTGCCGAGCAGGCTCTCGATGGTTTTACCGTCCACCACGGCCACCGCCGTCCGGTTCTGAATGTCCCGTTCATCGAGCAGGCGGCCCTGGGTGAGGGTCATCCCCTTGACCCGGAAGAAGTCGCTGCCGACCCCCACCACATTGCCGCTGCTGCTCTTGTTGCGAAAACGCAGCTGGCCCGAGGTGGCAATCTGGGGGCTGGCCCCCTCCAGATAGGGTTGGCCGAGCAGGGCATCGAGATCCCGCTCGTTCAGGGTCTGGATACTGGCCGCCTTCTCATCCCCCCAGTCCTTGCCGGGGAAGATATCGATGGTGTTGGTACCCATGGCGTTGATGTCGTTGATCACCTTGGCGCGGGCGCCCTGACCGAGGGCGACCACGCTGACCACGGCAGCGATGCCGATGATGATGCCGAGCATGGTGAGGAAGGTGCGCATGCGGTGGGCGAGCATGGCGTGCAGGGCCATGCGGGCGGCCTCCCGGTAGCGATCCCAGCCCTGGCTGGCGGCCCTGGCAGCCGTGGTTGCTGCCGTGGCTTGGGGGCTGGCTTCTACCTTCTGTTCATCAGGTTGGGAGACGATCTGCTCGGTTGGGTTGGCAGTGGTCGCAGCCTTGGTCGTGGTCACCGTTTTGGCTTGGGTGCTGTCTTCGACAACACGTCCGTCGAGCAGGGAGGCGATCTGATC
Source organism: Aeromonas aquatica (assembly GCF_000764655.1). Lineage (GTDB taxonomy): Bacteria > Pseudomonadota > Gammaproteobacteria > Enterobacterales > Aeromonadaceae > Aeromonas > Aeromonas aquatica. The sequence continues at coordinate 55,899 of NZ_JRGL01000088.1, forward strand.
GGCAGGGTTGGCCGTGGTCGCCGCTTTGGCTTGGGTGCTGTCTTCGACAACACGTCCGTCGCGCAGGGTAATGATGCGATCCGCATGATTGGCGACTGCCATGTCGTGGGTCACCAGGATGATGGTGTGGCCCTGAGCGTGCAGCTCTTTGAGGATGGCCATCACCTCCTTGCCGCTGTGGCTGTCGAGGGCCCCGGTGGGCTCATCGGCCAGGATCACCTCGCCGCCGTTGGCAAGGGCACGGGCTATGCTGACCCGTTGCTGCTGGCCGCCGGAGAGCTGGCCCGGTCTGTGGTGGCTGCGATCGGCGAGGCCCAGGCGCGACAGCAGCGCGCGAGCACGCGCCTGGCGATCGGTGCGAGAGGTGCCCGCATAGACGGCCGGGATCTCCACGTTGGCGGCCGCATCGAGGTGGGGCAGCAGGTGGTAGCGCTGAAAGATGAAGCCGAAGTGGTGGCAACGAAGCCTCGCGAGGGCGAGAGCATCCAGATGGGCGGTATCCTGCCCGCGAAACAGATATTGCCCGCCACTCGGCCTGTCGAGGCAACCCAGCAGGTTCATCAGGGTGGACTTGCCGGAGCCGGAGGCGCCGACGATGGCGACCATCTCCCCCGCCTGGATGCAGAGATCCAGCGGGTGCAGCACTGTGACCTCCTGCTCCCCGCTCTGGTAGCGACGCTCTATGCCCTTGAGCCGGATCAGGGGCTCGCTCACGGCCTTATCTCCCCGTCATCGTCCTGGACGGGCTTGCCCTGCTCCAGGGTGACCTTGTCCTGCTCGTTCAGGCCGCTCACCACCTCGATCTTGATGTCGTCCTTCATGCCGGTCTTGATGCGGCGGGTCTCTTTCTGCTCGTCGTCCTTGAGCAGGCTGACCTCGTATTCGTTGTCACCGAGTTTCTTGCCGAGCGCGGTCTGAGGGATGGCCAGCACCTGCTTGCGCTCACCCAGCACTATGGTGACCTGAGTCGTCATGGCGACCCTTAGCTGGTGATCCGGGTTGGGCACGTCGAACAGGGCGTAGTAATAGATGGCGGCATTGCTGGTGGTCGTGGTGCTGGCGGTCTGCTCGTTGATGTTGGTGGGGGCCAGCTCGACGGTGCGCAGGGTGGCGTGATAGCGGGTATCCGGATCCCCGATCAGGGTGAAATAGACCGGCATGCCGGCCCTGACCTTGGTCACGTCGGCCTCGGAGATCTGGGCCTTGACCGTCATGGTATCCAGATTGGCGAGTTTGAGCAGGGTCGGTACCGTCTGGCTGGCGGCCAGGGTCTGACCCTGGCGGGTCACGATGGAAACCACGGTGCCATCCATGGGGGCCTGAATGCGGTTATAGCCGAGCTCCGTCTTGGTGCGCTCCACCTTGATGAAGGCACTGTCGATATCGGCCTGGGCGCTTTGCAGCTCGGCGCGGGTGACGGCCAGCTGCGCCTCGGCGCTTTCCAGATCGGCCCGGGAGCTCGCCTCCTGGCTGAACATCTGTTGCTGACGACGCCAGGCCAGCTCGTTCTGCTTGAGCTGCGCCTGCTTTATCTTGAGCTGGGCGCGGCGGCTGGCAAGCTCTGCCTCTGCGGTCTTGAGGTTGTTCTGGGCGATCAGGGGGTCTATCTCCGCCAGCAGATCCCCCTGCTTGACCTGTTGTCCGGCCTCGACCGCCAGATAGGTGACCTGACCCGAGACCTGGGCACCCACGTCCACCTGTTCGATGGCCTGCAGAACACCGCTGGCCAGCACGGTTTGCTCCACGTCCTGGCGGGTCACCGATGCGGTCAATACGGGATCTGGCGTCTTGCCGGGCCACACCAGCCACACGAGGATGGCGAGCGGAATGAGGATGAACAGGGCAAGCTTGCCCTGTCTGGGAAGAGTTTTCATTTTCCACCTGAATGAAACATGCGAAGGCGCGCGAGGCCAACATCCTGCAGCAAACGGGGCCTAAACAAAAGCGAGCAATGTGTAAGAAATCATGTAGATGAATTTGTCACTAGAGGTGGCTGCGGCGAGGCGTACAGGGGGCGAGGAGAGCGGCGGTGCGGGAACAAAGGAAGATGAACGGAGGGAACAAGGGGAGCCCCCGCAGAACGAGCGGGGCCTCCCCTATCTCAGGCCGCCATCAACCGACGGCTTTTAGCTGTTCGGTATAGGGTTCGTGGCAGATCTGGATATCGACGGGCAGCTTGTAGATGAGCAAGCGTGCCAGGGAGCCTTCCATCCAGTGGTGACGGCTGCCAACCAGCAGCAGCTCGGTCGGGTGTGATGCCAGCCAACGGCTCAAGTCTGCCACCACATCATCCACCACCAGACACTGGTAATCGACCGGGTGGGGCAGGAGGGTGATGAGCTGGCTGATGATGGCTTTGGCATCCAGGGTGCCCTGGGCACTGCGCTCTTCTTGTGACAGCGACAGGCTGTTGCGCCGGACTTTGCTGCTGTGGGTCAGGTGCAGCAGGGTCAGCTCGCAGCCCATTCCTTGCGCCAGCCGACTCGCCTTGGCCAGCGTCTCCTGCTCGTAACCCTTGCCTTCCAGCAACAGCACAATATTGGTTGGGGTCATAAGCAGTTCTCCTTCTCAGGTGCGGGTCAAGGAGGATGAGGCCCTTGTCTCTCACCATCCGGAGCCCGCGGGATAGTCCCATCAAACGAACCCGTCTCACTCGTTCAGCGTCACCTCTTGTCGGCGATGCCAGAACGCATCAGGTCCGTTTACATCATCATAACAGATTGAGTTGAATGGAAAATGAAGGGATTGGGGGGCAGGGCCACAAATGGATTCAAAATGTGGCCCGAGCCCCCTGAACGAACATGAGATGAGGACTCAGGGAAGGAGGTTCAAGTTGTCTGTCGATGATCGAGTCAGTCTGGCCATCAGGCGAAATGCCTGGCGAGCCAGGGCAAGCCTTCTTTCTTGCGGCTGACGGCGCCGGCAAGGTGGACGGGATCTGCCGGCAAGAGTCCCTGGCTGGCGAAATGGAGCTGGCTGTCTCCCTTGGCCAAGTCCGTCAGCATCAGCACATAACCATCCAGACCATCTTGCGCCACGCGAGCTTGCATCGCCTGATCCAGCTCGGTTTGACGCGCCTGGATTTCGGCTGGGTTCATCACGCAGATCTGGCTGACGAACAGCTTGTGACCGGCAATCTGGTACTCCTTTTCGTCCAAGACCAGCAGATCGGCCAGGGCGGCATCACCGATCTGGGTGCGACGCTCCAGCAGGGTCTGGGCAAAGGGAGCCAGCGCAAGCTCGGCGATGGGGAGCAGCCGGTCGGCCGCGATCCTGTCCTGCGCCGTGGTGGTGGGGGAGGTGAAGTTGAAGGTATCGCTGACGATGGCCCCCAGCAGCAACCTGGCCTGGGCACGGGAGAGCTGGTCGTAACCCATCAGCTCCAGCAGCACTGTGGCACTGCAGCCGACCGCCCTGACCCAGGCATCGAGCGGGCCGCGGGTAATGAGGGTACCGATGCGGTGGTGATCGATGAGGCCCTGCACATCGGCATCGGCCAGCCCTTCCGGCCCCTGCTCCAGCTCGCTGAAATCCACCAGAAAGACCGGCTTGTCGGCCACGCTCTCGGTGAGTACGGGCGGCGCCTCCACTCCAGCTGTTTCCAGAATGAAGCGCGTCTCGGCGATGGGCGTCCCCAGCGCAAAGGCCTGGGCAGGGCGGCCCTGGCCGTTCAGCCAGTCGGCGGCGACCAGTGCGGTGCAGATGCTGTCGCTATCGGGATTCTTGTGACCAAAGACATGAAGCATGGACGGTTCCTGAGTTGCTGGGCCTGGCAGGGGATCCGTTGCCGGGCTCGGGTAAAAGGGGTGGGCTGATGATGACAGTGTACACGGGGCAGCCCCATAGCCGTCACTCTACCGCTCGGAGGAGAGGGAGAAAATCCAGAGTGAGTGCGTGGCAGTAGCTTGAGATGTTGAAGATTAATCGTTTTGTGGTTGTACCTGTGTTGTTGGTGCGCTTGGCGTGTTGAATATTCTGATGAACGTGAGTGGGAAGGAGAAATATCCCCCTTCCCGTGCGGTACTCAGCAGGTCAGCAGCTCGCGCGCGTTGGCCAGGGTATTGTCGGTGATCTGATCCCCCCCCAGCAGGCGGGCCAGCTCGTTGAGACGGGCGCCCGGGTTGAGGACCCGCATCTGGGTTTCGGTGGTCTTGCCATCGGTATGCTTGCTGACCACCATGTGCTGGTGCCCCTTGCCGGCCACCTGCGGCAGGTGGGTGACCACCATCACCTGGGTGGATTCGCCGAGCTGGCGCAGCAGACGGCCGACCACGGCCGCGGTCGGGCCGCTGATCCCCACATCCACCTCATCGAAGATGAGGGTCGGTGTCGACACCTTGCGGGCGCTGATCACCACGATGGCGAGGCTGATGCGCGACAGCTCCCCGCCGGAGGCGACCTTGCCAAGGGGCTGGATCGGCTGACCCGGGTTGGTGGTCACCATGAATTCCACCCTATCTATGCCAAGGGGGGATAGGCTGCTCTGGGCATCCGGTCGCACCTCTATGATGAAGCGGCCATCTGGCATGGCCAGCTCGTGCATGCTACTGGTCACCTTTGCGCCGAGCTCCTCGGCATAGCGCTGGCGGCTCTGGCTGAGCACCTCTGCCGCCTGCACGAAGGCCAGGCGGGCCTGGGCCAGCTCGTCTTCCATGCCTTCGAGGCGCTCCTCATCCGAGTTGAGGCGGGCGAGATCGCTGGCGAGATCCTGATGATGCAGGGCCAGCTCAGCCGGTTTGACATGGTGTTTGCGGGCCAGATTGATGGCCTTGGAGAGGCGGGCCTCCAGCTCGTTGAAGCGCTCGGGATCCAGCTCCAGCAGATCGAGGTAGCTGCGCAGCTCGCTGTGACTCTCCTGCACCCCGATCAGGGCCTCGTTGAGCATCCCCAGCACGTTGCCGAGACGACCATCCATGGCGACCAGGGTCTCGGCCCTGTCCACCGCCACCTGCAGCAGGCCGGCGATGGTGGTCTCCTCGTTGTCATAGAGCAGATCGAGGCATTGGCCGCACTCCTGCATCAGCTCGGTGCCGTTGGCGAGCCGCTGATGCTCCTCCTCGATGGTTTCAAACTCCCCCGGTTGCAGGGCGAATTCATCCAGCTCCTGCACCTGGTATTCGATCAGCTGGCGGCGAGCCTCCCGCTGCTGCTGCTCGGCCTTGAGGCGGTTGAGCTCGTTTTGCAGCTGGCGCCACTGCTGGTAGTGCTGGCGCACCTCGTCCAGCAGCAGATGGTGGCCGGCGTACCCATCCAGCAGGGCAAGTTGATAATCGGGCTTGAGCAGCATCTGGTGGGCGTGCTGGCCGTGGACGTTGACCAACAACTGACCAAGGCTGCGCAGCTGCACCAGGGGAACGGGCACCCCGTTGATGTAGCTGCGGGAGCGCCCCTCGGCGGAGAGCACCCGCCGCACTATGCACTCCCCCTCGTTTTCCAGCTCGTTGGCGGTGAGCCAGGCGCGGGCGGCCGGGTTGCCATCTAGCAGGAAACGCGCGCTGACCTCGGCCTTGTCGCTGCCCGGTCGCACCATGCTGGCCTCGGCCCGCTCGCCGAGGCAGAGGCCGAGCGCGTCGATGGCAATGGATTTGCCTGCGCCGGTTTCACCCGTGATGCAGGTCATGCCGGATTGCAGATCGAGTTCGAGAAACTTGACGATAGCGAAGTTGTTGACGGTCAGCTGGGTCAGCATGGTCTCATCCTGTATAGGCCAACATTACTGTGTATGCATCCAGTATATACTGGTTTTCCATACAGTAAAGTGTCGGCCTCACACAGGCTGTCTGACTGGCTTAAAACAGCTTGCTGCCCCAGCCGAGCTTGTTGCGCAGCACGTGGAAGTAGCTGTAATCGAGGGGGTGGACCAGATGCAGCTTGTGGCTGCTCTTCTTGATGAGGATCTCGTCACCCGGGTGCACCGCCAGGGTCACCTGGCCGTCGCAGCTCACCTGCATGGCGTCATCCTGATTGTCGGGGGAGACCAGCAGGCGCACCTCGCTGTCCGCATCCAGCACTATGGGGCGGCTGCTCAGGGTGTGCGGAAACATCGGGACCAGCGTGATGGCATTGAGCTTGGGGGTGAGGATGGCGCCCCCCGCCGACAGGGAATAGGCGGTCGAGCCGGTGGGGGTGGCGACTATGATGCCGTCCGAGCGCTGGCTGTACATGAAGCTGCCATCGATGTAGACCTCGAACTCGATCATGTGGGCTATCTTGCCCGGGTGCAGCACCGCCTCGTTCACCGCCAGGTTGCTGGACTTGCGCTCACCGTGGCGATAGACGGCGGCCTCCAGCAGGAAGCGATGCTCGCTCTTGAAGTGGCCGGAGAGCACCTGCTCCAGGGGCGGCAGGTAGTCCTGGGGCGAGAGATCCGTCAGGAAGCCGAGATTGCCCCGGTTCACGCCGATCACCGCCACATCGAAGCGCGACAGCACCCGGGCGGCCCCCAGCATGTTGCCGTCGCCGCCGACCACGATGGCCAGATCCGCCTGCTCCCCGAGCTGCACCAGATCCATCACGTCATCGCAGAGCACGCCCAGGGTGTGGGCGACCCGGCTCTCGAGCAGCACCCGAAAGCCGCGGCTGCTCAGGTATTGATAGAGGCCGCTGAGGGTCTGGTTGGCACCTTCATGATGGGGTTTGCCGATCAGGGCGATGGTTTTGAACGGAGAATCCATAGGTTATCGGGTCTGGGGCTGAGTATTGAGGGGAGTATACCGCGCTTTGGTGGGGATTTGTCTGCTGCCATGCCCGGCGGGCGGATCCGGCCCGGAAAAGCGGCAAAAATGCCGGTTGGCTCACCTCATTGGCCATGAGAGGGCCCTTTTCCCCTTGAAAGCCGGGGCGACGTCCCCATAATAGCGCCAACATAGGGTCTGTTGATGTTTCGTCGCGACCGCGACGGAGTCAGTTTTTGCGCGGAGCTAGGCGCGAGACGCGAAGTTTGGTCATCCAAATGAGCCGTCGAGTAACGACGTTACACGCAAAAACTGACCCGTCCCTGCGGGTTGCGCCGCAAATGAGGTCATGCGTTGTTGCGGAACTTGCCAAGGGAACAACCATTGCCAGCGTTTCGCGCCTAGCCTGACGTCATTTGTTGCAGCAACGCGGCTTGCGCCTAAACGTCAACAGACCCTAACAAGTAACCCTGAATATTGGAGATGTCATGAACCACGAAGAACAAAAGGTTGAAGCGATGGAGCAAGTGGAAGTCCAGCCAGTCGAGCCGACCGATGTAGACAGTGAAGTGACAGCCGAACAGGCCCGCATTGCCGAGCTGGAAGCCCAGCTGGAAGCTGCCCAGCAGGCCGCTGCCGACGAGCGAGAGCGTGCCATTCGCGCCGCCGCCGAGATGGAAAACCTGCGTCGCCGCGTCGCCCAGGACGTGGAGAAGGCACACAAGTTCGCGCTGGAGAAGTTTGCCGGGGAACTGTTGCCGGTGCTGGACAACCTGGAGCGGGCCATCGAGCTGGCAGACAAAGAAGACGAAGCCCTCAAGCCGATGATCGAAGGGGTTGAGCTGACGCTCAAGTCCATGCAGAGCTCGGTGGGCAAGTTCGGTCTGGTCGCGCTGGATCCCCTGAACCAGCCGTTCGACCCCAATGCCCATCAGGCCATCAGCATGATCGAGAATGCCGAGCTGGCACCCAACACCGTCATCGCCGTGATGCAGAAGGGCTACGAGCTCAACGGTCGGGTCATTCGTCCGGCCATGGTGATGGTCTCCAAGGCCCCTGCCTGAGACGCATCCCCCCATTGAGCCCGCCGCTCGGCGGGCTTTTTATTGGGATCCGCGGCGAGTGGGTGCAAATGTGGCCGCTGACCGACAAGTTGGTACGGTTTTTTATGCGCAGGACTTGAAGCTCAACATCGCGGCCCCATATAGGTGGCAAGGCCACGGCGGCACAGACTATTGCACTGCACAGTGGCAAGAATTTGATGTCGGGAGCTTGAAAGCCACAGTGGCAGCCCCCACCTAGCCGTTAACGTATTAAGGCGAGCACCTCGCCAGTTTATTCAAAGTATTTGGAGATTCGTCAAATGGGTAAAATCATCGGTATTGACCTGGGTACTACCAACTCCTGTGTTGCTATTCTGGATGGCGACCATGCTCGCGTGATCGAGAACGCGGAAGGCGACCGTACTACTCCGTCCATCATTGCCTATGCCGATGACGGCGAAATCCTGGTTGGTCAGCCGGCTAAGCGTCAGGCCATCACCAACCCGAAGAACACGCTGTTTGCAATCAAGCGTCTGATCGGCCGTCGTTTCGAGGATGAAGAAGTGCAGCGCGATCTGAAGATCATGCCGTACGCCATCGCCAAGGCCGACAACGGTGACGCCTGGGTAGAAGTCAAAGGCAAGAAGATGGCACCGCCGCAGATCTCTGCCGAAGTGCTGAAGAAGATGAAGAAGACCGCCGAGGATTACCTGGGCGAGCCGGTGACCGAAGCCGTCATCACGGTACCGGCCTACTTCAACGACGCCCAGCGTCAGGCCACCAAGGATGCCGGTCGCATCGCCGGTCTGGACGTCAAGCGCATCATCAACGAACCGACCGCTGCGGCCTTTGCCTACGGCGTGAACAAGGTCAAGGGTGAGCGCAAGGTTGCCGTATACGACCTGGGCGGCGGTACCTTCGACATCTCCATCATCGAGATCGACGAAGTCGAAGGGGAAACCACCTTCGAAGTACTGGCGACCAACGGTAACACCCACCTAGGTGGTGAAGACTTCGACAACCGTGTCATCAACTATCTGGTTGACGAGTTCAAGCGTGAGCAGGGCATCGACCTGCGCAACGACCAGCTGGCCCTGCAGCGTCTGAAAGATGCCGCCGAGAAAGCCAAGATCGAGCTCTCTTCCGCGCAGCAGACCGACGTGAACCTGCCGTACATCACTGCAGATGCCACCGGTCCCAAGCACATGAACATCAAGGTGACCCGCGCCAAGCTGGAATCCCTGGTGGAAGACATGGTGAAAGACTCCCTGGAGCCGGTCCGTGTCGCCCTGAAAGACTCCGGTCTGGCAGTCGGCGAGATCGACGACGTCATCCTAGTGGGTGGTCAGACCCGTATGCCGCTGGTGCAGAAGACCGTGGCTGACTTCTTCGGCAAAGAGCCGCGCAAAGACGTCAACCCGGACGAAGCCGTGGCCATGGGTGCTGCCATTCAGGGCGCGGTCCTGTCTGGTGAGAAGACCGACGTGCTGCTGCTGGATGTGACTCCGCTCTCCCTGGGTATCGAAACCATGGGTAGCGTGATGACTGCGCTGATCGAGAAGAACACCACCATTCCGACCAAGAAGTCCCAGGTGTTCTCCACTGCCGAAGACAACCAGTCTGCCGTGACCATTCACGTGCTGCAGGGTGAGCGCAAGCGCGCCAGCGACAACAAGTCTCTGGGCCAGTTCAACCTGGAAGGCATCCGTCCGGCACAGCGCGGTCTGCCGCAGATCGAAGTGACCTTCGATATCGATGCCAACGGCATCCTGCACGTCTCCGCCAAGGACAAGGAGACCAACAAGGAGCAGAAGATCACCATCCAGGCTTCTTCCGGTCTGTCCGACGAGGAGATCGAACGCATGGTACGCGAGGCGGAAGCCAACGCGGCCGAAGACAAGAAGTTCGAGGAGCTGGTGCAGACCCGCAACCAGGCTGACGGTCTGGTCCACTCGGTCCGCAAGCAGATCACCGAAGCCGGTGACGCCCTGCCCGCCGACGAGAAGACCAAGATCGAAACCGCACTGAGCGAGCTGGAAGCCGTCATCAAGGGTGACGACAAGGCGGCCATCGAAGCCAAGCAACAGGCTTTGCTGGAAGCGTCCCAGAAGCTGATGGAGCTTGCCCAGCAGCAGTCACAGGGCGCTGGTGCCGATGCCGGTCAGACTTCTTCTGCCAAGGCCGAAGACGACGTGGTCGACGCCGAGTTCGAAGAAGTGAAAGACGACAAGAAATAAGCCATACCCAGCTGGGCAGAGTTCGCTCTGCCCATTGGCTTAGTCACTGAATTTGCGGGCGTTGGGTGACCAACGCCCGTCTGCATAACTGTTTAAGTAGCAACAGGATGAGTATGTCGAAGCGCGATTTCTATGAAGTGCTCGGGGTGTCGAAAGGTGCCGATGAGCGCGAGATCAAGAAGGCGTACAAGCGTCTGGCGATGAAGTATCACCCGGATCGCAACCAGGGTGATGCCGCATCCGAAGAGAAGTTCAAAGAGGTCAAGGAAGCCTACGAGGTGCTGACCGACGAGAACCTGCGCGCCCGCTATGACCAGTACGGTCATGCCGGGGTGGATCAAAGCCAGGGGGGCGGTGGTCACGGCGGCTTTGGCGGCGGCGCGGACTTCGGTGATGCATTCGGCGATATCTTTGGTGACATCTTCGGTGGCCGCAGTGGCGGTGGCCGGCGTGGCCCGGCCCGTGGCTCCGACCTGCGCTACAACATGGAGCTGACCCTGGAAGAGGCGGTACGCGGGGTCTCCAAGGAGATCAAGATACCGACTCAGGTCCACTGCGAGGTCTGTAACGGCTCGGGTGCCCACACCGGCAGTCAGGCCCATACCTGTCCGACCTGCCACGGTGCGGGTCAGGTGCAGATGCGCCAGGGCTTCTTCGCGGTGCAGCAGGCCTGCCCGCACTGCCACGGTCGTGGCAAGATCATCAAGGATCCGTGCCGCAAGTGTCACGGTGAGGGTCGCTACCAGAAGACCAAGACCCTGTCGGTCAAGATCCCGGCCGGGGTCGATACCGGCGACCGCATCCGTCTCTCCGGTGAAGGGGAAGCGGGGGAGGCGGGGGCCTCGGCAGGGGATCTGTACGTACAGGTACACGTCAAGGAGCATGAGATCTTCGTGCGTGACGGCAACGATCTCTACTGCGAAGTGCCCATCAGCTTCACCACGGCGGCGCTCGGTGGCGAGATCGAGGTGCCGACCCTGGATGGTCGGGTCAAGCTCAAGGTCACGGCGGAAACCCAGACCGGCAAGCTGTTCCGTCTGCGTGGCAAGGGCGTCAAGTCCGTGCGCTCCGGCCAGGTCGGCGATCTGATGTGCAAGGTGGTGATCGAGACCCCGGTCAAGCTGACCGAGACCCAGCGAGAGCTGCTGCGTCAGCTGGACGAGTCGTTCAGCGGTGCCGCCGCCAAGACCCACAAGCCAAAATCGGAAGGCTTCTTCGAAGGGGTGAAACGCTTCTTCGATGACCTGACCAAGTAATCACCGCAAGCGTGATGCAAGCCGGCCTCTGTGCCGGCTTTCTTTTTGTCTGCGGGGCGCCCCCCCGGTGCCCCTGACTCGCTCCCAGCTATCAATCCGTGATGCTGGTGCGCCAGAAGATCTGCCGGATGCAGGGGTGCTGCCCGAGCGTCTGCATCAGGGCATCCAGCTCGACGCCGTCGATGGAGGTGGCCAGCAGCACCGCCGAGATCTCCAGATCCTGCTCCCCGAAGGGCTCGATATCCAGCTCGCTCAGGGGGTAGTTGGCCTGATCCAGCATCTTCTCCAGCCAGGGCAGTACCTCCTTCTGGTGCTCGCGCCGGATGAGGGCGGTGACGCGATAGGTCACCTCGGTGTCGGTGTTGTCCACCGGCCGGCGATTGATCTGATTGACCAGCGGCCGCAGCAGGGTGTTGGCGGCCAGCACGAACAGGGCGCCAAGCACAGCCTCCATGGCCAGCCCGGCACCGCAGGCGGCCCCGACCGCGGCCACGCCCCACAGGGTGGCGGCGGTGTTGATGCCGCGAATGTTGCCGGACTCGCGCATGATGACGCCGGCACCGAGAAAGCCGATGCCGGAGACGATGTAGGCCACCACGTGGACCACGTTGTAGTTGCCGCCGTGCAGGTCATAGATGCGCTGGGCCAGGCTGACGAACAGGGCCGCCCCCACGGCGACCAGCACGTTGGTGCGCAGGCCGGCGGTACGCTGGCGGTACTGGCGCTCCAGCCCGACCAGGCTGCCCAGCACGAAGGCCAGCAGCAGGCTGGCCAGGGTGTCGAGCAGGGAAATCATGTCTAGTTGTTGCCACATTCTCATGGCGTACTCCTTCTGGTTGAAGATGGCCTTCGGCATGGATGAGGGGGCCGTCGGATGCCCCGATAAATGGCGTCTGAGCGGTGAAGGCCATCATGATGATGGAAAGCGGGCGCACAGGCCGAGCCGGCCCGCGTTCTCAGACCGTCGGCGGGCGGGCACTAAAGTGTGATTGAACGGGGCCAACCAAGTTGGCCCCTTTTTCATTTAATTGAGCCGGGGCTCGTCACCCCGCCGCGGGTGCAGCTCCCAACGAACGGGGTGAGCGACCCCGACCTGATGGACGAACTGCACCAGGTAACGGCGCTGGGAAGGGGTGCAGCTCAGGTTGAGCACCAGCTCCCGGCCATCGCCGCGGCCCGGCCGCAGCGACTGCATGGGGCGCAGCCCGGCCGGTTGCAGGCTGTGGGCCACCATGCCCAGCACCAGCTCCATGTCGGCGCGATCCTGACAACGGATCTGCAGCCGGTAGTGGTGCTGGCGCTGCTTGCCGCGCGGCCAGCGTGGCAACAGGCCCAGCCTGCTCAGCAGTGGACGGGTCTGGGTTGAGGTCAATAATGTCGAAACAAAGCGCATAGCAGCCTCCTTGTGGGAAGCAGAAACTATGCAGGCAAGGTGGCCGCCAACATGGGCAGGAGCTCACCTGACGTCAAGTGTAAAACGAGAGAAGAGGGGAGTGGATTTCCGCTTCTCGCAGGTTTGCGAGAGGGCGGCAGAGGCAACGCTGCGGCTATCTCGCGACCTGGGTGCCGACGATCAGGGTCGGCCTGTCACTGTCACTTGATGAATTGCCCACTGATGGTCTCCGCTGTTGATGGACGGCCAGATGGTACCCATCCGCGGCGCCGAGGTAAAGCCCTCTCCTAACGCGGCAACATTCGGAAACAAGTTCACCGACCCGGCACCCTCAAGGGCGACGCCACCACGGCAGGGTGCGCCTGCCGCCGGCAGCGGCTATAAATTAGCGGTTGCTAATGTTTTCTCGGATCGTAGAATGACCAAACATTAGCAATCACTAATTTATTAATAATCCCCGCCGTCGCAGTGGGCGGGCCAAGCCACGGGGCCCGCCTGCCAGCAGGCTGAGCCCGTTACCAGGAGTGCCTATGTTTGAGAGCCAATGGCTGTTTGCCTTGGGGGGCGGCATGTTGATCGGATCCGCCGCCCTGATACTGTTGCTGTTCAATGCCAAGGTGGCCGGCATCAGCGGCATCCTGGCTGGCGCCCTGCAGCAGACGGATGCCTGGCGCTGGCTGTTCCTGCTTGGGCTGGGCGGCGGGGCGCTGCTGGCGTTTCGCCTGGCGTGGGTCCCGATGCCGAGCTTCGCGACGCTGCCGGCCTGGCCGCTGGTGCTGCTGGCCGGGCTGCTGGTCGGGATGGGCACCCGCCTCGGCAATGGCTGCACCAGCGGTCACGGTATCTGCGGGGTGGGGAGGCTGTCCCGTCGCTCCCTCGCCGCCACCCTCACCTTCATGGCCACCGGTGCGCTCACCGTGTTCGTCAGTCACCATCTGCTGTAAGGAGCTCCGGGATGAAACTGCTGATCAGTCTGTTGTCCGGCCTGCTGTTCGGGCTCGGCCTCGCTCTCTCCGGCATGGTGGATCCGGCCAGGATCCTGGGCTTTCTCGACGTGGCGGGGGCCTGGGACCCCAGCCTGGCATTCGTGATGGGCGGGGCCCTGCTGGTGTTCATGCCAGGCTACTTCCTGCTGGTCAAACCCCGCAGCCACGGCTTGCTGGGTGACGCCATCTGCGCCCTGCCCGCACCCGTGCTGGATGCGCGTCTCCTCGGCGGCTCGGCGCTGTTTGGCATCGGCTGGGGCATGGCCGGGATCTGCCCGGGCCCGGCGTTGAGCCTGCTCGTCAGCGGCCAGCCCATGATAGGGCTGTTCGTGGCCGCCATGGTGGCCGGCGTCCTGCTCATCGATCGAACGCTGCCCTGGCTGCAGCAGCGCAACCAGCCCTGATGTCACCCGGGCCTATCGCGCCGCTGGCAGGCGCGACGGCTCCCTCCCGAGGCTGAAGGTGGTAACATCGGAGCCCCGTTGTTTTGACAAGGCTTGCCCATGCTGCCCCTGCGCCTGCTTATCTCAGATTCTCACGATCCCCTGTTCAACCTGGCGGTGGAGGAGTGCATCTTCCGCCAGATGGATCCCGCCCAGCGGGTGCTGTTCCTGTGGCGCAACGCCAATACCGTGGTGATCGGCCGCGCCCAGAACCCCTGGAAGGAGTGCAACACCCGCCGGATGGAGGAGGATGGGGTGACCCTGGCCCGCCGCAGCAGCGGGGGCGGGGCCGTGTTTCACGACCTTGGCAACAGCTGCTTCACCTTCATGGCCGGCAAGCCCGGCTATGACAAGAGCCTCTCCACCGCCATCGTGTTGTCAGCCCTGAAACAGCTCGGGGTGGAGGCTTTCGCCTCCGGTCGCAACGATCTGCTGGTGGCGACCCCGGACGGGGATCGCAAGGTCTCGGGCTCGGCCTATAGAGAGACCCATGATCGCGGTTTTCATCACGGCACCCTGCTGCTGGACGCTGACTTGAGCCGACTCGCGAACTACCTGAACCCGGATCCCAAGAAGCTGGCGGCCAAGGGGATCACCTCGGTGCGCAGCCGGGTCGCCAACCTCTGCGATCTGCTGCCCGGCGTCGATCATGAGCGGGTCGTCCAGGCGCTGACAGATGCCTTCTTTGCGCATCATGGTGCCCGGGTCGCCCCTGAGCACATCTCCCCCGAACAGCTGCCGGACTTACCCGGCTTCGCCGAGACCTTCGCCCGTCAGCGCAGCTGGGAGTGGAACTTCGGCCACGCGCCCGCCTTCAGTCACCAGCTGAATGAACGTTTCGGCTGGGGCGGGGTCGAGCTGCACTTCGACGTGGAGAAGGGGCTCATCGGCCGGGTGCAGATCTTCAGCGACAGCCTGGATCCGGCGCCGCTGGATGCGCTGGCCGAGCGGCTGCCGGGCACTGCCTATCGACCCGAGGCCGTCGCGGCCCTGTTGCGCCAGTTGGGGCTAGCGTTTCCTGCCCAGGCGGGCGAGCTGGCGGAGCTCGAGGCCTGGCTGGTGGCGGCGCTGCGCTGAAGCGGGCATGACCCGGATCACGAAACGGCATCGGACCGGCCAGGGGCGGCTCGCCGCCAGCCCTTGGCCTGCCGCTGCCATGATAAAAAGTAGGGCAGGCCATTAGATATTGTCGCTGTCTCAAGCGCGGCCCCAGAGGTATAAACGGGGCACCTTTGCAGTACTAATGGTCTAAAAATGAGCGATCTGGTTTATCTGAAAGATGACGGCGTCAACGCCGTCTCCCCCGCATTCGAACGTCGTTTCGCCACCGTCAAAGCCCACTACTTCTCCCGCAATCCCGAGCTCTGGCCGGTGTTCCGCGAACCCGGTTTCGCCACCCTCAACGAGTTTCGTGCCCGTGGCCTGGCCCCGGACGCGCGGCTGAACGCCTGGCCCGATGGCCGGGCCCGGCTCGCGGATCTGTGCGAGACCATGCCGGTGCCCCAGGCCATGCGTGCCCCGGGCGAGCCCATGGCCGAGCTGCTGTTTGCCGGCGCCCTCTCCAAGGACTGGGAGAACCCCTCCAGCGTCGAGAACGTCATCACCATGTCGGCGGATCCCGCCATCTACGGCGCCCAGCTCGGCATCCTGGCCAACCCCAACCTGGTCTACTCCGAGTATGCCGGGGTGGCCGAGGAGCTGGAGAAGAAGGTGGTGCGCCAGATAGCCCTGCTGGCGGGCTACGATCCGGCCCGCGCCACCGGCATCTTCACCCAGGGGGGGACCTTCTGTAACCTCTACGGCTACCTGCTCGGCATCCGCAAGAGCCTGCCCGAGGCCAAGCACAAGGGGCTCGGCCACTATCAGGACTACCGCATCATCAACTCCCAGGGAGGCCACTACTCCAACATCACCAACCTCTCCCTGCTCGGGGTGGACATAGAGCACAAGACCATCCGCATCCAGGTCGGCGAGAACAACGACATCGATCTGGTGGATCTCGAGCGCACCCTGACCGCCTGCTTCGCCCTCAAACACGTGGTGCCCACCATCATGCTCACCATGGGCACCACAGACACCTTCGGGGTGGATCAGGTGAAACCCGTGGTGGCGCTGCGGGATCGCCTGTGCGAGCGCTTCGAGGTGGCGGTCAAGCCCCACATCCACGTGGATGCCGCCATCGGCTGGTCGATGATCTTCTTCCTGGATTACGACTTCGCCGTCAACCCGCTCGCCATCAACGCCGCCACCCTGGCGGGAATTGAGCGCAACGTGGCGCGCTTCGCCGAGCTCAAATACGCCGACTCCTTCACCGTCGACTTCCAGAAGTGGGGCTATGTGCCCTACACCTCCAGCCTGGTGATGATCAAGGAGCAGGACGATCTCAAGGCGATGGAGAACGATCCGGAGAACTTCTCCTACTTCGAGCGGGACATCCAGGGCCAGACCCACCTGCAGTCCACCATCGAGTGTTCCCGCGGGGCGAGCGGCCTGTTCGGCGCCTATGCGGCGCTCAACTACATGGGGGTGGAGGGCTATCGTACCGTGCTGGCCCACTGCCTGCAGAATGCCAACTACTTCCGCTTCCGCCTGAGCCAGCTTGGCAACGTCAAGCTGGTGGCCCAGGAGAACCAGGGGCCGAGCGTGGGCTTCAAGATCTACAACCCCGAGTGGGTGAGCGATCCCGAGGCCGAGTTCGCCTTCGAGCTGGCCCGCAGCGCCGATCCCGCCTACAAGGCGCGGCTGCAACGCAACACCGACTATCACCGCAGCCTGTTCAAACATCGCGGCAAGGTCGGGCTCTTCACCAACTGGGTGGAGGCGGTGGCGCATTCCGAGTACGACGAGCGCGGCAAGTACTCCTACATCGCTGGCGAGAAGGCGGTGTTCATGAACCCGGCCTGCGGCCGCGAGCAGATCGACGCCTTTATCGACCATATTCGCGGCTGAATCCGGCCGAGAGAGCAGATAAAGAAACGGCGGGCCCAGTGCCCGCCGTCTTCTTGTCCGGTGCGCGGCTTACTGCTTCTGCAGCCGGGTGATGGTCAGCTTGCCAGCCGGGTTCTCGGCGTGGAAGCCGACCGCATCCCCCACCTGCAGGCCCTTGAGCAGGGCCGGGTCGGCCAGCACGAACACCATGGTCATGGGGGGCATCTTGAGGTTGGCGATGGCCTCGTGCTTGATCCCGACCTTCTGGTTCGCCTCGTCGATGCGGCTGATGACCCCCTTGGTCATCACGATCTCCTCTGTCGGTTTCATCTCCATCCCCTCCATCTGGGACATGTCGTGCCCCTCGTGGTTCATGGTCATCTCGGCCCGGGCCTGGAGAGAGGCGAGGCCAAGCAGCAGGGTCAGGGTCAGCGTCTTGTAGTTCATGGTGTTTTCCTTGAGTCGTTTATGCAGAGTCGGTGGTGAATTCGGATCATTCGGCCTGCTCGGGCGCCAGGCCACGGCGGCGCCACAGATAGAAGGCCGCGGGCAGCACCAGCAGGGTCAGCACCAGGGCCGTCACCATGCCGCCTATCATGGGCGCGGCGATGCGCTGCATCACCTCGGAGCCGGTGCCGTGGCTCCACATGATGGGCAGCAAGCCGGCGATGATGGTGACCACCGTCATCATCTTGGGGCGCAGCCGCAGGGCGGCGCCCTGGATGACGGCCTGATGCAGGCCGCGCAAGTCGGGTTTGCCACGGGCCACCAGATCGTCCCAGGCGTGGTTGAGGTAGACCAGCATCAGTACGCCGGTCTCCACCGCCACCCCGGCCAGGGCGATGAAACCCACCCCCACCGCCACCGAGAGGTTGAAGTCCAGCAGCCAGACGGTCCAGATACCGCCGACTACGGCGAGCGGCAGTGTGGTGAGGATCAGCAGCACCTCCTGCATGCGGCGGAACGCCAGATAGAGCAGCAGCACTATGATGGCGAGGGTAAGCGGCACCACGTAGGCGAGGCGCGCCTTGGCCCGCTCCATGTACTCGTACTGACCGGACCAGGTGAGGGCGTAGCCCGCCGGCAGCACCAGCTGCTTGTCCACCTGGGCCTTGGCATCGGCCACGAAGGAGCCGATGTCCCGCTCGCGGATATCCACGTAGACCCAGCCGTTCAGGCGCGCGTTCTCGCTGCGCAGCATGGGGGCCTCGTCGCTGATGTAGACCTTGGCCACGTCCGCCAGGGCGATCCGCTCCCCCTTGGGGGTCACCAGGGGCAGCAGCTCCAGGCTGCCTACCGAGTCGCGGTAGCTCTGGGGATAGCGCAGGTTGATGGGGTAGCGCTCGCGCCCCTCGATGGTCTGACCCACGTCCATGCCACCGACGGCGGTGGCCAGCACCGCCTGCACGTCGGCGATGTTGAGGCCATAGCGGGCCGCCTTGAGCCTGTCTATGTCCACCTTGACGTAGCGGCCACCGGCCACCCGCTCGGCGTAGACCGAGGCCGCCCCCTCCACCTTGCCGACGATCTGCTCGAGCTGCTGGCCGAGTCGCTGGATCACTTTGAGATCCGGCCCGGCTATCTTGATGCCGACCGGGGTCTTGATGCCGGTGGCCAGCATGTCGATGCGGGTCTTGATGGGGGGCACCCAGGCGTTGGTGAGGCCGGGGAACTGGATGAGGGAGTCGAGCTCCTCCTTCAGCTTCTCCGGGGTCATGCCGGGGCGCCACTGCTCGCGATCTTTAAGCTGGATGCTGGTCTCCATCATCACCAGATCGGCAGGGTCGGTGGCGCTGTCGGCGCGCCCCGCCTTGCCGAACACGTTCTGCACCTCGGGCACGGTGCGGATCAGCTTGTCGGTCTGTTGCAGTATTTCCCTGGCCTTGCCCACCGAGATGTTGGCCGCGGTGGTGGGCATGTACATGATGTCCCCCTCATCGAACGGCGGTATGAACTCGGAGCCCAGATATCTGAGTGGCCAGAAGCCGATGACGGTCACCGTCAGCGCCAGCAGCAAGGTGGTCTTGGGGCGGGCCAGCACGGCGTTGAGCAGCGGGATATAGCCCTGACTTAAGCCACGGTTGAGGGGGTTGGCCTGTTCCGCCAGCACCTTGCCGCGAATGAAGTAACCCATGATCACCGGAACGAGCGTGATGGAGAGCCCGGCCGCCGCCGCCATGGCGTAGGTCTTGGTGTAGGCGAGGGGATGGAACATACGCCCCTCCTGCGCCTCCAGCGCGAACACCGGCAGGAAGCTCATGGTGATGATGAGCAGGGAGAAGAAGATGGCGGGCCCCACCTCTATGCTCGCCTCGACGATCACCTGCCAGCGGTTCTTGTCGGTGAGTTCGGTGCGCTCCATATGCTTGTGGACGTTCTCTATCATCACTATGGCGCCATCCACCATGGCGCCGATGGCGATGGCGATGCCGCCAAGGGACATGATGTTGGCGTTGATCCCCTGCAGGTGCATGACGATGAAGGCCACCAGAATCGCGATGGGCAGGGTGATGACCACCACCAGCGAGGATCTCAGGTGGAACAGGAAGGCCAGACAGACCAGCACCACCACCGCGAACTCCTCGATGAGCTTGCCGGAGAGGTTGTCGATGGCGCGCTGGATGAGATCGGAGCGGTCGTAGACGGTGACCACCTCCACCCCCTCCGGCAGGCTGCTCTTGAGATCGCGCAGCCGCGTCTTGACCCCGTCTATGGTGCGCTGGGCGTTCTCGCCGAAACGCATGACGATGATGCCGCCCACCACCTCGCCCTCGCCGTTGAGCTCGGCGACGCCGCGCCGGCTCTGGGGGCCGGTGACCACATCCGCCACGTCTCCCAGCAGCAGGGGGGCGCCCCGCACCTGGGTGCCGAGGGGTATCTGCTTGAGATCTTCGACGCTCTTCAGATAGCCGTTGGAGCGCACCATATACTCGGCTTCCGCCATCTCGATGACGGAGGCGCCTGTCTCCTGGTTGCCCTGCTCGATGGCGGTCTGGATGAGGGAGAGCGGGATGCCGTAGGCGCGCAGCTTGTCCGGATCGACCCGCACCTGGTACTGGCGCACCATGCCGCCCACGGTCGCCACCTCTGAGACCCCGTTCACCGTCTGCAGCTCGTATTTCAGGAACCAGTTCTGCAGGGAGGTGAGTTCGCTCAGATCGTGTTTGCCGCTCCTGTCCACCAGGGCGTATTGGTAGACCCAGCCCACCCCGGTGGCGTCGGGGCCGAGCTGGGGCTGCGCCGAGCCGGGCAGGCTCGGGGCCACCTGGCTCAGGTACTCCAGCACCCGGGCGCGGGCCCAGTAGAGATCGGTGCTGTCGTCAAACAGCACATAGACGAAGGAGTCGCCGAAGAAGGAGTAGCCGCGCACCGTAGTGGCGCCCGGCACCGCCAGCATGGCGGTGGTGAGCGGGTAGGTGACCTGATCCTCCACCACCTGGGGCGCCTGGCCCGGGTAGGCCGTCTTGATGATCACCTGCACGTCGGAGAGGTCCGGCAGGGCATCGACCGGGGTCTGCTTGACCGACCAGAGCCCCCAGGCGGTCAGCATGAGGGTGAGCAGCAACACCAGGAAGCGGTTGCCGACGGACCAGCGGATGACAGATGGGATCATGGCTTGACTCCTCTCGCTTGGCGCGCAGGCAGCAGGACTCGGTTGCCGGCAAAGCGGCAGATGATGGACGGGATCATGGCTTGTCCCCCATCTGGTGCTGGCTGTGGTCCATGCCGTCCATGCCCTTTATCTCATCCTTGGCAGGGGCATCCTCGACATGGATGTTGACGATGCGGTACTCATCCCCCTGCTGCTCGACCTGCAGGTGCAGGCGCTGCCCCTGGACGAGCTTGCTCATGTCGACGCCATCTGCCACGGCGAAGTCCATCTCCATGGCGGGCCACTGCCACTCGGGGATCGGCTGGTGGGCGACGGTCAGGGTGCGGCTCGCCAGATCCAGCGACTGGATCTCCCCCTGGGTCCAGATCTGCTGCGGCCGCACTGCCGTCATGCGTTGGAAGTCGGAGTCGATGCTGGACTCGGAGTCGAGCAGGAACTGGGCCGAGCTGACTATGTTGTCCCCCGGCTCGACCCCGTCGAGGATGGCGACCCTGTCACCGAACTGGGCGCCCAGGGTGACCGCCACCGACTTGAAGCCGCCATCCCCCAGTGCCAGCACCAGCCGGTTCTGACTGCCGGTGCGGATCACCGCCTCACTCGGTACCACCATCTGGGGCTCGCCCTTGCCGCTGCGAATGCTCACCTTGGCGAACATGTTGGGTTTCAAAAACTCGTCCGGGTTGTCGAAGCGCAGTCGCACCTTGAGGGTGCGGGTGGCGGCGTCCAGGGTGGGGTAGAGGTAATCCACCTTGCCCTGCCAGCGCCGGCCGGGGGCGTAATCCAGGGTCATGGTGACAGGGTCGCCCACCTTCAGCTGGCCGGCCTGGCGCTCGAACACTTCGGCGCTGACCCACACCTGCTGCAGGGTGCTGATGTTGAACAGGGCGGCGGCGGGCTCCACGTACTGGCCCTCGCGCACCTTGAGATCGGAGACATAGCCGCTGCTGGGGGCATAGATGCGCACCGTCTCGCTCACCTGGCGGGTGCGCTTGAGGGAGGCTATCTGATCCGCCGGTACCTGCAGGGACTTGAGCTTGCCCTCGGCGGCGCGCAGCAGCAGCGGGTTGGCAGTGTTGAGCGCCAGCAGGTATTCGTGCTGGGCGTTGACCAGATCCGGCGCGTAGAGATCGTAGATGAAGCTGCCCTTGGCGATGCGCTGGCCCTCGTTCTTGATGGCCAGGGTGCGGATCCAGCCCGCCATGCGGGCATTGATGGCCTCCAGCCGCTCCTCGTCGTAGCCCACGTAGCCGACCGTCTCGATCTGCTGGTGGAGGGGCAGGCGCTCTACCTTGGCGAGCCGTACCCCCAGGTTCTGCTGGATCTCGGGGCTGATGGTGACGGTGCCGGGGGAGCCGCTCTTCTGCTCCTCATAGACGGGGATGAAGTCCATCCCCATGTTGTCCTTGGCGGGGGCGTCGCGCCTGTCACGCGGATCCATGGGGTTGACCCAGTAGAGTGGGGCCTTCGCCTCAGGCCCACTGCCGGCGGTCTGGCTGGCGGCCCAGTAGCCGCCACCGGCGCCGAGGGCGAGCAGCAGGGCGGACATCAGCAGGCTCTTGTTCATAACAGGCCTCCGGCGCGGATCTGCATGCAGAAAGTGCAGGAGGACGGGGCGCCCGGGGAGGCGACAAAGTTGGCTGGTGACATGGTACATCTTCTCTTCTGTCAGGCCGCGAGCGCTGAGGGAGTCTGTGAGATGGCGCAGCCCTCATGGGGTTGGCACCGGTCACGGCGACCTGAACGACAGGCTTGGCGGCAAACGGGGCGTCACTGACGAGTCAGCAGACGCACGGCACCTTGCGCCCTCGGGGCATGGCCAATCGGGGCAAGATCAGGCAAGGCGCGGGATCCCGTGCAAGACAAGGCTTGCAACGGGCGCGCAGGAGAAGGTCTATCTAATGGCGTAGCACAGAGAGCATCAGATGCCGTCTGGGCCAGGAAGGGGGGTGAGTGCCACGCAGGCGCAGGAGCGGATCCCGTAACCAGTGATCCAGTACGGCGGTGAGGGTGCGGGGTTGCAGCAACAGGGGGAGGACCAGCAGGGTCAGCAGCGCCGCCAGCAAGAGCAGGCCACTGCCGCCGGGGGAGGTGAGGCCGCCGTGCATCTGGCAATCCCCCTGGCTCAGGGTCGCGCCAGCTTGTCCGTCATCGCTCCCATGGCAGGCGAGCCCCTGCATGGCAGGCATCTCTGCGTCTGTGTTCATCACCAGGTTGGTCGGGGTGGCATTCGTCACTCCATGCCAACTGACGCAGAGGGTGAGATTGCAGACGAGCACCAGCGCCAGCAACAGCCGGGCGATGAGCTCTGTGGGCAGTCTCGAGGACAACATGGATATTTTCCCTGTGATGAATAGGGTGAATTTAAACCTTACCGAAAGGAGAAGGTCAAGGCATGACGTCATCAGATGGGAAACCGGTGACAGGAATGGCGCGGCCGTCACATTGGCAGGCAAAAAAAGCCCCCGCATGGCGGGGGCTCGTCAGTCTCAGTGTTTCTCCTCGGGCGCGGGAGCGCCTTTTTGCTCCGATCGCCGCATGATGAGGCGGAAGAAGAGCGGGATGAAGAAGATGGCGATGAAGGTGGCCGCCAGCATGCCGCCGATGACGGGCCAGCCGAGGGCGTGACGGCTGGCGGCGCCGGCACCGCTCGAGGTGACCAGGGGCACACAACCGAGGATGAAGGCGAGCGAGGTCATGACGATGGGACGAAAACGCAGCCGCGCCGCCTCCAGCGCCGATTCCAGCAGGCTCATCCCCTCTTCGTGTTTCATCACCGCAAACTCGACGATCAGGATGGCGTTCTTGGCGGCGAGGCCAACCAGTGTCACCAGCCCTATCTGGAAGTAGACGTTGTTGGTGAGCCCTACCGCCCAGGTGGCGAAGAGGGCGCCAAACAGGGCGAAGGGTACGGCGGTGATGACCGCGAAGGGCAGGGTCCAGCGCTCGTACTGGGCCGCCAGGATCAGGAACACCATGATGATGCCAAAGCCAAAGGCGGTGCCGGCACTGCCTGCCGCCTCTTTCTCCTGATAGGCGGAGCCGGTCCACTCCAGCTTGGCTTCGTTGCCCAGGGTCTCGTCAGCCACCTGCTCCAGCGCGGCGATGGCCTGACCCGAGCTGTAGCCGGGGGCTGGCTGCGCCATGATCTTGGCCGCCGGGAAGATGTTGAAGCGCTCGACCAGCTCGGGGCCGGTGGCATCGCGTACCGTCACCAGGCTGGTGAGGGGGATCATGTCGCCCTTGTCGGAGCGGACATAGACGTTGCGAATGTCACTCTTGTGGGCCCGGTAGTCCGCCTCGGACTGCAACTGGACCCGGTAGGTACGACCGAACTGGTTGAAGTCGTTGACATAGACCTGGCCGAAGGTGGCCTGCATGGTGTCAAACACCGCGTTGATGGGCAGCCCCAGCGCCTTGGCCTTCTCCCTGTCGAGATCCAGGAAGACCTGGGGCACATTGGCCCGGTAGGTGGTGGTGACACTGGCCAGCTCGGGCCGTTGTTTGGCCGCTTCCAGCAGGCGATCCACCTCGCCGGCGAAGGCCTTGGTATCACCCGATCCCCGATCTTGCAGATAGCCTTCCAGTCCGCCCGTGGTGGACATGCCCTGGATGGGGGGCGGGTTGAAGGAGGCGACGACGCCATCGGATTGCCCCATGACGCTGAACCCCTGCAGCGTCTTGGCGAGGGAGAAGGAGTCCTGGCCCTCGCCCTGACGCTCGCCCCAGTCCTTGAGGGTGATGAAGCTCAGGCCCCGGTTGCTGATGATGGCGCTCGACAGTATGTCAAAGCCCGAGAAGGTGACCACGTCCTGCACGTTGGGGTTGGCCATGGCAATCTTGTCGAACTGATCCGCGACGGCCTGGGTGCGGGTGAGGGCGGAGGCGTCCGGCAGCATGACCGAGGAGATGAGGTAACCCTGATCCTCGTCGGGCACCAGGGCGCCGGGCACCTTCAGCAAGAGCACATAGATCCCGGCCAGGATGAGCACGATGATGGTGAAGGCGATGCCGACCCGGCGGTTGAGGAAGGCCACCCCCCGCACGTAGCGGGAGGTCAGCTTGTCAAACTGGGCGTTAAACCAGACGAAGAAGCGCGCCGGTTTATGGTGTCCCTCCTTGAGCAGGATGGCGCACAGAGCCGGAGAGAGGGTCAGCGCCACCAGACCCGAGATGGTCACGGAGACGGCGATGGTGATGGCGAACTGCTTGTACATGACCCCGGTCATGCCGCCCATGAAGGCGACCGGCAGGAACACGGCGCACAGCACCAGCACGATGGCGACCACGGGGCCGGAGACCTCCTGCATGGCGAGGATGGCGGCCTCCTTGGGCGAACACTTCTTCTCCTGCATGATCCGCTCGACGTTCTCCAGCACCACTATGGCGTCATCCACGACGATGCCGATGGCGAGCACCATGCCGAACAGGGTCAGCAAGTTGATGGAGAAACCCAGCACCAGCATGCCGGCGAAGGTCCCGATCAGCGACACCGGCACCGCGATACAGGGGATCAGGGTGGCGCGCAGGTTTTGCAGGAACAGATAGACCACGCAGAACACCAGCACGATCGCCTCGATCAGGGTATGTACCACCTCCTCGATGGAGATCTTCACGAACTCAGTGGTGTCGTAGGGGATCCTGTACTCCATCCCCAGGGGGAAGCGGGTCTTGAGGGAAGCCATGGTGCTGTTGATCTGATCCGACACCGCGACCGCGTTGGCGCCGGGCTGCAGGTAGATGGCGATGCCGATGGCCTGCTTGCCGTTGGCCTTGGCAGTCACGTCATAGTCCTTGCCCCCGAGCTCCACCCTGGCCACGTCTTTCACCCGGATCTTGGAGCCGTCCGGCATGGAGCGGATGATGATGTTCTGGAACTCGGTCACATCCTCGAGCCGCCCCTTGGTCTGCACCGTGTAGGTGAAGTCGATGGGGGCCGAGGTGGGCTGAGCCCCTATCTTGCCGGCCGCGAACTGGGTGTTCTGCTCACGAATGGCGCTGACCACATCGCTGGTGGTCAGGCCAAGCTGGGCCAGCCGGTCCGGCCTGAGCCAGATGCGCATGGCATAGTCGGTGCCGCCAAACAGCGTGGTATCGCCGACCCCGGGGATACGCTTGAGCTCATCGATGATGTTGAGCAGGGCGTAGTTGGAGAGATAGGTGGTATCAAAGGTGGCTTCCGGCGACTCCAGGGTGATCACCTGCAGTATGGAGGTGGACTTCTTGCGCACCGTCACTCCCTGCTGCTTCACGTCGTCGGGCAACTGGGCCATGGCGGCCGAGACCCGGTTGTTGACGTTGATGGTGGCCTGATCCGGATCCGTGCCGATGCTGAAGTAGACGTTCAGGTTCATCTGGCCGTTGGAGGCGGAGCCGGACTGCATGTAGATCATGTCCTCGACGCCGTTGATCTGCTGCTCGATGGGGGCGGCGACCGTCTGGGAGATGACCTCGGGGGTGGCGCCTGAATAGTAGGCTGTGACCTGCACCACGGGCGGGGTGATCTGCGGATACTGCTCGATGGAGAGGGAGCGCATCGCTGCCAGGCCCGCCAGCACGATGATGATCGAGATCACGCTGGCAAAGATGGGGCGTTCGATGAAGAACTTGGAAAACATACGAACTCCTTATTTGCCTGCGCTGTGGTCAATGACCTTGGTGGTGATGGTTTGCATCTGCTCGGCGGAGACGGGTTTGACCAGGGCGCCGGGACGGGCCTTCATCAGCCCCTCGACCACATACTGCTCCCCGGGGTTGAGGCCGCTGGTGACCAGCACCTTGTCCTCTATGCCCTGGCCCAGCTTGACCACCCTGGGTTCGACTTTGTTCTCGGCATTGACCACCATCACCATGCGATCGGCCTGGGATTGCACTATGGCGCGGGAGGGCACCAGGATGGCGTTCTGGCGTACCCCCAGTTCTATGGTCATGCGTACGAACTGGCCGGGCAGCAGAGTCCCCTGCTTGTTATCGAAGATGGCGCGCGCGCGTATGGTGCCGGTCTGGGGATCGACCCTGTTGTCGGAGAAGTTGAGATGGCCCGGCTGGGGATAGACGGAGCCGTCGGTCAGCCGGATATGGGTGCGCCAGTTGGCGTCCGTGTTGGCCTTGACCTGACCACTCTTGAGGAAATTATCGAAGATGAGGCGATCCTGCTCCGAATAGGAGAAGTTCACATAGAGAGGATCGAACTGGGTGATGGTGGTCAAGAGGCCATTGTCACCGCTGGTGGAGATGAGGCTGCCCTCGGACTGGGAGCTCTTGCTCGCCATGCCATCGATGGGGGCCGTGACCTGGGTGTAACCAAGGTTGAGCGCGGCCTCCTTTACCTGGGCCTGGGCCGCCTGCAGGGAGGCAACGGCCGCCTCATAGTTGGCGATGGTATCGTCGTAGTCCTTACGGCTCACCACCTGGCGACGGTAGAGCGGGATGATCCGTTCCCGGTCGGCGCGGGCCTTGTTGAGGCGGGCCTGCTCCTGGGCCAGACTGCCCTGGGCCTGCTCCAGCGCGGCCTGGTAGGGGGCCGGGTCGATCAGGAACAGCTCCTGATTGGCCTTGACCGGTTGGCCCTCCACATAGGTGCGTTTGAGCAGTATGCCGCTCACCCTGGAGCGCACCTCTATCTCGCGAAAGCCGGCCGTTTCGCCGACCACGTCGGTGGTGAGGGGCACATCGGCCGGGGTAACGGTGGCCACCACCACGGGGACCTGAGGTTGGGCCTGGGCATCGCCGTCTTTGTTATCGCCACAGCCCGCCAGCACACTGGCCAGTGCCAGGGCCATGCAACCGCGTTTGAATGTATTTTTCCTGATGCCTGAAACTTTCATCTTCACACTCCTGCCGATTGGGCCACGTATGGCTGTGCGCAATTTTATTATCAATGTGGCTTGTTAACGACATGTTTGCACATTTAACGCTTTGCTATATAACGGCTTTTTAATAATGGAGTGACAAAGTTGAACCGGAGCTGTTGTGCCTTGGCGGCAATGGGGGGAGAGGGCTGGGGAAGAGGGGAGGTCGCGACAGTCTGTGACGGGGAGGGCGAAGGGATAAACAGCAGCAAGACGTGGGGCAATTCCCGTGGGGGCCAGGGGCCCCCACGGGTGGCACATCAGGCGAAGCAGGCCCAGATGGGGGCGTGATCGGAGGGTTTCTCGATGCCGCGCAGCTCGTAATCGATGCCGGTCTCGGTCACTTTGTCCTTGAGCGCGTTGGACGCCATGATGAGATCGATGCGCAGGCCGCGGTTCTCGTCAAAGCCCTTGGAGCGGTAGTCAAACCAGGAGAAGCGCTCGCACTCGGTGGGGTTAGCGGCGCGGAAGGTGTCGGTCAGCCCGAAGCCTTTCAGGCGCTCCATCCACTCGCGTTCTATGGGCAGGAAGGAGCACTTGCCATCTCGCAGCCAGCGCTTGCGGTTCGCCTCGCCGATGCCGATGTCGAGATCGGTGGGGGAGATGTTCACATCGCCGATCAGCACCAGCGGATCGTCCGGGGTGTGGTGGGTCTCCAGGTAGTGCTGCAGGTCCTCGTAGAACTTCTGCTTGGCCGGGAACTTGGTCTCGTGATCCTGGCTCTCCCCTTGCGGGAAGTAGCCGTTCATTACCTTGATGAGGGAGCCGTCCTCGCGTTTGAAGCTGGCCATGATCATGCGGCGCTGGGCATCCTCGGGATCGGTCGGGAAGCCTTTTTGCACCTCGAGGGGCGGCTGCTTGCTCATGATCGCCACCCCGTAGTGACCCTTCTGGCCATGGAACACCACGTGATAGCCCATGGCCTCCACGTCGGCCACCGGGAAGGCGTCGTCGTGGACCTTGATCTCCTGCAGGCCGATCACATCCGGCTGGTGCTTGTCGATGATGGCTTGCAGCTGATGAAGACGGGCGCGCAGGCCATTGATATTGAAAGAGATGATCTTCATGTCCGGGATGCTCATGTCGTTTTTATTAGTCGCTATTGGACTAGGAATCCGCCGTGGATGCAAGTTCAGGGGCCGGGTGGCTGTGCCTGACCCGGCCTAGGTGAACCGGGCCGGGCCTTCGCAGCGGCGGCAGAGTGCTCAGCGGGTCATCTTCTTGACAAACACCACCACAAACAGCGCCAGCGTGAAGCTGCCGGTGAAGGCCTCGAAGGCGGCAAAGATCCGCGACAGGCCGATGGGGGTGAAGTCGCCGTAGCCCAGGGTGGTGAAGGTGACCACGCTGTAGTAGAGGCATTCGAGCAGGAAGATGGCGTTCTGCTCGAGGGACGCCTCGGGGCGGTAGATGAGGTGGTTGCCGTTGAAGCTCAGGCCGAAGAAGAAGTAGAAGATGCTGCAGATGAGGATCAGCAACAGGGAGAACAGCACCACCCGCATGGGGGCCTCACCGTAGCCGCAGAACAGATCCACTATCCAGGAGGCGAAACGCTGGTAGGAGCAGAGCGGCAGCTGCAGCCGGCGCATGGTCAGCTCCTGCTGGATGTAGCGGCCGGACATGGTGAAGATGCCCTGGGCCTCCGAGGCCTTGCGCAGATCCCGGTAGGTCTCCTCCGCCTCCTTGAACCAGATGCGGGCCTGCGCCGGATCCCGCTCGCTTCGCCCCTTTCTGTCCTGCATCAGCCGCTTGCCGGTATCCAGATTGTCGAGCCGGGTGTTCTTCCAGCGCAGGCCGAGCAGGTTGATGTCGTGCAGCTGGGCGCAGTGCAGGTTGGCGTCGCTGAGGTCCGCCTTCATCAGGCTGCCGCCGCGAAAGCGGATGCCGTAGAGGTGGGCGCCGCGCAGGTTGGCGCGATAGAGGTTGCACTGCTCCAGCAGGAAGCCCTGGGGATCCTGCTTGTTCACCAGGTTGAGGCCGGCCAGCTCGGCGCGGGCCAGCTGCAGGCCGTGGCAGAGCCCGCCCTGGCGAACGTAGTTCTCCAGCGCCTGGGCGGTGTCGGGGGATTGGTGATCGGCCTGGGGATCGTGCCAGCGGCACAAGTCGTGATCCCCCGCCTCTTCGCTGCAGTGGCGGCCATCCGCCACCAGATATCGGCACATCGCCATGCTGTCGCCTCTCCTTGCTGAGTCTGTATCAGCATAGGTGAGGCGCCGGCTCGGCTGGCTAGTTGAACTGGTTAAATTCCTGGCGCAGCTTGCGGAAGCGATCCTGCTGGGCGGGATTCAAGGGGATTCCTTCCAGCACATCCAGGGTCTCCTTGCACTCGGCGCCGAATTCCGGACTCTTGCGGTTCTTCTGCATCAGCTGTAGCAGCACCTGGATCTTGTTGAGGGCGGCGCCGGTATTGGCGGGGGCCCGGCGCAGCGCCTCGCGGAAGTGGCCGAGGGCCTGCTCCAGCTCCCCGCCCTGATAGGCCTTGATGCCAAGGTCGTTGAGCTGCTGATAGCGCTGGCGCCGCTCCTGCACCGTCTTGTCATCCCGGGTGACCTGAATGCAGGTGGTCAGCAGCCTGTCCTCGTCCTCCGCCAGCAGCGCCTGCAGGCTCTCGGCATACTCGAACTCGCCGAGCTGGTAGAGCGCGAGTATGGTCTCCCCCAGCAGGGCGGGGGGCATGGTCGCCGGTTGATCCAGCCAGTTCTGGTTCGCGCGATAGAGCATCTTCTTCCCTTTGAGCAGCTCGCCGAGAGCGATCTGCACCCTGGCCTGGCAGATCTGCTCGAACACCGGGTAGTTGAACTCCGCCATCATCAGGGAATCGCGGATCCGTGACAGGGCCGAGTTCACCTGCTTTTGCAGGTTGGCGATGTGGTAGCCGTCGTTGCTGTTGAGGGCGTAGAGGGTGAGGGTCTGGATATAGGCCCCGAGATAATGCGGGGTGCGGTGGATGGAGTTGCGCGACAGATCGATGAGGGACAGCAACACATCCTTGGCCTGACCGTAGTCGTGACGCAGCAGGCAGACCTCCGCCAGACGGCGGGAGAGCTGTACCGACTGGGGGGATATGTCCACCGCCCGCCGCAGCTCCTGCTGGGCGAGCTCCCCCTTGCCAAGGGCGAGCTGGGATTCCGCCAGCCAGAGGTGTGCCTCCACCATTAGCGGGGTGTTCCTGAGGGTCGCCTGCAGGTGGCTCACCGCCTCCTCGTGCAGCCCGAGCGTGTGGCAGGCCTTGCCCAGGGTCAGCCGGGCCCAGCTGTTCTCCTGTCCGGCCAGCAGTTGGCGCATCAGGCTGCGCGCCTCCCTGGCCTGGCCGAGCTTGAGCTGGGTATCGGCCTGCAGGCAGCGGCAGAAGTTGGCGAAACGCGGCACCGTATCGGCCTGGGCGGCGCAGGCGGCGATGAGTGCCGGCAGATCGTTCTGGGTGAGGGCGATGAAGACGCTCTCCAGCGCCTGACGACGGGCGAGGGCCCGCTTCAAGCGAAACGAGAACTGCTCCTGGGAGAAGGGCTTCATCAGGTATTCGTCGGGCTCGGCCTCGAGGGCGCTCAGCACCATGGCCCTCGAGCTGTCGCTGCTGACCATGATCACCACGCTCTGGGGCGGGATCAGTTGCTGGTTGCGCAGGCTCTCCAGCAGTTGGCGACCATTTTCGCCTGCTCCCAGCTCGTAGTCGAGCAGGTAGATGTCGAAGGTCTCTTTCTGGCAGCGACGCCGCGCCTCGTCGGCCGAGTTGATGTAGGTGATGCGGTTGATGCCGATGTTGATCAGCATCGCCTTCATCATCATCTGGAAGGAGCGCTGTTCATTGACCA
The DNA here is from genome assembly GCF_000764655.1 of Aeromonas aquatica. Classification (GTDB taxonomy): domain Bacteria; phylum Pseudomonadota; class Gammaproteobacteria; order Enterobacterales; family Aeromonadaceae; genus Aeromonas; species Aeromonas aquatica. The sequence continues at coordinate 87,132 of NZ_JRGL01000088.1, forward strand.
GCAGGATGCGCTTGGGTTTGGGTTGGGCTTTCTTCTCTGGCTCGGGATCCGGTGTCTGCATCAGTCTTGAGTCAAGGCGCTACGGGCGGTAAGGGAAGTGTGCCACCAAAGTTCGCAGGCAGGCAATCCGATGGCGCAATTGCCCCGCGCTTTCCCTCCCAAATCGGCGACCGATCATCGCTGTCCGGTCGCCGTGTGCGGCGCTCACTGCGCTTGAAGATGTCAGCTCAAGGCTTCTTCTGCTGCAAGTAGGGGGCAAACTGGGGGGTATACCGGCTCTCGAAGCCCTGCGCCGTCTTGACGATGAGATAGACCGCGAGCCGGTGGGCCCTGGCAAACGCCATCGCCTGCTCGGGCCCCATCACCATGAGGGCGGTATCGAGGGCGTCGGCTTCCAGCGCAGTCGGGGTCAGCACGCTGGCAGAGACCAGCTTGTGGGTCACGGGCTGACCGGTGGCGGGGTCGATGATGTGGGAGTAGCGCCGACCATCCAGCTCGTAATAGTTGCGATAGCTGCCGGCGGTGCTGAGCGCCATGCCGTTCGGGACAACCACGTCTTCGATGGCGCCCGGGTTGTCCGAGGGCTCGACGATGGCCACCCGCCAGAGGTTGCCCTGGCTGTTATGGCCCTTGCTGCGCACCGCGCCCGCCACCTCGATGAGGTAGTTGTTGACCCCTTTGGCCTCCAGCAGGGCGGCTATCTCGTCGGCGGCGGCCCCCTCTCCCAGGGTGGAGAGATCCAGATACAGATCCGGGATGGACTTGCCGAGCAGGAAGCGTTCCCCTTGCCGGCTCAGGCTCAGCTTGTCGATGCCCACCCGCTGGCGGGCCTCGGCGATCTGCTCGTCGCTGGGGCGCTTGACCGGGCGCTTGTCCGGCCCAAAGCCCCACAAATTGACCAGGGGCCCCACAGTCACATCCAGCTTGCCGCCGGTGAGGTGCCCGGCGGCTATGCCCTGCTGCACTATCTTCGCCATGCCGGCCGGGATGCGCATGGGCTCCTTGCCCGTGCTTTGATTGAAGCGGGAGATGAGGGAGCCCGGATCATAGGTAGAGATCTCCTTGTTCATCCGTGCCAGCAGGGTATCGAGCTCGCGTTGCAACGCCTCCTTGCCGCCAGGGAAAGGATCGTTCACCGTCACCACGTAGTAAGTACCCATGGTGTTGCCCTGAATGCGGGTCAGGGGTGGCGAGGCGGGCTGGCAGGCACTGAGCAGCAACGTCAGGGCTAACAGCAGGCCGCGCAGGGCAGGGGCCTTGGTGGGAACATGGGCTTGGGAAGGGAGGCGCATCCAGTATTCTCGCGGGACAAGATTAGGCAGGAAGGCAGCTTAGCCAAGGGGGCTCGGGCTGACGAGTCTCCTGCCTGTACAGGCGGTGGAAATAATTAAGCGGTTCAGGGTGTTGACCGGCCAAATCTGTTCCAAAGTTGAATGTGTCCGGGCTCAAACAGGTGACTTGGTCCGCAGCTTTGAGCAAAAGCCATAGTCGAATGACGACAGTTAAGTACAATAATGAAGATCGATTATGACAGCATCTTTGCCCATCGCCGGTGCGAGTTTGCAGGCAAGCGTGTTGCCATTCATTGCCAATCAAAGGAGAAGATGATGAAGAAGGTAATTACCCTGCTGTTTCTGAGTGCCCTGGCCGCCCCGGCCCTGGCCGATGAGTGCGCATTGGTCATCGAGGGCAATGATGCCATGCAGTACAACCTCAAGGAAATGAGCGTCCCCGCCACCTGCAAAGAGGTGACCATCACCCTCAATCACACGGGCAAGATGCCGGTGACCGCCATGGGTCATAACTGGGTACTGGCGAACACCGCCGATTATCAGGCCGTCGCCACCGCCGGCATGAGCGCCGGTGCCGATCACGATTACCTGCCCAAGGAAGATGCCCGGATCCTGGCGCACACCAAGCTGGTGGGCGGTGGCGAGAGTGCCAGCGTCACCTTCAAGACCGATGGCCTCGCCGGCAAGGATCTCACCTTCTTCTGCTCCTTCCCCGGTCACTTCGCCATGATGAAGGGCAGCTTCAAGGTCAACTAAGCCGCTCGTCCTCGTCATGAAAAAAGCCGGGATCTCCCGGCTTTTTTATTTTTGCCGCATTGAGTTTACGTCGGGGAAAAGGGCGGTGAATAAGCACCTCTTTTCATGATCTGACCGGCGGTAGCCGGAGAATCGATGAGATAGAATGGGCCGCAAACGGGCCAGCGTCCCGCCGATGAACCGAACGGATAGAGAGAATGAGAGCAGTCAAATGGGTGCTCGGCTGCTGCCTGATGCTGATGTGCGCTATCGCGTTGGCGGCGGAGCCCCCGGTCAAGAAGAGCCGCAACGGCATCTGCCACCCCAAGGGCGGCACCTACTACAGCCGCACCAAGTACTATGAACCCTACGACAGCATGCAGGCTTGCCTCGATAGTGGGGGCCGGGCCCCCAAACGCTGATCTTGCCTGCTGTTTAGCCGAGTGGCTGCAGGGTAAAGAAGGCGATGGCCGTCTTCTTCTGACACTCCAGTCGTATGCTCTCTTCCCCCGTGACCAGCAGCGTCTCGTTGACCGCGACGGCTCGGCCATCCACCTCGAGCTGGCCACTCAGCAGATGGCAGAGGTAGGTCTTGTCTGTATCCAGACTGAGGCTCAGCGGGAAGGGCACATTGAGCACCCGCACGTTGGCGCTGATGCGCTCGGGATCATAGATGAGCCCCAGATCCGTCACCTCTTTCTTCAGCAGCTCGCAGTGGGTCTCGTCATCGCCGCTGAAATGGGCGGCCTCAAAGGTGGCGTAAGGGTGGCCGTTGAGCACGAAACCGGCCCCGCCGATGGGCAGCAGGATGCGCTGATAACCGGGAAACTTGGAGAAGGGGCCTGCCCCCTTGATGGGGGCCGAGCTGAGTCGGTAGTCAAAATCGAGCTTGTCCAGACTCGCCCCCCTGGGGGAGATGAGGATCTGGGCCGTGGTGCCCTGCTTGTTCTTCCAGGGCATCTTCAGTTGGTCAGACTCTTTAATCAGGGTGATCACTATGGCGCCTCGGCTGTGGGAGTGGGCAAGGAGGCCAAGTGATACCATCCCGCGGACGGGCCCACAAGGCGGCCCGCGCCCCGCGGTGTGCGGTTGCCCACTATTTCGACACTCTGGCCTGCTTTGTAGCCGCGACGCCCTCCTTGCCACCGCCGCTGCTCAAAATGGCGCCAGTCGGTGCGGATGGAGCAAACGAAACCGCGAGGCTGTGATCCCGGCGCTGTTAAACCGGCCATGGGCCGCTACACTGGCAGCTCTGTCGTATGGAGGCACCATGACCCACAAGATCATTCTGGATACGGATCCCGGCATCGACGATGCCATGGCAATACTCTTCGCCGAGGCGCACCCCGCCATCGAGCTGCTCGCCATCACCACCGTCTTTGGCAATGCCACCATCGAACATGGCACCCACAACGCGCTCTGGCTCAAGCAGAAATATGGCATGAAGGCCGACGTGGCTCAGGGAGCGGCGGCACCACTTCTGCGCGAGCCGGTCGGGCCGACCACAGTGGTGCACGGTCCCACCGGTTTTGGGGACGTGACGGCCGGGGAGGTGAGCATCAGCGCAGACTCCCGCCCGGCCTGGCAATATATCGTCGAGGCGCTGAAGGCCGCCCCCGGCGAGATCACCCTGGTGACCATAGGGCCGCTTACCAACCTGGCATTGGCACTGGCGCAGGCACCCGAGATCACCAAGTTGGTGAAGCAGGTGGTGGTGATGGGAGGCGCCTTTGGCGTCAACGGCCATCGCGGCAACGTGACCCCCTATGCGGAGGCCAATATCCACGACGATCCCGAGGCCGCGGATGCGGTGTTCACTGCCGACTGGCCCGTGGTGATCATCGGACTGGACGTGACCCAGCAGAGCTTCTTCAGCGGCGCTTATCTGGATGCCCTGCGGGACGAGGCGGGAGAGCCGGGCCGATTCCTGTGGGACGTTAGCCGTTTCTACCTGCGCTTCTACTCGGAGCGGATCGGTCTGGACGGTTGCCATGTGCACGATCCCTCCGCCATCGCCTATGTGGTCGACCCCGAGCTGTTCACCCTGCGGGATGGGCCGGTGCGGGTCATCGACAGTGGCCCCGCCATCGGGCATACCCTGCAAAAATTCGATGGCAAGTCCCATCCCCACGATGAGTGGGCCGACTATCCCGCCCAGCGGGTCGGGGTGGCGGTGCGGGATCAGGCCCTGCTCTCGCTCTATCGCGAGACGCTGGTGGCCTGGGGCAAGGGGCACTGAGGCCGATAGGCAAAGCGTGATGCCCACCCGATAATTGCGCGTCGGTGCGGCCTATACTGGCGAAAACGAGGTTCAAGGAGGAGTCAAATGGCCTGGTTGTCTTTGCTGGTGGCGATTGCCCTGATCTGGTGGCTGATGAAACTGGGCCGTGGTGCCCTGTTCGAGATCCGCTTGCAGCCCGGGAAACTGGTGGTGAAGCGGGGCTCGGTACCGCCACGCTTCCTGGCCCAGGCCAAGCAGATCCTGCTGCAGGATCCGGTACGGGGGCGTATCCTGGGCCAGCGCGATGGCAACGGCGTCAGGCTGGTGTTCTCCCGCTCCATCCCCGAACCCGTGGCCCAGCGGCTGCGCAACGTCTTCCCCTATGCCGACTATCGCGCTGCCGCACCGGATGGGCGCAAGCCCCGTTAGCCGCAGATGAACAATAAAAAGCCGGGCCATTGCCCGGCTTTTTTCTGTTCTTGGCCCGGCTCCGCATCAGCGGGCCTCCTCCTGCAAGGGGGCGATCGCCTCGATCAGAAAATCGATGAAGGCGCGGGTCTGGGGCTTCAGGAAGCGGCCACCGCGAAACACCGCGTAGATCTCGTCATGGCGATCCTCATAAGGAGAGGCTTGCCAGTCGGGCAGCACGGATTGCAGGGAGCCGTCGTCCAGTCCTTGCTGCACCATCCAGCTCGACAGCAACAAGAGGCCGCAGCCAGCCTGGGCCGCGCACAATAACGGCGTGCCCCCGACGGAGGCGAGGTTGCCTTGCACCGCGACCTTGCGCCGCTCTGCTCCCCGCCGAAAATGCCAGTGCTGGCGCTGTCGCCCCTGACCGCGGATCAGGCAGTTGTGGGTGGCAAGCTCATCGGGGTGGCCGGGCTTGCCCTGTTGCGCCAGGTAGCCGGGGGAGGCGACCAGCAGGGTGCGGTTGGTGAGCAACTTGCGGGCATGCAGGCCGCTGTCGGCCGGGCGTCCGATGCGAAGGGCCACATCCACGTTGTCGGCATCGAGATCCACCAGTCGGTTGTCGAGCTCAATCTCGAGTCGCACCCCGGGATAGCGGGCCAGAAACGCGGGCAGCCGTGGCGCCAGCCAGGCCGCCCCGAAGCTTTCGAACACCGAGACCCGTAGCGGCCCTCGGGGAGCCTCCGGCAGGGGCTGGAGGGATTGCACCAGCTGATCGGCCTCCTCCAGCAGGCGCACCGAACGGGCGAGGAAGTACTCTCCCTGCTCGGTCAGCACCAGCTGGCGGGTGCTGCGTTTGAACAGCGGTACCCCTAGCTGCTGCTCAAGGGTGTCTATGGTGCGGGTCACCGAGGAGGGGGCCAGGTTGAGGGCGCGGGCGGCGCGGGAGAAGCTGCCGGATTCCACCACCTGGGCCAGGATGCGAATGCGATCCAGCATGAGGTTACCTTTGCGTTTAATGCAAAACTGTTGCCGATGATGACGATATTCTATTCATAAGTGGAAAGATGAACAATGTCCCTGTCGCCCGCAACGGGCATCTTCACGGGAGTATTGTCATGTCAGATCGTATCCAGCTTGCCAGCCAGGCCCCCGCCGCCATCAAGGCCATGATGGGCCTCGAATCCTATCTCGGCGGGAGCGACATTCCGCTGTCGCTCAAGGAGCTCATCAAGTTGCGGGCCTCCATGCTCAACGGTTGCGCTTACTGCATCGAGATGCACGCCGAGGTGGCGATGCAGCAGCAGGAGAGCCCGCAACGCCTGCTGGCGCTGGCCGCCTGGCGGGAGTCCCCCCTGTTTGATGCCAGGGAGCGGGCCGTGCTGGCCCTGACCGATGAGGTGACCCGGATCGCAGACCATGGCTTGAGCGAGGAGACTTATCAGCAGGGGCTGGTGCAACTCGGTGAAACCTTGTTGGCCCAGTGCCTGATGCAGATAGTCACCATCAACGCCTGGAACCGGATCGCGGTCGCCACCAGAATGGAGCATCAGCACCGCTGAGGCAGGATTTATCGCTGCCATGACCGCGCATATCTGGCAATAAATGTTGCAAATTCTGTCGCATAAGGCACGTAACGGGTCTCAAAGGGAGGCCCGTTTTTCATCTGGTCCCGAGGAGACGAGAGGATTTTATGCTGGATTGGTGGCCTCTTTTGAGGCTTTGCTGGAAGTTAATCATACCATTGTTTGATTAATTAATTTTTGTTTTTAGCCGAAAATACCCTGATCCAAATCAAGGTTGTAGTCGTGGATAAATGCTCATGAAGGGTTATTAATGAGGAAGATCAGGTATTGACGATGAAAATAATAAGGCTTGGCAGACGTGTCGCTCAATTAGTGAGCAATAAAGAAGGGGAGTGTAATTAACGAAAGATGAATTGCCAGCTTATGACTTCGATAAAGTCGGGCCTGTCAAGTCCTTAACATTTGTAGCACGCCAATAGCCTCAAAAAACACAATTGATGGATTAATTTTTCATGTTGTTCACATGCCGTTCAGATGCAATAAAATGCCGCATTTTTATGACATCAACGCCTTCGGAAGGTGAGGACACGGCATGAGACCTGGTGATTTGAAGAGGGGTTTGGGTGCTTTGCTGTTGATTGCAGTCACCGGCTTGCTGAGTGGTTGTGACATGGCTCTGATGAGCCCTAAAGGGCAGGTAGGCCTGGAACAGCGATCACTGATATTAACGGCCCTCGGGCTGATGTTAATCGTGGTGATCCCGGTGATTGTGATGGCGGTGGTATTCTCTCGTAAATACAGAGCATCCAATACCGGCGCAACATATACCCCGAATTGGGCCCACTCCACCAAGATTGAGGCAGTCGTCTGGACGGTTCCCGTCATTATCATCGTCATTCTGGCGATCATTACCTGGAAAACGTCCCACGATCTGGACCCCTACAAACCGCTGGAATCGGATGTCAAACCGATCCAGGTCGATGTTATTTCCCTCGACTGGAAGTGGCTGTTTGTCTATCCGGAACTGGGTATCGCCTCGGTCAACGAATTGGCCTTCCCGATCAATACCCCCATCAATTTCCGGGTAACCTCGGATACCGTGATGAACTCCTTCTTCATTCCGCAACTCGGTGGCCAGATCTATGCCATGGCCGGTATGCAGACCAAGCTGCACCTGATCGCCAACGAGGCGGGTCAGTACAAGGGGATCTCGGGCAGCTACAGCGGTGCCGGATTCTCGGGCATGAAGTTCAAGGCCATCGCCACCCAGGATCAAGCCGGTTTCGACGCCTGGGTTGCCAAGGTGAAGCAGTCGCCGAAGATGCTGAGCACCATGGGTGAGTTCGATACCCTGGCCAAGAAGAGCGAAAACCACCCGGTGGAGTACTTCGCCAGCGCCGATCCCAAGCTGTTCGTCAATGTGATCAACAAGTTCATGGGTGACATGAAACCCGCGGATCACAAAGGCATGAAACATGACGCCACTGCCAAGCAGGGCGAGGAGATGGACATGGCCGGGATGAATCACGAAGACATGGCAGAGGCCGGACATGAAGATCATGCCGGGCACATGGCCATGCCGATGGATGACAAGAGTGTGAAAGCAGGATCCGAGGAATAATCGATGTTTGGAAAATTAACACTCGAGGCTGTCCCGTACCATGAACCCATTATCATGGTCACGATAGCCGGTATCATTTTGGGTGGGCTGGCCATCGCCGGTCTCATCACCTATTACGGCAAGTGGCGGTATCTGTGGCAGGAGTGGTTCACTTCTGTGGATCACAAGCGCCTCGGTATCATGTATCTCATCCTAGGGATGGTCATGCTGCTGCGCGGCTTCGCCGATGCGGTGATGATGCGTACCCAGCAGGTCATGGCCTCGGCCGGGGGCGAGGGCATATTGCCACCGCACCACTACGACCAGATCTTCACCGCCCACGGCGTCATCATGATCTTCTTCGTGGCCATGCCGCTGGTGATCGGCCTGATGAACATCGTCGTGCCGCTGCAGATCGGCGCCCGTGACGTCGCCTTCCCCTTCCTGAACAACCTGAGCTTCTGGTTTACCGCCGCAGCCGTGGTGCTGATCAACGTCTCCCTCGGGGTCGGTGAATTCGCCCAGACCGGCTGGCTGGCCTATCCGCCCTTGTCGGGGCTGGAGTTCAGTCCGGGCGTCGGGGTCGATTACTGGATCTGGAGCCTGCAGATCTCGGGTCTGGGGACCCTGCTGACCGGTGTCAACTTCTTTGCCACCATCATCCGGATGCGTACCCCGGGCATGACCATGATGCGTCTGCCGGTGTTCACCTGGACCGCCCTGTGCGCCAACATCCTGATCATCGCCTCCTTCCCGATCCTGACCGTCACCATCGCCCTGCTGACCGCAGACCGCTACCTGGGTACCCATTTCTTTACCAATGACATGGGTGGCAACATGATGATGTACATCAACCTGATCTGGGCCTGGGGTCACCCCGAGGTGTATATCCTGGTGCTGCCGGTGTTCGGGGTCTTCTCCGAGGTGGTGGCGACCTTCTGCAAGAAGAAGCTGTTCGGTTACACCTCCCTGGTGTGGGCTACCCTGGCCATCACAGTGCTCGCCTTCGTGGTCTGGTTGCACCACTTCTTCACCATGGGCTCGGGCGCCAACGTGAATGCCTTCTTCGGCATCGCCACCATGATCATCTCCATCCCGACCGGGGTGAAGATCTTCAACTGGCTGTTCACCATGTATCGCGGCCGCATCGAGTTCAGCTCGCCCATGCTGTGGACCGTCGGCTTCATCATCACCTTCACCGTCGGTGGCATGACCGGGGTACTGCTCTCCGTGCCGGCCGCCAACTTCGTGCTGCACAACAGCCTGTTCCTGATCGCCCACTTCCACAACGTCATCATCGGCGGCGTGGTGTTCGGTTGCTTCGCCGGTATCACCTACTGGTTCCCCAAAGCGTTCGGCTTCAAGCTGGATGACGTCTGGGGCAAGCGTGCCTTCTGGTTCTGGATCACCGGTTTCTTCGTCGCCTTCATGCCGCTCTACGTACTGGGCTTCATGGGCATGACCCGTCGCGTCAGCCAGAACATCGAGCCCGAGTACCACGGCTGGTTGGTGGTGGCCGCCTGCGGCGCCGGCCTGATTGCCATCGGCGTCTTGTGCCAGCTGATCCAGGTCGTGGTCAGTATCCGTGACCGCGAGAAGAACCGCGATCTGACCGGCGATCCCTGGGGTGGCCGTACCCTGGAGTGGTCTACTTCCTCGCCGCCGCCCTTCTACAACTTCGCCATCGAGCCGCAGGTCAAGGGGCTGGATGCCTTCTGGGAAGCCAAGGAAGACGGTAGCGCCTACCGCCAGCCGGCCCAGTATGCCCCCATCCACATGCCGAAGAACTCCGGTGCCGGTGTCATCATCGCCGCCTTCAGTGTGGTGTTTGGTTTCGCCATGATCTGGCACATCTGGTGGATGGCCATCGCCGGCTTCGTCGGCATGATCGGCACCTGGATCATCCACAGCTTCAACGACGATGTGGACTACTACGTACAGGTTGACGAGATCGAGCGCATCGAAGGTCAGCATTTCGACAACATCAACAAGGTAGCCTGACGCTATGGCAACGGACGTTTTACATCACATTCACGGCGCCCATGAGGATCATGGGCACCACGATGCCGGTGCCACCAAGGTGTTCGGCTTCTGGATCTACCTGATGAGCGACTGCATCCTGTTTGCGACCCTGTTCGCAACCTATGCAGTCCTGGTCAACGGCACCGCCGGTGGTCCCACCGGCAAGGACATCTTCGAACTGCCGTTCGTGTTCGCCGAAACCATGTTGCTGCTGCTGAGCTCCATCACCTTCGGCTTTGGCATGCTGGCCATGAACAAGAACAAGGTAGCCGCCGTCAACGGCTGGCTGCTGGTGACCTTCCTGTTCGGTGCCGGCTTCATCGCCATGGAGATCTACGAGTTCCATCACCTGATCGCCGAAGGCTTCGGCCCGCAGCGCAGCGGCTTCCTGTCCGCCTTCTTCACCCTGGTCGGTACCCACGGTATCCACGTGACCAGCGGCCTTATCTGGATCATCGTGATGATGGTGCTGATCTCTAAGAAGGGGCTGACCGAGCGCAACCGAACTCGCCTGATGTGCCTGAGCCTGTTCTGGCACTTCCTGGACGTGGTGTGGATCTGCGTCTTCACCGTGGTCTACCTGATGGGGGTCATGTAAATGAGTCATTCCGTTGATATTTACTGGGCCAGCCACGGCAGTGCCAGAACCTATCTGATGGGGGCAATGTACAAATGAGCAATCATACCGTTGACAATCACGGCGCCAGCCACGGCAGCGCCAAGTCCTACATGATCGGCTTCGTGCTGTCACTCATCCTGACCGCGATCCCGTTCTGGATGGTGATGGACGGCAGCGCCTCCCACGCCGTGGTGCTCGGCACCGTGGTCGGGATGGCGGTGATCCAGATCTTCGTACACCTGGCTTACTTCCTGCACATGAATACCTCCTCCGAGGAGCGCTGGAACCTGGTGGCACTGGTCTTCACCGTGCTCATCATCGCCATCGTGGTGGTGGGTTCCCTGTGGATCATGTACAACCTCAACATCAACATGATGATTCACTGAGCGGGTTGATGTGATGATGAAGCAATACCTGCAAGTGACCAAGCCGGGCATCATCTTCGGTAACCTCATCTCGGTTATCGGTGGATTCTTGCTGGCCTCCAAGGGGAGCCTGGACGTCCCCCTGTTCATCCTGACCATGGTCGGGGTGTCACTGGTGGTCGCCTCCGGCTGTGTGTTCAACAACTACATCGACCGGGACATCGACTGCATCATGGAGCGCACCAAGAATCGCGCCCTGGTGAAGGGGCTGATCGCCCCTGGCGTCTCGCTCTGGTATGCGAGCGCGCTGGGCGTTGCGGGCATTGCCCTGCTGTACTTCGCGGCCAATCCGTTGGCCGCCTTGCTGGCAGTGCTGGGCTTCCTGGTCTATGTGGGGGTCTACAGCCTCTACATGAAGCGTCACTCGGTCTATGGCACCCTGGTCGGCAGCCTCTCCGGCGCCGCGCCACCGGTCATCGGCTACTGCGCGGTGAGCGGTCAGTTCGACTCGGGGGCCTTGATCCTGCTGGCGATCTTCAGCCTGTGGCAGATGCCGCACTCCTATGCGATCGCCATCTTCCGCTTCAAGGATTATCAGGCGGCCAACATTCCGGTGTTGCCGGTGGTGAAGGGGATCTCCGTGGCCAAACACCACATCACCCTCTACATCCTGGCCTTTATGGTGCCGACCCTGATGCTGTTCCTCGGCGGTTATGCCGGTTACAAGTACCTGATAGTCGCCACCGCGGTGAGTGTCTGGTGGTTGGGGATGGCGCTGTCTGGCTACAAGCAGGCGGTCGATGACTCCCTCTGGGCCCGCAAGCTGTTCATGTTCTCGATTGTCACCATCACCTGCCTGAGCGTGATGATGTCGGTGGACTTCCAGCCGGACGCAGCGCCCGTGCTGGTGAGCATGCTGCCCTGAGGCATCGCCAATCCGGATGCCAGTGTTGTGATATGACACAGGAAAATCAGTAGAATCCAGAGCCGGGAACCTTCCCGGCTCTGTTATTATGGGGCCGCCCCGTCGGGGCTCTTTCTTCTGTGGCTCGGCCGAGCAGGCTGCCATCTCCTTCTTCCCCCTCTTTTTCTGATTGATGAGGCCATCATGAATGATTTCACCATGACGAGGAGCGAGCGCCGGGCAACCTGGGCGCTCGGTTCCGTCTTCTCACTGCGCATGCTCGGCATGTTCATGGTGCTGCCGGTGCTGACCACCTACGGCATGTCCCTGGCCGGTGCGTCCGAGACGCTGATCGGGCTCGCCATCGGTGTCTATGGCATGGCCCAGGCCCTGCTGCAGATCCCGTTCGGGCTGCTCTCCGATCGTATCGGCAGAAAACCCCTCATCGTCGGCGGCCTGCTGATGTTTGCCATTGGCAGCATCATCGCCGCCATGAGCGACTCCATCTGGGGGGTCATCGTCGGTCGTGCCCTGCAGGGCAGCGGCGCCATCTCCGCCGCCGTCATGGCGCTGCTCTCGGATCTCACCCGGGAGCAGAATCGCACCAAGGCGATGGCCTTCATCGGGGTGAGCTTTGGCATCACCTTCGCCATCGCCATGGTGACCGGGCCGCTCATCACCCATGCCCTGGGATTGTCGGGCCTGTTCTGGCTTATCGCCCTGCTGGCGCTCGGCGGCATCGGCATCACCCTGTGGTGGGTGCCGGAGCCGAAGGGCCATCTGCTCAACCGCGAGTCGGCCATGGTGAAGGGGGGCATTCGTACCGTGCTGGCCAATCCACGCCTGCTCAAGCTCAACCTCGGCATCCTCTGCGTGCACACTCTGCTGATGTCGAGCTTCGTGGCGCTGCCGCCGCTGCTCGAACAGGCCGGGCTGCCCCGGGAGCAGCAGTGGCAGGCCTACCTCGTCACCATGCTGGTCGCCTTCGTGAGCGTGGTACCCTTCATCCTCTACGCCGAGAAGCGCCGGAAGATGAAACTGGTGTTCCAGATTTGTGTGCTGGTGATGCTGGTTGCCGAAGTGGTGCTGTGGCAGGCCGGGTTGCAGCTCTGGGGCCTGCTGGCGGGGCTGCAGATCTTCTTCATCGGCTTCAACGTGATGGAGGCATTGCTGCCATCCCTCATCAGCAAGGAGTCGCCACCGGGTTACAAGGGCACCGCCATGGGGGTTTACTCCACCAGTCAGTTTATCGGGGTCGCCATCGGCGGCAGCCTGGGTGGCCTGCTCTACAGCCAAGGGGGGGCACCCCTGGTGTTCGGTGGCTGCGCCGCCCTGGCGCTGCTCTGGCTCGGGGTCAGCCTCACCATGCAAGAACCTCCCTATGTCAGCAGCCTGCGCATCGTGCTGCCGGAAGGGGTTGAGGCGAGCCCGGCACTGGAGCAGAAGATCCGCGCCTGCGACGGGGTGAGCGACGTACTGCTGGTGAGTGAGGAGCATTCGGTGTATGTGAAGGTGGACACCAAACACCTCACGCGCAGCGATCTGGAGCGGCTGATCGTCGCCTGATGCCCCCCCATGGCGGGGTCGGGCGATGGCCCGACCCCCTTGCTATGCTGAGATCCTCATTAACAGGAGGACGCTCTCATGTCATACGTGGATGGATTCGTGATCGCCGTGCCCACGGCGAACAAGCAGGCCATGATCGATCATGCGAAGTACATCGATCCCATTTTCCTGGAGCTCGGTGCGACCCGGGTGCTGGAGTGCTGGGGGGACGACGTGCCCCACGGCAAGCAGACCGATTTCTACCGCGCCGTGGCGGCGAAAGAAGATGAAACCGTGGTCTTCTCCTGGGTGGAGTGGCCGGACAAGGCGACCCGGGACGAGGCCATGCAAAAGATGATGCAGGATCCCAGAATGGCTCCGGGCGGTCCCCTGCATCAGCAGATGCCGTTCGACGGCGCCCGCATGATCTTCGGCGGATTCAGTACGGTGCTGGAACTCAAGGCCTGATTTGTTCAGAAGATAAACGGAAGAAAGCCCGCCATCGGCGGGCTTTTTCATGGAGGGGGCAGGCTCAGGCCGCACGCCAGAAGGGCTTGTCCCCGAGTATGGTGGCCCTGTGCATCACCCGTCGTGCCGGCAGGTAGTCGGCGTTGGCATAGTGCTGGGTCACCCTGTTGTCCCAGATGGCGATGTCGTTCTCCTGCCAGCGCCAGCGCACCTGAAACTCGGGGCGGGTGATGTGATCGAACAGGAAGCCGAGCAGCGCCTCGCTCTCCCGGGCCGGCAGATCCGGCAGACGGGTGGTAAAGCCTTGGTTGACGAACAGCGCCTGCCTGCCGCTCACCGGGTGAGTGCGGATCACCGGGTGGCGCAGGGGTGGGTTGTTGGCCACGGCGGCCTGCCAGCGCTGGCGTTCCTCTTCGCTGCCGTTGTGACGGTGAGCCGGGAACGACTTGGTGAAGTCGTGCTCGGCCTCCAGCCCCACCAGCAGCTTCTGCAGGGGCGGGGAGAGCGCCGCGAGCGCCGCTATGCCGCTGGCCCAGAGGGTGTCGCCTCCGGTCGGCGGCAACTGCTTGGCGGCCAGGATGGCCAGCGCCGGCGGCGTCTCGATGAAGGTCACGTCGGTGTGCCAGTTGTCGTTGTCCGGCGGGTTGTCGTCGTGGGTGTCGAGCACGATGATCTCTTCGGCCTCCTCGCTGTGGGGATAGACGGGGTGGATGTGCAAGTCCCCGAAGCGGTTCGCGAGTGCCCGCTGTTGTCTGGGGCTGATGGGTTGATCCCGCAGAAACAGTACCTGGTACTTGAGCAGCGCGCGGTGGAGCTGCTCGAAGTGATCCTGCGTCAGGGGCTCGGCCAGGGTGAGGCCGGCGATCTCGGCGCCGATATGGGGTCCCAGAGGGGTAATGGTCAGCTTGTCGTTCATTGTCCTTCTCCATGCCAGGGTGTCAGCCTGCGCTGCAGTGCGCGTAAACCCAATTCCAATACGAAGGCGATCACCGCGATCACCAGAATGCCTGCCAGCACCACGTCGGTGGCGAGAAACTCGCCGGCAGATTGCACCATGAAGCCCACCCCCCGGGTGGCGGCGATGAGCTCGGCCGCCACCAGGGTGGACCAGCCCACCCCGAGGCCGATGCGCAGCCCGGTCAGGATCTCCGGCAGGGCCCCCGGCAGGATCACGTGCCAGAGCACCTGGGCCGGTGAGGCGCCCAGCGCCCGGGCCGCCCGCAGCCGCACCGGCTTGGCGCTCTGCACCCCCGCCAGGGTCGCCATGGCCACGGGGGCGAAGATGGCCAGATAGATGAGCAGCACCTTGGCGGTCTCGCCGATGCCAAACCAGATCACCATGAGCGGCAGGTAGGCCAGCGGCGGCACCGGCCGGTAGAGCTCGATCAGCGGGTCCAGCATGCCCCGCACCGTGGGGCTGAGCCCCATGGCGATGCCGGCTGCGATGCCGAAGAAGGCCGCCGCCACCAGGGCGATGAGGATGCGACCCAGGCTCGCCCCCAGGTGTTGCCACAGGGTGGCGTCCATAAAGCCTTGCGGCCCTGCGATGGTGATGAGCTGGGTCAGCACCTTGGCCGGGGGCGGCAGGAACAGGGGATCGACCCAACCTAGCCGGGCTACCAGCCACCACAGGGCCAGCAGGGCGGCCAGGGTGGCGAGACTCAGGGTCAGCCGCCTCGGCAGCGGCCAGTGCAGGGCCCGCTTGCGGGGGCTGGCGGTACGAGTGAGGGCGATGCTCATGCGAAGGCCTCCCGCTGCTCGAACACCCGGCCGAGCACGTATTCACGGCGCTCGATGAAGGCTGGATCGGATTTGATGCTGCGGCAGGGCTCCCCCGCGGCGAAGCGGCGACCGAAATCCAGGGTCAGCCGCTCCATGATCCGGCCGGGGGAGGGGGAGAGCAGTACCAAGTCGGTCGCCAGAAACACCGCCTCCTCGATGTCGTGGGTGATGAGCAGCACCTGGCGGCGCCCCTGATGCCACAATCGCAGCAGCAGGGTCTGCATCTGCTCCCGGGTGAAGGCGTCCAGGGCGCCGAACGGCTCGTCCAGCAGCAACAGCTGGGGTTGGGTGGCCAGGGCGCGGGCGATGCCGACCCGCTGGCGCTGGCCGCCGGAGAGCTGCCAGATGGGGCGATCACCCGCCCCCTCCAGCCCCACGCTGGCCAGCAATGCCTGCGCCTGTTCCTCCCGATCGCGCTTGGGCACCCCGGCCAGTTGCAGGCCGAGGGCGACGTTGTCCCGCACGTTGCGCCAGGGGAGTAACCCCTCACTCTGGAACACCACGCCGCGCTCGGCGCCCGGCCCCTTCACCTGCTTGCCCTGCAAACGGATGTGGCCGTGCTGGCAGGGCTCGAAGCCGGCGACCAGGTTGAGCAGGGTGGTCTTGCCGCAGCCGGAGGGGCCGAGCACCACCATCAACTCGCCCTCAGGGAGGCTCAGGCTGATGTTGTCGAGCACCTTCTTGCCGGCGTACTCGGCGGACACATAAGAGAGCTGCAGCATGATCGTCTCCTC
Organism: Aeromonas aquatica; assembly: GCF_000764655.1. Lineage (GTDB taxonomy): Bacteria > Pseudomonadota > Gammaproteobacteria > Enterobacterales > Aeromonadaceae > Aeromonas > Aeromonas aquatica. The sequence goes on from NZ_JRGL01000088.1 coordinate 103,353, forward strand.
TGGCTTATTGGGGCACGGATTTCACGAAGCGATCCGTCACGAACTGGCGGTAGTCGGTGGCGGCGTTCGCGACCTTGCCCTCGGCCTCGAGGAAGCGGGCGGTGTCGATGATGGTCTGGTTCACCAGGCCGCTCAGCTCTGCGCTCTGGGCGCGGGCGTCGAGGTAGGTGTTGCCCTTGACCAGGCCGGGCACGTCGGCCTCGGGGACGCCGCTCAGTTTTGACAGCTTGCCGAGGTTATCCGCCTTGGCCAGCCAGAGCTCCGGGTTGTCGAGGTAGCCACGCTGGGCCGCCAGGGTGCTGCTCACGAAGGCCTGCACCACCTCGGGATGGGCCTTGGCGAAGTCCTTGCGTACCACCCAGACATCCAGGGTCGGTGCCCCCCATTCACCGACCTGGGCCGAGTCGGTCAACACCTTGCCCTCCTTGGTCAGCTGGTTGAGGGCCGGGGCCCAGACATAGGCGCCGTCGATGTCGCCGCGCTGCCAGGCGGCGATGATGGCCGGTGGTTGCAGGTTCACTATCTGCAGCTTGGCCGGATCGACGCCCCAGTGCTTGAGGGCCGCCAGCAGGCTGTAGTGGGTGGTGGAGGTGTAGGGCACGGCGATGCGTTTGCCCACCAGATCCTGGGGGTTGGCGAGTCCTTGCTTCACCACCAGCGCCTCGGAGTCGCCGAGCTTGGAGGCGAGCAGGAACACCTCGATGGGCACGTTCTGGCTGGCCGCCACCGCCAGCGGGCTGGAGCCTATGTTGCCTATCTGTACGTCGCCCGAGGCGAGCGCCCGCACCACGCTGGCGCCGCTGTCAAACTTGCGCCAGTCCACCTTGGCACCGCTCTCCTTGGCGAAGGTGTTGTCGGCCTGGGCCACCTTGGCGGGTTCCGCCGAGGTTTGGTAGGCGACCGTGACCTCGACCGCCAGGGCCGATTGGGTGACCAGGGCGAGTGCCGCCAGCCAGAGGGAAGTTCCTTTTCCTTTCATGATGCGTTCCTTCATTCGGGTGATTGAGGCCTCATCTTTCCCCGAACAGCGCCGGGAAATGAAGGAACGAGAAGGCAGCTGTCATGAGTTATGGTTCTTAGAAAAAGAACGGTGAATCAATGAGGTAATTCAGATATGCCGGGATGTGAAGAGGTTATTCGCGCACTGGCAATCGGCCTCGCTTGCGGGAAAAAAGAAGCGGGAAGGAAGGGGCCGTCTGAAGGGCGGTTGTGCACAGGATAGAGGGGGAGATATGTGAGTCGGTCGTGCGGCCAGATAAGCGGAGCCCGCCAGTGGGCGGGCTCCGGAGGTGGTGGGAAGCAACCCCCTGGATCAGCGCTCGATAAGGGGCGCCGAGCGATAACTCCAGAGGCCGTAGGTGCGCAGGGCATCCCGGTAGATACCGAGCAGCTCCTCGGGGCTCGCCTTGGCCAGGGTCGACAGCGGCTTGTCCGGGTAGCTGACGCTGTCTATCTGGATCCCGGCGGGGCCGCTCTGCCAGCAGGCTATTTCCAGCAGAGTCTGGCCCCGGCGCACGTGGCTCGCCGAGCTCACCAGGGTGGCGTACTCAATCTGGTGGCGGGCGAGGACATAGCCGCTGTAGAGGGCGTTCTCCACCGTGCTGGTGGCGTAGTTCTCCTCGATGATGCGGGATCTGTCTATGCCCTTCTTCGCCAGCCAGTCCGCCATCAGCTTGCCCTCGGTCTGGCGGTTCTGGGGCACGCCGCCGGTGAGGATGATGAGGGCCGCCGGGTTGGCCTGGGCCAGGGCCCGGGTGGTCTCGAGCCGGCCCAGCAGGATGTCGTGCATGCTGCCGTCGGGGTTGAGGGCATAGCCCAGGGTGACGATGGCGCGGCGGCCCTTCTTCTCGCCCCGTCCCTGCTGCTCCTTGAGCGGGGTGGCGTTAACCCTGTCCACGGTGTCGAAGAGGCGCTGCAAGTCGGCGGCGCGACCGGCATTGAGCTCGCCGACCCGCTTGACGTAGCCATCGGATTTGGCCTGATCGCCCTTGAAGCGCTGCCAGGTGGCGAGATAGGTGTTGAGATCCAGATCGTCCGGCGCGGCAGTGAGCGCCTGCTCGAACAGGGCGATGGCTCTGTCCACGTTGCCGTTGTAGATCTGGGCATTAGCTGCCGAGATCAGCAAGTCGGTGCGGTAGGGCTCGAGTTGATAGGCCTGCAGCAGCAGCTCGGTGACCCGCTCCATGTTGCTCGGCATCTTGGCGGTGAAGCCGGCGTCCGAGACCCGGGCCGGCGACTTGAAGACGTGCAAGGCATCCGCCAGCAGCTGATCCACCACCTGGCGCTTGCTGATGTACTGATCGTAATTCTGCTCCTTTTGCAGGGAGCGCACCGGGGTGGCCCAGGCGACGGAGGGGAAAAACGCCGGCAGTGCCAACAGGCTGGCCAGGGTCAGGGCAATCGCGGTTCTTTTCATCATGGAGTTCCATCGAGGGTTGAGGGCGCCATGCCATTGCATTACCCCTAGGGGCTTTTTCAATAAAAACATGAACTTGGTTATGTGTGATTGTACGCCCTTTGGCAGCAAAAAACGTGAACCGCTTCGGTTATCCCGGTAACCCCCTAGCGCAGACCCAGACGCTCGTGGAGAAACCCCAGCCAGGCCTCCACCTTGGCGGGCAGGTGGCGGCGCTTCGGATAGAGGCACCAGATGCCGTGCTCGGGCAGGGCGTGGTCTGGCAGCAGGGGCACCAGCCGACCGGTGGCGAGATCCCGCTCCACGATAAAGTCCGGCATGTTGCCTATGCCGAGCCCCGCCAGCAGCGCCGTGTGGATGGCATCGCTGTTGTTGACCTCGAAATTGCCGCGCGGGGTGATGGCCACCTCCCCCTCGGGGCCTTGCAGCCGCCACTGGGTGCCGCCGCGAAACAGGGAGTAGAAGAGGCAGTTGTGGTGCTCGAGATCCGCCGGGGTACGGGGCGTGCCGGCCCGCGCCAGGTAGGCGGGGGCGGCGCACAATGTGCTGTGACAGGGGGCAAGGCGGCGGGCGACCAGGCTCGAATCTTCCAGCTCGCCGATGCGCACCGCCACATCGAACCCCTCGGCCACCAGATCCTGCCGGGCGTCGCTCATCTCCAGCTGCAGTTGCAACTCGGGGTAGAGGGCGAGAAATTCGGGGATAAGGGGAGCTATGTGGCGCCGACCATAGACCATGGGCACCGTCACCCGCAGCAGGCCGCGGGGCGCCGATTGCAGGGCGCCGATGGCATCTTCCCCTTCGCTTGCCAGGCGCACCGCATGGCGCACCGCCTCGAAGTAGCGCTCCCCCGCCTCGGTCAGGGCGAGGGAGCGGGTGGTGCGGTAGATAAGCTGGCAACCGAGCTGCTGCTCAAGCTGGCTCACCTTCTTGCTCAGCACCGACTTGCTGAGGCCGAGCTGACGGGCGGCGCCGGAGAAAGTGCCCGCCTCCACCACGGCGACGAAGGCGGGGAGCAGGGCGAAGGCATCCTGGTTCATTTTGTTCTCAATTTGGAAACAATGTTGTTCCAATAGGGTAGATTATCCTCATATCGAAAACAATTTACCCTGCTCCTCTGTTCAACCAAGGAGTGACCCCATGATCCCCCCTCTTATCGACCGCCGCCCCGGACGCCTCGCCTTCGGCCAGACACTTGGCCAGACCATAGGTGCTCTGGCCGCCTTCGCCGCCGGCCTGCTGCTGGCGCTGATGATCGCCCAGAACGGCGCCCTGGCCCGCGCCACCGACCCCTGGCTCGGGAGCTGGCTGGCCCACGGGGTCGGCAGCCTGATGGCCGCGCTCCTGTGGTGTCTCGCCCCCCGATCTCCGACGCCGGAGGCCGCCCCGCCCTGGGCCTGGCTCGGCGGCCTGCCGGGGGCGCTCACCGTGGTGCTGGCGGCCCTCTGTCTCAACTCCCCCCTCGGCATGGCGGGCACCCTGGCCCTGCTGCTGCTCGGCCAGCTGCTGTTTGGCGCCCTGTGCGACGCCAGAGGCTGGTTCGGGCTGGCCCGCCGCCGACCCTCGGGGAAGGACGCGCTCGCCGCTCTGCTGGTGCTGGCCGGCGCCCTCTGCATCGTGCTGCATTAGGAGATACACCATGACCATATTGATCCTGCTGGGACTGCTCAACGGCGTGGCGGTGAGCCTGTCGCGCACCCTCAATGGCCGCCTCGCCAGCGCCCGGGGCGCCATGACGGCCTCCCTTGCCAACCACCTGCTCGGCTTTGGGCTGCTCGGCGCCCTGCTCATCCTCAAGGGGGCGCCCTGGGAGCGGCTCGCCGGGCTCGATCCCTGGCTGCTGCTCGGCGGCGTGCTGGGGGCGCTGTTCGTCGCCATCAGCAGCTGGGCCATCGGTCGGGTCGGTGCCCTGGCCTGTGCCCTGCTGATCGTCGCGGGCCAGCTGGCGGGGGGAGCACTGCTCGATGCCCTGGCCGGACGGCTGGCGGCGAGCGATCTGCTCGGCATTCTGCTGGTGCTGGCGGGCGCCGCGCTGCAACGCTGGCTGGCCGGCAAGCCGCGCCCTTCAACATGAGGGGAGCTGGCGTGGCGACATCTGGGAGGCCTACGCGCCGCCCTTGCCTTGGCAAGGACCAACCAGATCACGCCCTGGCGGAAGGGAAAAGGCGAAAGGAAGAGAAATGAAGGGAAAGAAAGAGAGGCCGCCTGTGGGCCAGGGCCAGCCCCAAAACGCAGAACACCGGCGCTAGGCCGGTGTTCTGGAATAACAGGGTCGGGGCGTCGCAGTCTGGGCGACTTAGGCGTAGAAGGCCTCGACGGTGCCCTTGACGGTGATCAGCATGGGGTTGCCGTAGCGATCCTTTGCCTTGGGGGAGGGGATCTTCACCCAGCCTTCGCTGATGCAGTACTCCTCGACATTGGTGCGCTCCTTGCCGTTGAGGCGAATGCCGATCTCGTGCTCGAAGCAGGCTGCCACATGGTGCGGGCTGCGCGGGTTGGCCGCCAGACGGTCGGGCAGTGCAGGTTTGTTGTCGCTCATTTTATAGACCTGAGTGTGATAAAAAGTGGGTCATTGTAGGCAATGCCCGCCACGGGCTCAAGGCTGGGTTGCGTCCCATGCGGGTGGACAAGGTCTGGCTACAGTTGCAGCTCGGGCAACAGCGTCGCCTGCTCCTGAAAATGGTGGCAACGGCGCTTAACGTCGTCTCGGTAGCCTGCCAGATAAGCCAGCTCGGCGGTATGGTCTGTCTCAACCAGGGCGATGGCGGTATCAAGATGATGCAGTATGTCGCTGGCTATCTTGTGCAGGGTTTGCTGCAACAGGCGTTTGGGCAAATCACATGCTTCGGCCATCTCCAGCAACTGCCATGCGTTGACCGCCTCGGGAGCAAACTCGTTGCCGATGGCCATGGCCAGATGCTGGTTGAACTCGGGGTAAAGCCCCACATTGACCAGATCGTACCAGGGGGTGGGCGTCAGCCCTGCCCGCGAGACGAAGAAGCTGTAGTTCTTGCCGTGGGCATCATGATTGTTGACGCAGAGGTTGAAGAGCAGCCATTGCAGCATGTCCAGTCTGGCCTGCGCCGGATTGACACAGAGGGCGCTGAGACTGAACAGCCGTGGCAGGCTCACCCCTTCCCGAATATGGGCCACGTCCCGCCCGTCACCGAAGTTGCGTTCATATTTTCGGGCGACGGGAAACCCCAGCCCCTGACAGGCATCGATCATGTGACGACGGCGCACCCTCAAGCCACCCTCGTCAAGGCGCCGATCGAAGCGTTCTACCAGCAAGCTTCGGTGGGACTTATCGCCTTGACCTACCCTGTGCAGTTCGACCTGTGCCACCTGCATGCCCAGCAGTGCGGCCAGCCGCATGGTCACAAACTCATTGATCACCAGATGAGGGTGATGCTCGAACTTGAGGAGGTGGGTGGAACAGAGCTCGCCCTCGCCAAATCCCAGCGTCCCCTCGAGTCGCAGCAGGTTGAGCTTGGCCTGCACGCCAGCAACCGAGAGGCGGGGGCGACCATCCCAGACTTCCAGCGGCCAGATCTCGGGCTGATCGAGGCGCAGCAACAGCTCTTCCGGGGTGATGGGGCGAAAATGGGTGGGGACGTCGGGCTCTGCGGGCAGGGTAAAGGTGACCGCCCCGGAGACATCGCGACCGATGCCGTGGATCAGGGCAAAGAGATTGCTGCGCGAAACGGAGAGCGCCTCAATCAGGTGCTCCAGCCCGTGATTTTCTGGTAGCAAATTGCCCAGATATGCCCGGACTTGGGCGCTGCTGGCCGAGCCATCCAGCGCCAGCGGGGGAGAGAGCGGGAATCCGCGCGCCTGCCACGCAGGTGTATAGCCGAGCTGAAACGCATCCCGGCTGGAGTCATATTCGAGATGGCCGATCAGCTGGTTACCCAGCCGAAGTTCCAGCCGATGGTGCTCAGAACCACTCATCATCACCGACCTCTGGTTGGCTGTTGCCGCTCGCTACCTGTGAGCCCGTTTCTTGCACCAGTTGCAACCTCAGCCCCAGCGCCTTCATCACCTGCAACAGGGTCGAGAGGTAGACATCCCCCCCTTTTTCAATCTTGATCAGGGTCTTCTTGGAGATGCCGCACAGTGAGGCCGTCACCTCCTGGGTCATCTTGGCTGCCTTGCGTCTCTCGCGGATCGCCAGCCCCAGCGAGGCGGGATCCAGTTCTTTTGGGCCGGTTTGCAACGATGCGTCTGCCATCATGATCACGAAAAAAGTGTAGGTTGTTACACCTTAACTCATGGTAAGAGCAAACAGCAATCAAAAGTGTACGATGATGCACTTTTTATGGTCCTGGTGCTGGTTGCGAGATAAAAGTGTAGAGAGGTTCACTTTTTAAGGCGGAAAAGTTGGTGAGGGATGGTCTGGGGGATGGCCGAGGGGCAGGGAGGGGCTCGCTTGCAGAGCCGCAGTGCACTTCACGTTTACTTCACCGAGTGGGGGTAGGGTAGGAAACAGTTTTCATTTGGAGCTTCACCCTATGTCCACCATAGTCACCCACGCCGCCGTGCCCCTCTGCCTTGGGCTCGGGCTTGGTAGCCGGATTATTCCGCCGCGTCTGCTGCTGGCAGGGGTTGCCATCGCCATGCTGCCCGATGCCGATGTGCTCGCCTTCAAGCTGGGGGTCGCCTACGGCCATGTCTTTGGCCACCGCGGCTTTACCCACTCACTGCTGTTTGCCTTTGCCCTGCCCACTCTGGCCATGCTGTTTCACCGCCAATTTAGGGCCAGCGCTGCCACCGTCTGGTCGTTTCTGCTGGTCTCTCTGCTCTCCCACAGCTTGCTCGATTCCCACACCACCGGCGGCAAAGGGGTTGGCTGGCTCTGGCCGTGGCTGGACGAGCGTTTCTTTGCCTCCTGGCAAGTGATCCGGGTCGCCCCCTTCGGTCATCCTCCCATATTC
>NZ_JRGL01000089.1 GCF_000764655.1 Aeromonas aquatica
GGGATGAGCACTGGCATGGCGCCCCATCGCGAACGCTTTGGAGCACATTCACCTCTTGAGGAGCCGGTGATGGCACCCACGCTCGACAGTCTTGACCACGTCCACATTCATGTCGCCAATCGTGCGCAGTCGGAAGCCTGGTACGCACGGGTGCTGGGGTTGCAGCGTCTGCCAGAGTGTGAACCCTGGCTGTCGGCGCAGGGCCCGCTGACCCTGGGCAATGCGACAGCTACCGTCCACCTCGCGCTGTTCGAGCGTCCCGTCGAAAAGTGCCATTCCGTCGTCGCCCTTCGCACCACGGCCGCGGCGTTTCTTGCCTGGCGTGCTCATCTGTCTGCCATCCTCGGCCATGACGTTAAGGCCGTCGATCACCATCTCGCCTGGTCACTCTACTTCAGCGATCCCGACGGAAATCCGTTCGAAATAACGTCCTATGAGCACCAGCAAATAGCAGGGGCGCTGGGCGCAGCAGGCGCCGCTCCTCTCCAGCGAGAGGAGGTCACCCAGCCGGGCGCAGCTCCTGATGTCAAACCTTAGCCGCCAAGAAGGAAGCCCCCATGCGCAATGCAGTCTGGTACTCCCGTTTTGCGAAAGCCGCCGCGCATTTTTGCGGCAGACCCAGAGTGTTTTCACTCGCGGTGGGGGTCATCCTGGTGTGGGTGGTCACCGGCCCGTTGTTCGGCTTCAGTGACACCTGGCAACTCGTGATCAACACCGGTACGACGATCATCACCTTCCTGATGGTCTTCCTCATCCAGAATACCCAGAACCGCGACACCGAAGCCATCCAGATCAAGTTGGATGAACTCATTCGGGCAACCCAAGGCGCGCACAACGCGCTCCTCGATCTCGAGGAGCTGGAAGAGGAGAACCTGGACGCGTTCAAGGTGAAGTACCAGGCACTGGCCGCTGCCGCCCGATCGGAACTGACGCTGGGTAACAAAGACACGGGATCACCCGAACCATAAAAGAGCATCCCTCTCATCGTTGCTATTGCCAACGCCTCTGTGGTCCAGTGTGTCGGTGTTTGTCAACGCGGGCCTGCTTTGATGACGTTGTCTGTGGCTGCCGCAACCTTGCCCCAGTCGGGAACTGACTTCTGCGCGGCAGAGCGTCGATGAGTGGCTCGCCCAACACAAGGGGCAGATACAGCTGAAATAAGGTGAGCAGGGTTGGCCCCTGTTCCCATAAAAAGTGGAGCACATCGCAGGCAAGACAGCGTTACCTATCTCCGCCACAAGGGGCGGTAGCCAAGTAGCAAGGCACAAGTTCTCGTGTTTGCAGGAACCTGCGCCTTGGAACGCGACATCTTTCTGAACCCGACGCCCAAAGGCGCAAGTTTGTGTACTCACTTGAATTTCGACTGGGCGTCGGCCAAACCGGCCTTCAGATCGCCCCACATCTTGTCGGCGGTGATCTTGATCTGCTCCCAGGATTCACCGCTCGCCCTGCCGAGTTCTTCCATCTTTTCGGTGGCGGCGCATTGCTTGACGCGCAAGGACTGGATCTCTTCCGCCCGCTTGACTCTCATATCAGCGGTGATGTTTTCCATTTTGGCTTCCAGCAGATTGATCTGGCTGCTCCACTCCTTGAGCTGCGCGTTCATTTTTTCTCTATATGCCTTGTACACTTCCATGATGTTCTCCTTGGATGCAGGTGAGGACATTATTGGGTCGGGGTGACCACCAGCTTGTTAACGACATTCTCGACGCCGTCTACCGCCATCGCTAACGCATTGGCCTTTTCGCTGTTGGCTTGTGAGTCGACCGTACCGGTCAACGTGACCACACCGCCGACGGTGTCGACACTGATCTTCATCGATTTCAGACCGGGTTCGCCGAGGAGCCCGGTTTTGACCCTGGCGGTCACTTCGGTGTCATCCCAGGATTGGGCGTTTTTGGCGCTTTGTTCCGATATCTTGCCTTCATATTCGTCAACGGTTTCGTCGACTTTCTTGCCGGTATCGCTGACCGCGTCGTCTATTTTCTTGCCGGCCTGTTCGGCCGTCCCCGGTTTGTCACATCCGCTCATCCCGAACGCGAGCAGCAGCGAGATGGCGAGAATAGTGTTGCTGTGTTTCATCTGTTTATTTCTCCGGTGCCAGGTTGCCTGGATTAGGTTGCCTAGATTTTGCCGAGCAGAACAAGGATAAGCATGATGATCAGCACCAGTCCGATGAGGCCGCTAGGGGTGTAACCCCAACTCCGGCTGTGCGGCCAGCTTGGAATAGCACCGATCAATAGCAGAACAAGCACGATCAGTAGAATGGTTCCCATGGTCATTTCCTTCGCCTAAGCGTTGCATATGGGGTGATATACACGACCCATTTCATGGTGATAGTGCAACGAGTCCACCGACCGGGTCTGTTCGCCACCACACAGACCGGGGATACGTTTTTCTACCGAGTCAGGAAGAGGCTCGAAAAAGTCCCTCCCATGAGGTCACAAGATCCTCTTGGTACCATGAACGAGAACCAGCGTGAGTCATCAACTGACTTTTGCTGACGGCGAGTTCAACGGCAAACGCCGCCAGACCCGCAAAGAAATACTCCTGTCTCGACTGGAGCAATGGCTCCCCTGGCCCAGGATGCTGGCCGTCATTGAGCCCATCTATCCCTGTGAAGTCCTCTTCTCTTGCCTGCCTTTACTCTTGCCGCGCTTTGGTGCCTCTCCGGTCTGCTGGCTCGTCTCTGGCGCCGGCTGCCAGTTGCCAGTTGCCCGCCGCGTCGGCACAAAAATTGGCCAGACGCTGCAAGACCTGCTGTACGGCGCTATTGGCCGCCATCACACCGCCGTAGGGATTATCCTCGACCGCCACCACCGCTTCGTCGAATTCGCGCCAGGCCAGCACCTGGCGGCTGTCGCTATCGACCAAGTAGGCACGCAGGGTGAAGCGGGCACGGCTGGGCGAATGGTCGAACTCATGCTGCAAGCGGATGATGTCGACATCGAGGCGCAGGGAACTAGCTGCAACGCTGGGGGCCAGGACGACGGCGTGGAAGGCACCGGTGCCTTCGAGCGCGGCGACGATGCGCGGGGCTATCATCCTGGCCGGCGTATCGATCCATTCACTGTGCGCAAAATACGCCAGCCGGTAGGGCTCGCGGACGTAGATGATGTGTTGGCTGTCGAAACCGGGCGCTGCACGCGGCGGATTGACGACAAGCGTCGGCGCCCTGTTCGATCGGACCGCCGGCGAGGCGGTCACCGGTGGGACAGGCCCGACGCCGGAAAGCGAATAGAAGGCCGGTGGTGGCTCCTCGGTCCCGCCCAGCATGCTGCAGGCGCCGAGCAGGGCCAGCAACAGGGCGGCGACGGCGAGCCGGGACAGGGGGAATTGCACTTGGCGGATCATGGCTTTGGGCTCCTTTCGGATGATTCTCCAGGGCCATCCGGCACAGGTGTGCGGCCAAACAGCAGCCCCGAGGGATTGCGCTCGGTCTGTTCGCTAAGACGACGCAGCGAGCTGCTCAGCACGCTGAGTTCGCCGAGCAGGCGTTCCAGCTGGGGCAGGCTTTCCGCCGTGAAGCGGTTGATGTCGCTACCGACCGCGTTGATGGTCTTGCCAGCGCTGGCGCTGGTGCCGGCGAGTTCAGTGCCCATTTTATCGACGGCGTCGGCCGCTCGGCCGATACGCGCGATCAACGGCTCGAGTTCGGCGCTCGCTCGCGCACTATTCTTCATCGTCCGGGCAGCATCAATAAGGCCAGCATCGATGCTCTCGCTGCGGGCGGCCAAGGTATGTGCCACCCGGGCGAGGTCGGCCAGGGTGCTCTTGAAAGCAGCCTGATTTTCCGGGCCGAGCAGGGCGTTGAGGTTGTTCGAGGTGCTGTCCAGCTTGGCCAGTACGCTGGTCAGGACGTTCTCGAGTCGCGCGGCGAGCGAGGGTTCTGTCCGGATCACCGGATAGTTGTGGCCGGCGGTGGCCCGCAACAGGGGTGAGTCGTTGGTGCCGCCGCTCAGTTCGACATAGGCAATGCCGGTCAGGCCCTGCGTCTTGAGGACCGCCACTGTGTCCTGTTTGACCGGCGTGCCCTGCTCGAGGGCGAAGAGCAGATTGACCCACTCGGGATTGGCCGGATCGAGCTGGATCTGCCGTACCTTGCCGACATCGACGCCGTTGTATTTGACCGGCGCATCGAGGTTGAGGCCGGCGACCGACTCCTCCGAGATCGCGAGATAGAGATCGTACTGCTTCTGGAAGGCGCCGCCCGAGGCGAGCCAGAGTATGACGGCAACCAGCATGGTGCCGAGGATGACGACGAAGCTGCCGACCAGGGTGTAATTGACTTTCGTTTCCATCATATGGCCCCGCTCTGTTGCTGGGCGGCCCGCCCGCGCGGACCGTCAAAGAATTTCCGGATTGCCGGCAGATCGATGTCCGCCAGCTCGGCCATCGAGCCGACCCCCAGCACCTTGCCATCGCCGAGCACGGCGACGCGGTCGGCCACCTGCCACAGCAGATCGAGGTCGTGGGTGATGAGGACAATGGTCAGGCCAAACAGGTCGCGCAGTTTGCGGATCAGCTGATCGATCTCGCCGGCGCTTTCGGGATCGAGGCCAGCGGTCGGCTCGTCGAGAAAGAGCAGTTCCGGATCCAGAGCCAGGGCACGCGCGAGTGCGACGCGTTTCATCATGCCGCCGCTCAGTTCGGCCGGATATTGAGCGCCGACGGCTGGATCCAGGCCGCTCATCGCCAGCTTCCAGTCGGCGATCTCGTCGATCAGCCCATCGGCCAGCGCGGTGTGCTCACGCAGCGGCAGGCCGATGTTTTCCCTGGCGGTCAGCGAGCCGAACAAGCCGCCGCTCTGGAACATGACACCCCAGCGCTGGCGCAAGGCGAGCGCAGCAGTGTCGTCGATATTGGCCAGATCGACACCAAGCACCTGGATCGTGCCCGATTCGGGTTGCTGGAGCAGGATGATCTCCCGCAGCAGGGTCGATTTGCCCGAGCCCGAGCCGCCGATCAGCGCGAAAATCTCGCCGTGGCCGATGACCAGATCGATCCCGGCATGCACGACATGCTCACCGAAGCGGGTCGTCAGCTGGCTGATGGCGATAGCCGGAATGGCGCTGGGGGGCTGGCCGTTCATCTCAGAGATCCAGGGCACTGAAGGCGACCGAGAACAGGGCGTCGGCCACGATCACCAGAAAGATGGCGTGGACGACGCTGCGGGTCGTCTGCCGCCCGACGCTATCGGCCCCACCATGAGTGCGAAATCCCTGGAAACAGCCGACGGTCACGATGATGGCGGCAAAGACCGGTGCCTTGCCGATGCCGAGCAGCAGGTCAGTGACGCTGACCGTCTTGACGAAGCGGTCGAGGAATTCGACGGCGCCGACGGCCAACTGGACGCGCGCCATCAGCATGCCGCCCAAGACACCGAGCAGGTCGGCAAAGATCGTGAGCAGGGGCAGCGCAACCAGCAGGGCGAGCACCTTGGGCAGGACCAGCATGTCGAACGGCGGGATGCCGATGGTGCGCATGGCATCGATCTCCTCGGTCACCGCCATGGTCCCGATCTGCGCCGCGTAGGCCGACCCCGAGCGACCGGCGACGATGATGGCGGTGATCAGCGGCGCGAACTCGCGCAACATCGAGAGACCGACCAGATCGGCGACAAAGATGTTGGCGCCATATTGGCGCAGCTGGTCGGCCCCCTGATAGGCGACGACGATGCCGAGCAGGAAGGAGAGCAGGCCAACAATAGGTAGCGCATCGAAACCGGCGCTGCGTATGTTGTAGAGGATGGGACGCCAGCGAATGCGCGCCGGGTGGGCCAGCCAGCCGCCAAAGGCGAGCGTGCATTCGCCGATGAAGGCGAGCAGGGCGCAGCCTTGTTCCAAGGCGCTGGCCGTGCCGCGGCCGAGGCTGGCGAGGCGGGAAAGAACAGGGGCAGGAGCCGGGATGGGTGAGTGGCTGGCGTCCAGATCCTGGTCGAGGACATCGAGCAATCTGGCGAATTCGGGGCGCAACTGGCGCAGTTCGACGCCAGTCGAATCGCCACGCAGCCGGCGCAGCAGTTTTTGCACGACCCAGGCGCCGACCATATCGAAGGCCTCGATGTCCGAGGCGTCGATGATCCAGGCCGAACCCGCCGGGGCCGACAGCGCATCGAGCTCGCCGGTGAGCCGGCCAATGCCGCGCGCCGTCCACGCACCCGATAACGCCAACGCCTGCGGTGTCGTCAGGGTGATGGCAGCCGGCGTTACCACAGTCAGGATCATGGCCCGCCCGCCTGTTGATAGCTTGAGTGACCCGAACAGGCGACGCGCCAACGCGCCACCATCGATGGAGTGACTCGCCTGAGCAAAGGACCCGCCGACGCGCCACGGTCAGCGGGCCTACTGCACGAGATAGCTGTGGGTAGCAGCGCTTGCCTATTGGTTGACCTCGACCCTGATATCATGTTTGACAGAGGTCACCCCCTCGACGCCCTCGGCAATCGAGACGGCCTTGTCCACCGCCGCCTGATCCGCCGCGCCACCGCTCAGGACAACCGCCCCGGCCTGGTCGGTATCGACATGGATATTGACCAGGCTGGAGATCTGCTCGGCGGCCAGTTCAGCCTTGATCTGGGTGGTGATCATCGAATCCTCGACATATTCCATTGTCGTCGATGTCGTGGCATCGGCACCGTAGGAAGTCTCGGCAGCTTGGCCAGCTACCGGCAGCAGCAACAGACCGGCTACGAGCAAAGGGGTTCTGAGTGTGTGGTTCATGATGGGTCCTTCCCTGAGGGTGAAAAAAGCGCGCGCCCGGCAGCATCAATGCAATCCGCTCGCGGTGACGAAGGTTTAACACGGGGTTGCGGGAAGTTCTGTTCGACATCGTACATAACCCGGGGCGATTCAGATCCACGCCTCAATCGCACACAGTCTTTGGCGCTGGCATACCTGTTAGGCAAATCTTGGCCAAGCACCGCAAGCAGCGCGCACTCTTTGGAGCTGGCATTGTTGTTGGGCGAGTCTTGGCAAAGCACTGCCTGACACTGAGGTCCATTGCAGCGCATTCTAAGCTCACCTCGGGATGCGCTTTTTCCCTGCCATTATCCCCCAGGGGGTCATCCCGCAGGGTACTTTAACCTAATTGGCTACGTAAGCTGGGTGTGCAAGTACGGATGGTATTCTGGACTGGATAGCCAATGCTGCTATGACTGACAGGCATTCTTGAACATGCCTTGGTCAGGAGGGAAGCACGGCGCGAGCGGGAAGTGCCTAGATTAGGGATGGCTATTCAAGGAAGCGGCCTTGATAACGGTAGCACCAGCAGTAACATCAAACGATTTCAATCATCAATAAAAACACATCATATCAATTATTTACCAGCTTAATTCAGCCTCCCCCAACAACGTTTGGAAAGGCCACTTCGCAAGAAGTGGCTTTTTTTATCTCGATCTCCGCAGCAGAACCTGCCGTCAGGGCACCAAGGTTGGTGTTCGTGCCCTGCAGGGCACCGGGAGGCTAGTCGCCAGCCACCAGCATCAATGTCCGCCAGGGGCCGGTGATATCGCAGTGGCCCGTCTCGTCCGTATTCTGCCAGCCCAGTCGGTGATAAAACGCCAGCGCCGTGGTGTTGCGGGTAGCCACCTTGAGGGATGCCGGTTTTGCAAAGCCTGCCATTCCCTCGGCCAGCAAGGCCCGCCCCACCCCCTGCCCGTGCCAGTCTGCCGACACGTACAGATGGTGCACGAAGCTGTCCTCGCCCCAGATTGAGACGAAACCACAGGGGGTGCCACCCTGCTCGGCCACCCAGATCTGCTCGCCCCGGGTCTGTTCGGCAAAATCACTCAACAAGAACAGGGAGGGCTCGACCCAATGAAAAGCCTGTCGCCGCCCTTTGAGAAACAGCTGTGCCAGCACGGGTGCATCCGCCTCTCGCATCCTTCTAATCATGCCTGCATCCTTGATTCACGTGACCATGAACTCCCACTTTCGATGGATCCTGCCACCATGTCAAATGGGCAAAGTAGACCCTCCTGAATACCTAATGCTGTGACAGATGACTGCCAATTTAATCGCCTCAGGGGCTATACTGCCTGAGCCCCGTCCATGACTGGTTTGAGGTTCACTGATTTATGGATAACAAACAGATAGAAGGCAGCATTCTGGTTCCGGCCCACATCGATGATGTCTGGCGGGCCTGGACCACCGAGAGCGGGTTGTGCAGTTTCCTGGCACCGGAGTGCCTGATGGTGCCAGAGCCCAACGGCCCTTTCGAAATCTATTTCAGGCCCGATGCCCCGCTGGGAGAGCGTGGCAGTGAAGGCTGTCGGGTGATGGCGGTCATGCCCCATGACTTGTTCAGCTTCAGCTGGAATTTCCCTCCCCAGTTCCACCATATCCGCCAGCAAAAGACCCAGGTCAGCCTGCGCTTCGTGCCGGAGGGTCAGGGTACCCGGCTCTATTTCTTGCAGACCGGCTGGGCCAAGGATCCGGACTGGGATCAGGGCTATGCCTACTTCCGGGAAGAGTGGCTGGAGCTGAGCCTGCCCAGGCTGCAATACCGTTTCACCCACGGCCCCATCGACTGGAACAATCCGCCGGACAAGCTGCAACTGAAATCCCTGGCTCAATAACCGAGCTCGTCGGCTGCCCACATGCAGGGTGGCCAGCAGGAGCAACGGCCGCACCCGTGATGTACCAGCCCGGGCGCCTGAAACGGCGCCGTGCCGATATCGGGCCGCCATACAGGACAATGCCGTTCACCCGAAAGTGAACGGCATTGTCTCATCAGCATGTTGGGACGGATTGCCCTGGCCCTACTCTTCTTCCATCTCGTCAAACAGGGGGTGATAGAGCACCTCACCCTGCATGCCGCTGAGGCCACCCTGTTGCAGCTCCATCGCCATGAAGCAGTCGGCGGGCACCTCGTAGATACAGTGCAGGCCAAAATCGCTGGCCGGGCGGAAGCCGAAACGGGCGTAATAGGCCGGATCGCCGAGCACCACCACCGCCTTCCAGTCCATCTCCAGCGCCGTATCGAGCCCCTCTCGCACCAGATCAGAGCCGATGCCCTGTCCCTGCCACTCGGGATGCACGGCCACCGGCGCCAGACCGAGCCAGGGACCGTCCTGCCCGTTAATGGTGATCGGGCTCAGCATCAGGTGCCCCATGAACTCGTATTCTTCCTCTTCGACCATGGTGACCACGGCGGCGCCGCACTCGCGCAGGCGATTGACCAGCTCGGCCTCGTCGCTACGGCCAAAGGCGGCACTCACCAGCTCATAGACTGGCAGCATGTCGCCGGGGCGCTCGGTTCTCAACATAGGGCATTACTCCTCGTACAGCAGGGCGACCATTATTTCACAGAAGTTGGGCCCGACTTGAATTCCTTTATTCGAAAATGGGAGGGCGGACTCAGGAAAACGAATGGCATGGACGACAGATCCAATCAAAACAGGCCGCTATTGCCGCTCACCGAGCCGCCGCCGCAGGTAATCGAGCCCCGATTCCCCCCGATCCTTGAGCAAGGCGCCGCCACAGTGGGACTCTTGCCAGGGATCCCGGCGCGCCAGCCAGGCAAAGGGATGACGCCGGATCACCAGCTCGACCCCCGCTATCCTGGCCCGCTCGCTCCCCAGGTCGGCATTGTCCATAAACAGGGCCAGCTCCAGCGCGCCGCCGTCTTCTCCCCGGGCCCAGGCACCGTGCAGTATGACCACCGCCACCTGCGGGTCCGCGAGCAGCGGCGCCAACCTCGCCAGAACCTGCTCGGGCAGCGCCAGGCTGCGGTCCAGCCGCCAGTGGCTCAACTCACCGGGATAGCGATCCGTCCCCGTGCTGCGGCCGCCATAGTGCATGCCAAGCTTGGCCATCACCCGGCCTGAGGCGAGGTTGTCCGGCATATGGCGGGCCGTCAGCGCAGGCAACTTCGCCGCCTCAAACGCGAATGACCTGACCAGGGCCGCCGCCCGGGTGGCGAGCCCCCGGTTCTGCCAGGGCAGCCCCACCCACCAGGCGAGCTCGCCGTTCCAGTGCAGGGAGATGACCCCGATCAGGGGGGCCGGCTCATCCGCTGGATCCAGCGTCAGGGCCCAGGTCCAGCCCAAGCCCAGCGCTGCTTTTCGCCCACTCAGGGCGAGCCAGTCACGGGCCGCCTCGGGTGGATAGGGGTGAGGAATATTGAGGGTGTAACGGGCCAGCGCCTCGTCAGAGCAGTAACGGGCTATGTCAGCCTCATCTTCCGGCCGCAATGGCCGCAGCACCAGGGCACCGGGGCCTTCAGGCTCACGCAGCTCGGGGATGACCAGCCGCCGGGCGAGTAGCTGCCTCAGCACAGCGGCCAGGTCGTCGCCGGCATTGAGCGCGAGATCCGCCCCCACGGGGCCCAGGGTGAGCAGACCGCTCTCCTTGGCCAGGATCAGCAGGGCGGATGAGGCGCTGATGAGGATCCGCTGGCTTGGATCCGCCCCCATGCAGGGCGCCTCGTCCCCGTCCAGCCAGGCGGCGAGCAAGGCGCTGGCCGAGAGGGTACCGTCGGGTGGGCAAGCGGCCCAGGGGGCCGCCTCCCCCTCGGGATAGTGCGCGGCCCGCTTGCTCTGCAGCAGTTGCCAGCGGTGCCCCTGCCCCCGCCACGCCTGCAGCGCGCCCTGCCAGTGGGGTTGCCAGAGCCCCCCCTCGATCAACAACTCCATCACTCCCCCTGTGAGCCGCGCACCGGCGATGACCTGCCGTCACGCGAACCAGATCCTGGTCCCAGGCGGCGCGCCATCCTCCACCGTCGGGACATCCTTTCAAACAGGCAGCACAAGCTGCTGATAATTCACTGTTAACCCCCATGTTTAACACGGTTAAACGGCATACCCCATGAAAAAATGCCATATGCCAGGCTTGATGAACGTCACATTAATGGGGTCCCGCCCTTCCTATCATGCCCCCATCGTGCACCGGCCAGCGCCGGTCATGAATGACAACGCATAACAAGAGAACACACTATGCAGCAATCCAACCCCTTCAAAACGGTGTTAGTCAGTACCCTGGCCACCGCCCTGCTGATCTTCGTGGCCCAATACCTGATCGGGAAACAGGAGATCAGGATAGGCATCGCCATCATCCCCATTCTGCCCATGCTGTTCGCCGTCATCATCGGCATGATCGTCTCCGCCAAACCCGTCAAGGATCGTATCCCCGGCTGGAAGCGCCTCTTCAGCGACAAGGAAGAGGGCTTCTGCGGCAAGATGGTGGGCTTCAGCCTGCTGATCCTGGGTACCCAGTACGCCGGCATGATCATTCCCAACCTGAAAATGATCCTGAGCGTCGGGGTGCCGCTGTTCCTGCAGGAGATAGGCAACCTGCTGCCCATCCTCATCGCCATCCCGCTGGCGGTGAAGTTCGGCTTCGGTCGCCGCGCCATCGGGGCCTGCTCCTCCATCAGCCGTGAACCCTCGGTCGCGGTGATCCAGGGCAAATTCGGCACCGGCTCCCAGGAGTACATAGGCGTGCTCGCCATCTACCTGTGCGGCTCCGTCATCGGTACCCTCTGGTTCAGCGTGCTCGGCAGCATAGCCCCGCTCACCGGTCTGCACCCGCTGGCCCTGGCCGCCGGCTCTGGCGTCGGCTCCGGCTCCATGCTGAGTGCCGCCTCCGGCGCCCTCATCAACGGCCTCGACGAGGCGATGGCCCAGCAGGTGCTGAGTATCGCCGCCGCCTCGAATCTGCTCTCCTCCGCCCTCGGCGCCCTCTCCCTCACCTACCTGGGGCTGCCGCTCGCCGAGAAAATCTTCGCCATGTCGTCCAAAGGAGAACAAGCATGAAGAGCATCGTGATGGATATGCGGTTCGTCTTCCTGGCGATCCTGCTGGCCATGTTTACCCAGACCCTGACCACCGGCCTGCCGCTATGGCAGATGGGGGACAGCTTCGTCGCCATGGCGCTGGTGGTGTTCGCCTCCCTGGTGGCCAAGCGCTACCTGCCCTCCTCCCTGCCGGCCTTTGCCTATGCCACCATCATCGGCATCCTCATCTGCCTGCCACAGACCCCGGTGCGCGGCCTCTTCATCGACGCGGTGGCGAAGATCTCCTTCCTCTCCTGCTGCGTGCCGCTGCTGGCCTTCGCCGGCCTCTCCGTGGGCGGTCAGCTCGAGGAGCTCAAGAAGATGTCCTGGAAGGTGATCCTCATCTTCATGATCGTCTCCACCTGTTGCTTCTTCGGCGCCTCGCTGGTTGCCCAACTCGGCTTCTCCATTCAAGGGATCATCTGATGCGCCACTACCACATCGAACCGGATCTGCTCGCCCTGCGTGACTTCAGCTGCGAGGTGCGCCACCACCTGCACCGCATCCCGGAATACTCGGGGGCCGAGTTCAAGACCTCGGCCTACTGCCGCGCCCTGATGGAAGAGTTCGGCTACAAGATCACCGACTACCCGGGCTTCACCGGTTTTCATGGCGACCTGAACGTCGACCCCAGCCTGCCCACCATCGCATTTCGGGCCGACATGGACGGCCTGGAGATGCACGACATGAGCGAGGTGGCGTTCAAGTCCACCCACGAGGGGATGGCCCACAACTGCGGCCACGACTCCCACATGGCGATCGCCCTCACCACAGCCCGGTTCCTGGCCCAGCACAGGGAGCGGCTGCAATACAATGTGCGCATCCTCTTCCAGATGGCCGAGGAGGACATGCGGGTACCGGGCGCCGGCAAGCTGGTGGAGCTCGGCTGCATGGAGGGGGTGGACGAGGTCTACGCCCTGCACAACGACGGCGCCATGGAGACGGGGACCATCAAGTTCAACCGCGGCGTCATGTCCTCCTGGGGCTCAGCCTGGACCCTGGAGGTGCACGGCATCTCCGCCCACGGCTCGACCCCCCACAAGGGGCTGGACGCCATCCGCGAGGCGGTGCGCATCATAGAGGACATGGACTACATAGTCGCCAAGCGCACCAGTCCGTTCAGCCCGGCGGTGTTTGGCTGCGGCATGATCAACGGCGGCACCATCCCCAATGCGGTGGCCGATCACGTGCAGGCCCGTGGCACCATCCGTGCCATGGACGCCGAGACCGATCAGATCCTGAAAAACAGCTTCAAGGACATCGTCGCCCAGAGCGAGCTGCGCGGCTTCAAGACCAGCATGAGCTACGCCGGCTACCCGGCGGTGGAGAACCACGGCGCCGCCTGCGCTCGGCTGCAACAGGCGGCTGCCAGCGTGCTGCCCGCCGAGGGCATCAATGCTCAGGGCCAGCCCATGACCGGCAGCGAGGACTTCAGCTACATGATCAACGCCACCCCGGACCGCAAGGGCGCCATGTTCTTCCTCGGCAGCGGCTGCCAGGCCAAGGGGATCTGCAACTACCTGCACGCCAACCCCTACTACCTGGACGACGACTGCCTGCTGATCGGCGCCCAGATATTTGTCAATCTGGCGACCCTGGCGGATTAAATACCGCCCTCGACAGCAGACGTCGGCCAAGCCAGGGAGATTAGACGCAATCCGCACCAAGCCCTCGACTAGCTGAATGACGACGCCCGCTGATCGGTATCTGGATCGTCTTCAATATGGCGACCCAGGCAGAGTAAAACCCTGCCACCTAACGAAAAGAGAGGCCAATGGCCTCTATTTTTTTATTCTGGGCAGTGGTTTTATCCACCACAGTGCCGCAGCCCTCACAGCCAGGGCAGGGTCGCCGGATTGGTCGCCTGCGGCTGGTTGAGGAGGGAGAGCTGTACCGTCTCCCGGCTCACGTGGGGGGCGAAGAGGTGAATGAAATCATACATGTAGTCCCGCAGATGGGCATGCCTGCGCAGGCAGACATGGGCCACGCTCGAGGCGATCAGGTGGTCGATGTTGAGACAGACCAGGCTCCCCTTGTCCCCCTCGTCAAAGGCCGAGGTAGCGATCACCCCCACCCCCATGCCGAGGCGCACATAGTGCTTGATGATGTCGGTGTCGGTCGCCGTCAGCACGATGCGAGGGCTGAGGCCATGGCGGCCGAACGCCTTGTCCATCTTGGAGCGGCCGGTGAAGCCGAACACATAGGTGATGAGGGGATAGCGGGCCAGATCCGCCATGGAGAGCGGCTGGCACGCGAGTAGCGGATGACCGTGGGGCACCACCACGCTGCGCCCCCAGCGGTAACAAGGCACGGCGGCCAGCTCGTCGAACAGGTGCATGGACTCGGTGGCGATGGCCATCTCCACGTCCCCGTTTTGCACCATCTGCGCGAGCTGGGCTGGGGCTCCCTGATGCAGGTGGAGGGTGACTTCGGGATAGCGGCGGGAGAAGGCGGTGATCGCCGCCGGCAGCTTGTAGCGCGCCATGGTGTGGGTGGTGGCGATGCGCAACACCCCACTGGTGGCAAGCTGCTCGCGTACCGACAGCTGACCTATCTGATCCACCTGGGCTACCACCCCCTTGGCCAGCTCCATCACCTGCACCCCCATGGAGGTCAGACCCACCAGGTTCTTGCCCTTGCGGGTGAACAGCGCCAGCCCCAGTTCGTCTTCCAGCATCTTCATCTGCTTGCTGAGGGTCGGCTGGGAGGTGTAGAGCTTCTCCGCCGTCGCCGAGATATTGAAGTTGTTCTTCACTATCTCGGTGAAGTTCTTGAGCCGGGCGATGTTCATCAGGGCGCCAGTCGCTCTATGTGCCAGCCTTCCCCTTCCCGGCTGTAATAGAAACGATCGTGCAGGCGATGCGCGCCCCCCTGCCAGAACTCCACGGTGTCGATGACGACGCGATAGCCGCCCCAGAAGCTCGGCAGCGGCACCTCGCCCTTGGCAAACTTCTGCTTGAGCTCGAGGAACTTGGCCTCCAGCACGCCGCGCGCCGAGATGCGGGACGACTGCTGGGAAACCCAGGCCGCGATCTGGCTGTCTTTGGGGCGGCTGTGGAAGTACTTCATCACCTCCAGGGTGCCGAGCTTCTCCACCCGACCGGTGACATGCACCTGCCGGTCCAGGGTGTGCCAGGGGAAGTGCAGGCTGATGCGGGGGTTGCCCTCGAGCTGGCCCGCCTTGCGGCTGCCCATGTTGGTGTAAAACACCATACCCAGGGCGTCGTAGTGCTTGAGCAACACGGTGCGCTGCCAGGGCTGGCCATCGGCGTCCACGGTCGCCACCACCATGGCGGTGGGATCGGTCAACTTGGCCTCGCAGGCCTGGGCCAGCCATTTCTCGAACAGCTCGAGGGGTTGGGCCGGCAGATCGGCCCGGTGCAATCCGCCCCTGGTGTACTCACGGCGCAGATCGGCTACATCCATCATCTTGATTTTCCTTCTCTCTTTGCCGCCAGCGCGGCTACGCATGCAGGCATTGTGCGACGAGCACGCCGGGGGTACAAGCCCGAATGCCCGCAAAACAGGGGACCCGAAAATGAATGAAGGGAGGCTCTGGCCTCCCTTCATCGTGGTCACCTCGAGGGCGGGCTTATTTCTCCAGCGGCGCCCCCCCGGGGCAGTGCGCCAGCATCCGCTGGTTGTACTCGGCGGCGTAGGCGCTGAGTTTGGCGTGCTCCTCTTTCTGCTCGGGCCGGATGACATCGCCCAGCCCATCGAGGTAGCGCACGCCGCAGCGAGCCTTGGCATCAGCCTGCGCCTCTGCCGGGATACCGGGGGCCACCTCCCCGCGCCCCGCCCGCACGATCAGCCGGTAATCCTGCCTGGCGAGGCTGTCGTCGAGCGCCTGCTCCAGGGTGCCGGCATCGGCCTGACAACCCGTGAGCAGCGTCAGCACCAGGGCGTAACCGGCTCTCATCCCCGTCTCCGTTGCCAGCCCAGCAGGGCCAGCACCAGGGTCCAGAGGCCGAGGGCACCACCGCCGCCACCGCCCTCTTCCACCCGCTGGGTCACCGACAGCTTGAGCGGGCTGATGGCGAAGAAGATATTGTCGCTGCAGGCGACCCTCAATCTGGCGGTGCCGTCGTTACCGGCCGGAATGGTGACGCTGGCCGAGCCAGAATTGGGCTGGCCGCTGGCGAGCGGGATCCAGCTCACCCCCTCGTCCCGGGTCATGGCCAAGTCCACCTTGCTGCAGTTGATGGGGGCGGCGTTGGTACCGGCCACCTCCCAGCCGATGGTCTGGTTGTGACCCGCCGCCAGGGGCGTGATGAGCGGGCTGGTCAGGCCGAACGCCTTGCCGGTATCGATCACCTGGACCTTCATCTCGTCGCTGACAACCCCGCCCTTGCCATCGCGCACCGTGAGACGGAAGTTGAGATCCCGGTTGGTGGTGGGCCAGGCCTCCCCCTTCGCCAGAGTATTGGAGAGCAGGGAGGGCAGGCTTGGCAGCACACGTTCCGGCACCGCCGTCGGCGCCACGAAACGGAACAGCGGGCGGAAGCCATCGTCGACCATGCTGGCCGGACTGAAGGACTCGGTGCCCAGATCGATCTGCTCCCAGGTGTAACTCAGGGGATCCTGGTCCAGATCGGCCCCGGCGCCCTTGAGCACGAAGGGGGTATTGGCCGGGATCACATAGTCGCTGCCGGCGGCGGCCTGAGGGGCGTTGTTGACCAGGCTCAGGCGGGTGCCGCAGCTCGGCACGGCCGCCATGCGGGCCCGCATCTGCTCGATGGACTTGCTGTGGAAATAGGGCAGGCTGTTGGGCTGCAGGTTCTCGGCCCCGCAGATCCCGGCATAAGCCATGATGGAGCTGCCGCTGCCCGGCTCCCAGGCCTGGCCGGGGGAACGGTTGCCGCCACCACAACTGCCGGTGGTGCCGTTGAAGGTGTGCTCGGCGCCAAACTGGTGACCGATCTCGTGGGCCACATAGTCGATGAAGAAGGCATCCCCCACCGGGTTGGGGGAGCCCGTCATGCCGGCCGATTTCTCACTGCCCCCGCAGAGCGAGTCGAGCTGTGCCAAGCCACCGCCCCCGGTGTTGACCACGTGGCCGATGTCGAAGGGGCCGAGCTTGGTGCCGGCCTGGGTCTGGGCCCGCTGCTGCACGAGGACGTTGATATCGATGTCGTTGTCATCGTTCTGGAAGGGGTCGGCAGCAGTATCCGTATAGATAATGGTGTCGTTGCCGCTGGCGAGCTGGAACTCGGCGGCGACGTCACGCTGATACACCTCGTTGACCCGGTTGAGCAGGGTAGCGATGGCCCCCAGCCCCCCAGCCACTGTGCCGCCGTGGTACTGGGTATACTCCCCTGCCGCCGAGATGGCGATGACGTAGCGCTTGCGCTCGTTGCCATCCACCAGCACCTGCCGCGCCAGCGTCCTGGCCTGGCTACCTATGACGCTGTCCGCCTCCTCTTCCAGCCGGCTGTGGGCGTCCTGCTGGTAATAGATGGCGTAGCCTTCTCCATTGCGCAGGGGATCGACGAACACCATCTTGCCCTGATGGCTGAACATGGCGTGGAAGCCCTGCGGCCCCAGATCGAAACGCCCCGTCTCCACCGGCGATGCCGTATTATGCCCCTTGAAGGCCCGGATGTCGGGGTACTTGGCGGCCAGATCCGCAGGCAACAGATCATAGGGTTGCAGGCTGAAAGTCACCTCATCGCCGTCCGGCAGGGGCAGGGTCAGCCGCGATTCCCCCGCCAGCAAGCCGGCGAAATAATCGGCAGGTACGGTGGCAACTCTGTATTGGCTGGCTCGCACCTCGTAGCCATCGGCGGCGGTGGCACGCGCCGCGACCGTGCTCCACTCCTTGGCGGCAAGGCCGCTGGAGGCCATCAGGCCGGCCACCATCAGGGCCAGCGGGGAAAATTTCATCACCTGCATCTTTTTTAATTCCTTTTTTGAATGCGTTCGCCCGAACTGCCCCGGCATCATTTTCCCGCCGCGCCGATAAGTCCAGCGCCATCCGCTGTACATTCCCCGTATGGGGACGGTTGCGCCAACGCGGTCTAACCCCTATCATTGCGCGGATTTGTCCGTTTCAGAACCCCCTGTGCAACGGGGCCGGTTCATCCTTTTTTGGCCAAGGTTAATCTCATGCTCAAGTCCCCACTGTTGCCCCGTTCCGGGGATCTGGTCGTTGCCATCGTTGACGATGTATTGGCTCAGGGTCTCACCCTGGACAGAGCCTATGCCCGTCACTTCTCCGGCATCGAACTCAAACCGCAAGAACAGGCAAGGATTGCCCTGGTCACCGGCGATCTGCTGCGCCGCCTCAGCCTCTACTGCTTCCTCACCGGCATTCAGGTGCGTCAGGCCGCCAAGAACGTCTGGCCGCTGCTGCACAGCTGGCACGCCTTCCACAAGATAACTCAGTCTAACCACCCCAGCCTGGATCGCTTCAATGAAGAGGCCTTCCGCCGCCGTCTCACCGAGGCCAAGAAGAACCCGGTGCTGATGGATGGTTGCCCGAGCTGGCTGGAGCAGCTGGGCAGCGAGCAGCTGGGCGAGGCCTGGCCTGCCGAGCGGGCCGCCCTGGCCTGGATGCCCAAGCGCTACCTGAGGGTCAACACCCTCAAGGGCACCCGGGAAGAGCTGCAGGCCGTGCTGGCCAAGGAGCATGTCTCCACCATTCCGGTCGAGGGGGTCGCCACCGCCCTGCAGGTCACCTCCGATGCCGCCCTGTTCCGCACCAAGGCCTTTGCCGATGGCTGGTTCGAGCAGCAGGATGCGGGCTCCCAGCTGGTCGCCGCCGCGTTGGAAGTCAGCCCCGGCATGCGCGTCATCGATGCCTGCGCCGGTGCCGGTGGCAAGACCCTGCACATCGCCGCCCTGATGAGCGGCAAGGGCCGCCTGCTGGCCATGGACATAGAAGAGTGGAAGCTGGAGAGCCTCAAGCAGCGTGCGCGCCGTGCCGGTGCCCACAACGTGGAGACTCGCGTCATCGAGAGCAGCAAGACCGTCAAGCGCCTGAAAGGCACCGCCGATCGGGTGCTGCTGGACGTGCCCTGCTCCGGCCTCGGCGTGCTCAAGCGCAATCCGGATGCCAAGTGGCGCGATACCGCCGAGCGGCTGCCGGTGCTGGTCGCCCTGCAAGAGGAGATCCTGCAGCGCTACAGCCAGATGGTGAAGGTCGGTGGTCTGCTGGTCTATGCAACCTGCTCCATCCTGCCCCAGGAGAACCGCCAGCAGGTGGACAAGTTCCTGGCCGCCAACGACAACTACCGGCTGCGTGACGACCATACCGTCAGCCCGGCCGAGACCGGCTTCGACGGTTTCTACATGGCGCGGATCGAACGCATCGGCTGATGCCGGTCTGCCGACAAAAAAGAGGGTGGCCTGGGCCACCCTCTTTTTTTCGCCAATTAGCCATCAGACCCGGCGCTCTCCTCAGACCCTGCGATAGGGCAGATAGACCGGCTCCCACATGTGGCTCAGGATGTGCTGCTGCAGATCCTGGCCGATCAGCGGGTGGGAGGGGTCGCGGCGTACTATGTCTTTGAGCACCGCAGTCGCCACGTGCACCGAGATGCTGCGCAGCTCGCTGATCCGCGGGTAGACGGTGCCCCTGGCCAGATCCGCCTCATCCACGCATTCGGCCAGCGCGAAGGCGGCTGTGGTGAAGATCTCCGGGCTTATCTCGCGAAGCTGGCTGACGATGGCGGCCAGCCCCACCCCCGGGAAGATGAAGACGTTGTTGCCCTGCCCGACCCGGAACGTCTGACCCTCATGGTGCACGTCCTTGAACGGGCTGCCGGTCGCGACTATGGCGCGGCCCTGGCTCCAGCGGTAGATGTCCTCCGGCAGCGCCTCGCAATTGGCGGTGGGGTTGGAGAGGGGGAACACCATGGGGCGCGCACAGTGGGCCAGCATCAGCTGGATATGCTCCTCCTGGAAGGCGCCACCGGCGCCGCTGGTGCCGAGCAGCACGCTGATGGGCACGTGGCGCAGCACCTCGGTCAGCCCCGCCTTGCCCTGCAGATCCCACTGGGCCAGCAGCAGGCCCGGCTTGGCGTAGCGGCGCTTGTATTCATCCAGCCCCTCGCGGTTGTCGCACACCAGCCCCTGGGTATCCAGGATGTAGATGCGATCCCGGGCCGCCTGCGGGTCCAGTCCCTCGCGGATCATCCCCGCGCAGATCTGATCCGCCACCCCGACCCCGCCAGCCCCGGCCCCATAGACCAGGTAGTGCTGCTGACCCAGGGTCTCGCCCTTGGACTTGACCACCCCTATGATGCCCGCCAGCACCACGGCCCCGGTGCCCTGGATGTCGTCGTTGAACGAGGGCAGCGTCTGCTGGTAGCGGGAGAGGTTGTTGAAGGCGTTGGACTTGCTGAAGTCCTCCCACTGCAAGACGGCGTTGGGGAAGTGGCGCTTGACCCCGGCCACGAACTTGTCGATGAAGTCGTCGTACTCCTTGCCGCGGATGCGCTTGTGGGGCTGACCCAGGTACATGGGGTCATCCAGCAGCGCCTGGTTGTCGGTGCCCACGTCCAGCGCTATGGGCAGACAGCAGGCGGGATGGATCCCGGCTCCCAGCGTATAGAGGGAGAGCTTGCCGATGGGGATGCCCATGCCCCCCACCCCCTGATCCCCGATGCCGAGGATCCCCTGGCTGTCGGTGACCACTATGATGCGCACCGCCTTGGCGTCCATGTGGCGGGCGAGGGAGCCCATGTCATCGACGTTCTTCGGGGTGATGTAGAGACCGCGCGGCTTCTGGAAGCGGTGGCTGAACTCCTGACAGGCCTTGCCCACGGTCGGGGTATAGATGTAGGGGGTCATCTCCTCCACGTGGCGCGACAGCAGGGCGTAGAACAGGGTCTCGTTGCGATCCTGCAAGGCCCGCAGGTTCTGGTACTTCTCGATGTCGCTGCAGGCGCTCAGGAAACCCTGATAGACCCGCTCCAGCTGGGCTTCGAAGGTCTGCACCTGGGGCGGCAGCAGGCCATCGAGCTCGAAATCGGCCCGCTCCTGTTCGGTGAAGGCGGTGCCCTTGTTGAGATTGCGATCGTTGAGCAGATCGGTGCCTGTCAGTGCAACGGGGCGAAAGTCCTCTCCCTGTGCGTCTTTCCACAGCAGATATTGTCCGGTAGCCATAGTCATTCTCTTTGATTTACATGAAGTTGCCATTAGGCAGGAGAGCAAGACTCAGATTACAGGGGATCATATGACGTTTGGGGATTCGGTTTTGTGAGCTTGGGCATACCCTGCGGCCAAAGCACTCGGCATGGGGCAGACATCGGGTTGCTCCGACGCCACTCTTGGCGCAAGATCGGTGGATTGTCGGTGCAGCGAACGCCTCCGCAGGGCTCAATCCCTGTCTAGATGGATGAACGCACTGCCCCCCCCTCTCGACCCTATGGAGCACCATGAGCATCCGCGATCCCCAGTCCCCCGCCTTTCCCGTCAGTGCCGTGATCCTGGCCGGTGGCCGCGCCACCCGCATGGGAGGCGACGACAAGGGCTGGGTGCCCCTGGCGGGCAGGCCCCTCGTCGAACACGTACTCGAGCGACTGCGTCACCAGGTGGACGAGGTGCTGATCAACGCCAACCGCAACCAGGCCCGCTACCGGGCGCTCGCCCCCGTGGTCGGTGACGACAATGCCGGCTTCCTCGGGCCGCTCGCCGGCATGCAGGCCGGGCTCAGTGCCGCCCGCCATGACTGGGTGCTGTTCGTGCCCTGCGACGGCCCCGGTTTGCCACGGGATCTGATGGCCCGCTTTCGCAGCGCCCTGAACGAGCAACCGACGTCCGAGCTGGTAGTGGCCCACGACGGCAGTCACCTGCAGCCCGTGGTCGCCCTGCTGCACAAATCCTTGCTCCCCTCGCTGCAACAGGCGCTGGCAGAGGGGGAGCGCAAGACAGCCGCCTGGTTTGCCCGCCACCGGATGGCGGTGGTGAGCGTTGCCGACCAGCCGGATGCCTTCATCAATCTCAATAGCCCGAGCGAGCTCGCCGACTACGAGGCACGGCTGCTGGCTGACGGCAACGGCGCGGCAAGGGAGCAAGCCTGATGACCCTCCATCTTCCCCTGCTCGGCTTCGTCGCCTGGAGCGGCACCGGCAAGACCACCCTGCTGGAGCGGCTCATCCCCCTGCTCAATCGGCGCGGCCTGCGGCTCGGGGTGCTCAAGCACACCCACCACCAGTTCGACATCGATCAGCCGGGCAAGGACAGCCATCGCCTGCGCAAGGCCGGCGCCGGCCAGGTGATGGCAGCCTCCAGCCTGCGCCACGCGCGTATCGTCGAGACCCCGGACGGCGAGACGCCCTTCGCCGATCTGCTGGCTGGCTTCGACTGGGAGCGCCTCGATCTGCTGCTGATCGAGGGCTTCAAGCACGAACATTTTCCCAAGATAGAGCTGCATCGCGGCGCCATCGGCCGGCCCCTGCTGTTCCCGGATGACCCGGATGTGATGGCCCTGATAAGCGACAGCCCCCAGCGCAGCACCCTGCCCTGCTTCGACTTCGAGGCGCTGGACGCCATCGCCGACTTCATCTGCCACTGGCTGGCCGAACGCAGCGCCGCCCAAGATGAGCGACCATCACAACCCGCCGTGGGGTCGGCGGAGCGCCAGCCCCTGCGCCTGATCGCCCGTGCCTTGGTGGCAATACCGGCGGCCATACCGATGGCAACACCGGGCCTGAAGGGGGACGACCTTGTGCTGCCCGGCCATCTCGAGCAGGATGCCAACGGCATCTTGCGGGTGCGCCCGACACATGCTCTTATCTCCTCAACCTCGCAGCAAGCCAACTGCCTGATCGAGCGGCCAGCCTGCGGGCGGGCCATGGCCCCAGGCGAGCGAGTCTGGATCCGCCTGCTGCCGGACTGACAGGGCCCCTGCGGCGGGCACATACCCTATTCACCCGAGATGAGACGATCCCTTGCGCCTGAATGCTCCCCTCTCCCGATTCGATCTGCTGATCTATGGCCGCTATCGCCTGGTGCATGGCCTGCGCATCGCCCTGGCCTTCACCCTCACCTTCCTGCTGACCCGGGAGCTCAAGCTGCCGGAGAGCACCTGGCCGCTCATCACCCTGGTGGTGGTGATGGGGCCCATCTCGTTCTGGGGCAACGTGCTGTCACGGGCCCTGCAACGGGTGGTCGGCACCATCTTCGGTGCGGCCTGCGGCGTGGTGGCGCTCTATCTTGAGCTCTACTCCCTGCCGCTGATGCTTGTCTGGAGCTGCGCCATCATGTTCCTGTGCGGCTACCTGGCCCTCGGCAAGCGTCCCTATGTGGGATTGCTCATCGGCATCACTCTGGGCGTCATCATGGGGGGGGCGCCGGGGGACATAGAGACGGCGCTGTGGCGCAGCGGCGACGTGATCCTGGGTTCCTTGCTGGCGCTGATGTTCTGCAGCATCTACCCCCAGCGGGCCTACACCCACTGGCGATTGCAGATGCACGACACCCTGCTGATGGCCCATCGCCTCTATCACACTCACCTCTCCCCCAATGTGCTCGAGCGCCCCAAGCTGACCCGCAATCACGCTCACCTGCTCGCCAAGATGGTCAGCCTGCGCCCCCTGCTAGCCCCCGCCGTCAAGGAGACCCGCCTCAACGCCCCCCTGTTCGAGGCCATCCAGACCACGATGCGCAACACCCTCTGTACCCTGGAGATGTTGGCGAGCACCTATTGGAACGATCGCCAAAGCCACTTCCTGATGCAGAGCACCCCGGAGTTGCGGGCCTGCCAGCAGGCGACCGAGGCGCTGATCACCCAGCTCGCCCTCATGCTCAAGAGCGGCGATCAGCAGGAGGCCGAACGCGCCCTCGCCAACCTGCACGAGGCGGCGACCCGGGTTCGCGCCCAGGTACGGCTCAGCGCCGAGGGCGATGCCACCGTCAGCGGCTATCTGTGGCTCAACGTGCAGCTCACCGAGCAGCTCACCCAGCTGAGCCGCCTGCTCGGGCTGGTGCTGCAGCCCTACGGCAAGTCCTCGACCCGCAAATAGAAGAAGCCCCGCCAGGGCGGGGCTTCGTCAGCTGACAGGATGATCACTCAACCCGTCAATTCAAGGCCAGGCGGGGATCAGGCGAAACCGCGCCCCTCGCGGCTCATCTCGGCCAGCTGCTGCTCGGTCAGGGTCGAGACCAGCTTGTCGTCGAGGTAGATGTCCAGCAGCTCGCCGCGCATCTCGCCACGCATCATGCTGTTGCGGCCGTCGAGGTAGTGGATCTCCATCTGGGCGCTGTGCTCATCCGGATAATGGATCTCCACCTCGCGAACCCCTTGCGGCAGCATGGCGAGCGGCACCTTGTTGAGGGCCGGGTCCAGGTGCTGGTTGACCTTGATCACCGTATCGGCCTTCTGATCCACCAGCGCCGGTGCCTTGCCGGTGATGGGGTTCTTGCCAGACCAGAACTCGATGGTGTTGAACACGAACAAGTCCGCCGTCGCCGCCACGGCATAGACGGGGGAGAGCAGCATGAAGACGCCGGCGCGACCGTAGCGGTTGTCCACCGCGCTGAGGTTGCCCTTGGTCAACATGGCGGAGATCCCCATCTGCCCCATGCAACCGCCGAGGCCCAGGCTCGCCACCATCCCCAGCAGCAGCGCCGCGGCCCTGCTTTTCTGTCCAACTGCCATCGTTCTCTACCCGCTCAATGAAAATGAGCCGGCAGACTAAACAAGGCGGTAGGGGGAGACAATTCGCAATCCGGAGGCGATTCAGCCGGCGTTCAGCTTGGGCAACTGACCGCGCGTGCAAGAAACATTCTTGTCAGATGCCGTCGCAGGGGCCGGTGCTGGGCGAATCGCCCGGATCAGCTGGCAAGATTGAAGACCGTCTGTGATACCGACAAAACGCCCGGATCAGCTGGAGAGGTTGGATACCGTCTCCGAGACCCGGTTCGCCTCCTGCCGGATCTCGGCCATCAGCCGATCCACACCGGCGATCTGCTGCTTGCCGAGCTCGGCGCTGCCCGCCACCCCGGCCATGTCGTCGGTCACCCTGGCGGTCAGCTCGCGGTTCTTCTGCACCACCTTGGCGATTTCGCCGGTAGACAGAGACGTGCGGGCCGCCAGCTGGCGCACCTCGTCGGCCACCACCGCGAAGCCCCGCCCCTGCTCCCCCGCCCGCGCCGCCTCGATGGCCGCGTTGAGCGCCAGCAGGTTGGTCTGATCGGCGATGGCGCTGATGGTGGAGACGATGGCCTCGATGTGCCTGGACTGCTCGTTGAGCTGGCCGATGAGGGTGATGGCCTGATCCACCTGGGCGGCGATGAGGGAGGAGGTATCGACCACGGCGCGCAGCAACTCGGCCCCCTGCTCGGCGCTGGTCAAAGTCTCCTGCGCCGTGCTGTGGGCGAGCCGCGCCGCCTCCCGGGTGGCATGGCTCTGATGGATGCGCGCCGTGATGTCGCTGGCAAACTTGACGACCCTGACCACCCTGCCACCCTCGTCCCGGATCGGGTTGTAGGTCGCCTCCAGCCAGATGGCCTCCCCCCGGCTGTTGTGGCGCATGAAGAGACCGGACTTGAACTGGCCACGGGCCAGCTCCGCCCAGAAGTGCGGCTGCTCACGCAAGAAGGCGTCGTCGCAGAAGATCCTGTGATGCTTGCCCTGCAACTGGCCGAGGCTGTACCCCATGCAGGCGAGGAAGTTGCCATTGGCGGTGATGATGTCGCCGCTCGGGGTGAACTCTATCATCGCCTGGGATCTGTCCAGCGCCTGGGCCAGCGCCTCCTGACGTTGCAGGCGCTGGTGCCGGGCCGTCACGTCGGTGGCCACCATCACCACCTGACTCACCCGCCCCTCCAGCAGGACGGGGCTGTAACTCTCCTCCAGCCAGCGTGTCTCGCCCTGCCCGTCGAGGCGTTCAAACAGGCCGGACTGGACCTGCCCCTGCCGAAGCCGGGCCCAGAACTGCTGGTAGTCGGCCGAGCGGGACAGCTCCGGACGACAGAACAGGCCATGGTGCCGCCCCTGCAGCTCGGCCGCCCCATACCCCATCAGCGTCAGGAACGCCTCGTTGGCCTCCAGGATCTCCCCCTCCGGGGTGAAGATGATGGTCGCGATGCCTTGCTTGATGGCCTCGACGAAGCCCCGCTGCTCACCCAGCAGGGTCTGGCACGCCTGCAGCTGCGCCTTGATTTTGTGATTGAACATGGTACTTCCTGCCTCTCTGACGATCCGGGGGCGACGCCACCCACTTCCATTGCGCCACTGTATCGGCCACTGCGAGACCGGCAAGAGTGGTCGGACGACATTTCAGTCGTGTGCAAGCGCCCGGAATAAAAAAGCGGCGAAACCGCCGAGGGCGGCAGTACGTAATCTGTTCGGCTCAGGATCACCCGGCTCGGGAATTCAGCCGGTGGGCAGGGTATGAAAGGCGCCAACAGACGACGGTGACTCGGCAGGCACGGCTTGGCGGGATCGGCTGGCGGCCATCAGCCGGCGGGCGACCACTCCAGATAGGCCGTATTGGCCACGAAACCGCGCCGCTCATAGAGGGCGCGGCCCTCGTCGCTGGTATGCAGCCACAGCTTGCCCAGTTGCTGCTCGCGGGCATAAACCAGCATGGCATCGAGCAGGGCGCCGGCCATGCCCCGCCTGCGCCAGGCCGGCAGGGTAACGATATTGAGCACATAGCCTTCCCGCCCGCTCAGATTGCCGGGATAGGGCGGGCGCACGAAGAGCGCCAGGGTCCCACACGCCACCAGCGCGCCCTCGGTCTCCACCACCCAGGAGCGGGTACTGCCCTCTCCCATTGCCCGGGTGAAATAGTCCCGGGTCGCCTGCCAGAGCGCGGGATCCCCACCCGGTGTGTCGAGTTCCCCCACCTCGCAGAATAACCTCATGCGCAGCGCCACCAGGGCAGGAATATCGGCGATATTGGCCTCACGAACCAGCATGTTTCTCTCCTCGAAACCATGGCCGGGCAGATGGCCAGACCCGGAAGATTACCGCACCGGCGCGCAAGGGTCTCCCCATGCCGGCTCCTTCCCCGCCATTGCAAGGCGCCGGCGAGTCGATCACAATCCGTGCATCCTTCCCGTGCGCCTCGCACGCCCAACCACAGAAGATCCCCATGAGCCAAGCCATCCATCACCTGACCGCCGCCATGCAACACGCCATGGAGAACCGCCCCGAGGTGGGCGGCTTCCCCCACCTCGCCGAGGTGCTGCGCGCCGCCGGGGTGACCCACAACCGCTGGACGCTGCCTTCCTGCCAGAGTCTCTACCTCACCACCCAGGGTAATGTGGTGATGCAGGGCACGCCGCTGGTGAGCGGCATCGACGAGGTGCCGAGCTTCAACCAGGAGGCTCTGATCCGCGCCCTGCGCACCGATCAGGCGGGCCAGAGCAGCTTCGAGCAGTTCCTGAGCGCCGCCTGGCAAGCTGGCGTCGTCACCTACGAGGTCGATTTCAACGCCCGTACCGTGAGCTACGTCGGCGTCTTGGGTGAGTGTTATGTGGAAGCCTATCCGGCGGTCGCCCTACCCTGATCCGAACGCTCTCCAGACGGTCTCCGTGACCAAAGAGGCTAAAGAAGCCAAGGTGGCCGAAGTTGCCAAAGAGGCTAAAGAAGCCAAGGTGGCCGAAGTTGCCAAAGTTGGGCTCTAGCCATAGGCCCGGTACTCCTTTGTGAAACAAGTCGCGGTCGTCGAGCCAAAAGAAGGGGGCCATCAGGCCCCCGCTTTCCACGCACGTTTCGCCAAGCGATGGCATCAGGTCGTCTTGACGCACTTTTGCACGAAGCTGTTCTTGGCCGCCCCAGCCAGCTTCTTGTCGGCCGCCGCCTTCTCGCACTGAGCCGCCTTGTCGGTGGCGGCGTCCGTCTTCACGCACTTCTGGATAAAGCTGTTCTTGGCAGCCCCCGCCAGCTTCTTGTCGGCGGCAGCTTTTTCACACTGGGCTGCCTTGCCGTTGGCCGAGGCATCCTTGACGCACTTGCCCACAAAGCTGGTCTTGGCGGCCCCCGCCAGCTTCTTCGCCGCAGCCTGCGCCTCGCACTCTTGCTGCGCCCCAGAGGTAGCGCTCTGGGCTACCCCCATTCCCATGCCCATTACCGTCACACACAGACTCAACACCATCAGGATCCGCTTCATATGACCAACTCCCTTCGTTCTATCCATTGTGGTTAGCCCCCACTCACGCGGGCCAAACGAGGCACCCTCGCCTCGCTGCACTATAGTCCCCCCGCCCCGTGACAACAAAATGCTCTTCCTTGCCTACAACCCCCTCCCAGCCCCCGCTCCGGCCACCCAGCGCCTTCGCTTCAATTGTTGAGCTGGCGCAAAAAACGCAGATCTTCCTGATAGTTGCGTCACTTTCTGACTGGTTTACATATGAGGCTTGGGCATATGCTGGTCATTCGGTGCCTATTGAACCATTAGGGGACCGCCCCGCTGGTCGATGGAGCGTATTGGAAGCTGTAATCCAGGGGCGGTAGCGTGAGCATGGGCCCTGATAAAACTTGCTAGTGATATCCATCATCGTGACTTATTAAAGGCACATTTAAGAATATAACTAAACACCTAAATAGCTTTTTAACTAAAATATACAATCAATATACATAGAGAATTTATGGATTATTTCTACTCAGAAACATTAAATATTGAAAACCATAATGGCATTCACTTTCTACAAGATCATAAAGGAACTAATTATTCAAGCCCATGGGATGATTTTGGATATATAATTACATTCAAATTGTTTTATGTATATGAAAAACAGAAGCGAGATATAGGGCTATGTAAAGTACTGACTAAAGGCTATGAAGATACATCTCTCTATTTTCAAGAGTCATCACCCAATGAGAAAACAATTAAAATCAACAGTAAGCTCAACAACATAAACAAAATTGTGTTGCTTGGTCAAGATCTGGATTTCTATAAAAAAATAAACTCAATATTTCCAAGGAATCAAGTTAACGATATTTTAGAGTTTATTTGCGATGCCGGTTTTCACTTTGAAAAATTTTCCGACTATTCAACATGGGAAGGCTTTTCTGGCAGTTTTATGAGAGGCAGTGCTTCTGAAGTAATTCTAAAAAAAGGCTACCAAATAGCACTTGGAAATTATAGCCCAGCCAAACAATTCAAAATTAAAATATCACAATTGGAAGATAGTTTTGATGAAATAGAGTTTTGTTTTGACATAAATAAAGAAATTGGAAAATCCAATATAAATGTATTGATTGGTAAAAATGGAACAGGAAAGTCTCACATACTAAAAAAATTGAGTGAGACAATAACTGGTGTTGTTGAAAATGATGAAGCCCATCCATTTTTCCATAAATTAATTGTGATTGCATTCTCACCATTTGAAAGTTTTTATACTGAAAACGAAATTTTCAACCTATTAGAGAAAAAATACTCAAGAAACTCAGAACAAAATAATAAAAAAAGTCTTACTAGAAAAAGATTACATGTCAATGCGTATTCATATATCGGTTTTAAAAATGAAAAAGGTGAGCACGACCTAAACCACCCAATAGCAGAGAGTGCTAAGTCCATAATAAAAATATTACGCTATGATCGAGAAAACTCATGGTGGGAAGACAAAACTAGATTTCAAGTTCTTGTTGAGACATTGTCTTTGTGCATTGATTTTGATTCGATCTCTCTATTATGTACTGATGGAAGCTTTTTTGATATACCCGCAAGCAATAGATTGCACCCTTTAACAGAGAAAAAGATTGATTACAATAAAGGTTTTTCATTTAAAAAGAATGGTATTTCTATACCTCTAAGTTCTGGCCAGATCATATATTCATATATGATCCCAGCAATTATTGCGGAGCTAGAAGAGGAGAGTTTACTTGTTCTAGATGAGCCAGAACTATACCTACATCCAGAGTTAGAAGTAGGCATTATCAATATGTTGCAATATATTTTAAATGAAACTAAATCTTATGCAATTATTGCAACCCATTCTGCAATCATAACAAGAGAAATTGATCGTAATGCAGTACATATATTAAGAAGGAGTCATGGCAACACTACTTCAAACATAGCAACAATTCAGACATATGGTGAGTCTCTTGACAATATTATCTCTGATATCTTTGATGATTTCAGAATAAATAAACCCTATCAACGAGAAATTAAAAAGTATCTTAACTTAAATAACTCAATATTACCCTTGAGCGATCAACTAGGAAATGATGGTATAGCATATGCCTTATCATTAGTTGAAGATGGCAATAATGAAATTACTTTTGAGGATGACTAATTGCAATTTATAAGTAACAGCATAACTGCATTACCCTGTTCTTGGCTGCCTTTAGCAACATCAAGTCAAAAGGGAAATGCACCTCAACTTATAGCCATATCAGCTCAACTTAACTTACGC
The DNA here is from genome assembly GCF_000764655.1 of Aeromonas aquatica. Classification (GTDB taxonomy): domain Bacteria; phylum Pseudomonadota; class Gammaproteobacteria; order Enterobacterales; family Aeromonadaceae; genus Aeromonas; species Aeromonas aquatica. The sequence continues at coordinate 30,091 of NZ_JRGL01000089.1, forward strand.
TACAACGATTACAACAACCTTATTTTAAACTATCAAAACTCACTTACTCAAACATCATTTCAAGGTTCCTATGATGTCTTAACAGATTTTTATAATCATGCCCCTAAAGAATTAAACAGACTATTAAAAATAAAAAGAAATGATCATGGTTTAAGTCGATGCCCATATTGTGGTAACCCAAGGGCACCAGATACACTGGATCATTTTGTACCAAAAGATGACTGGCCTGAGTTCTCAATTTTTGCAAATAATCTAGTGCCTCAGTGCCGAACTTGCGCACCAATAAAAGGGAAGAAATATTATTGTTCACAAAATAACATAGTAATGTTCACTCACCCATTCTATTTCAATCTACTTGATCTTTTTAGGTTTAAAATAAATGTTTCTTTTGATATCGAGAACTCTAAACCAACATTTGAAGTAAAGATCATCAAGCAAACAACAGTCGGACAGAATGATATTGCTCGAATTAAATTACATCTTGAAAAACTTGATGTACTAAGCAGAGTAAAACAATATTGTCGCGCTCAATTCATTAGCTGGTCTAATAAGTTAAGAAGAAATAACTTTAACATTATAGATGCATTTGCAACACGCCTCAGCGAGCTACCGAGAGCTGATATAGGTAAGGATTGGGAGTCTGCATTTTTTGCAGGTATGATGGAGTGTGAGGAGGCAATTCAATACTTACACTCTTTAAGGCCTGTAGGACAACAGATAATAGAGGAAGAATTGGAATTAGAGGAAATTGAACTATAACCTGTACAGATCTAGTTATCACCTGACACCGGCCTCAAACCGGTGTCTTGTTTACGCTACGTAATCGCGTACTTCCTTCGGTATCAATTTCAGTCCCTTCTTGAACATGCTGTTGGGCGTCTGCCCTTCCATCATTTGGCCCTGATGAGGCCGCTTGGTGTTGTACTGCTCCAGATAGCTATCCAGGTCTGTCTGCATTTGCTCCACCGACTCATACCAGGTCGTCCGCCCTTTGATGCGGAAGCAAATCTAAGACACCCACCTTTCTGAGCCAGCCATTACTCGGCTGGCTCATGTTTTATCCCTATCCCTCCAACCAATACTCCCGCCCAATCCCCACTCCGGCGACAAACTCGGGATCGTGGGAGACAAGCAGCAATGTGCCCGGATAATCGGCCAGCACCCCAGTCAGAAACTGGCGAGAACAGTGATTCGGCGGTTACTCAACCATACCCAGCAGCGCAGTGCCATAGGAGTTGTCGATTGTGCAGCGCCACTGCCCATCGTCCTCCTTGCGAAACACATAGGTGGCGCGCCGGTTCTCGTCGATCCAGCCCTCGCCGCCCGGGTAGCGCAGCCGGGTCTCCATGATCACCAGGGCGTTGTCGGCCCCCTCTATCACCTCCATGGCGCCCTGGGTGACCTCAAGCCGGCCCTGAAAGTAATCGGAGATGGCGGTGAAGGCGCGGCGGATGGCGGGGATGCCGTGCGCCACCATGCCGGGTTTGACAACCAGGGCGGCGTCCTCGGCGTAGAAAGCCATCAGGGCGTCGAAGTCGCGCCGGGAGATGGCGGCGTCACAGGTCTCGATAAGTGCCCGTAGTGGATGTTGACTCATACAGTGCTCCTTAGAACCTCTTCACAATCTTACTGCGAGGCCGTGATCAAGGCTCATGTGCTGCTCGGAATCCTCACGTATATCTATACGCTCCGGTTCCTGCGCTGCTCTTTACCTTGCTGACGACCTCTCGTCACAGATCGTGAACAGGTTCTTAATCCGATGCGGGTTTCCCCGCCGGAGGCTGGAAACAAAAATCCCCCGCTCTCTATCAAGACCGGGGGATTTTTTATGGGCGCTTAACCAAGCAGGAAGGCCCGTAGCGGGGCGAACTCTGCCGGCAGGTTGTGGGAGAGCAGCGGCAGGGCGGCGTGCTTGGCAAGCGGGCCGGGCAGCGGCACGTCCAGCCCCAGGATCTCGTCCACCGACTCCTTGAACTTGGCGGGATGGGCTGTGCAGAGGAAGACCCCCACTTCGTCCTCGGCGAGCTGCTCGCCCAGCAGATCCCAGGCGATGGCGCCGTGAGGCTCGCACAGGTAATCGAGCTGGTGCAGGCGTTTAAGGGCATCGCGAGTCTCGGCATCGCTGCGCATGCCGGACCCCAAGGTCTCCAGCGCCCAGCCTTCCCGGCGGCACAGCTCTTCCACGCGCGGCCAGTTGTTGGGGCGGCTCACATCCATGGCGTTGGACAGGGTCGCGACCGTCTGGTGCGGCTCCCAGCTGCCGGTTTTCAAGTAGCGCGGCACTGTGTCGTTGGCGTTGGTGGCGGCGATAAAGCGCTTCACCGGTAGCCCCAGCGCCTTGGCGATGAGACCAGCGGTCAGGTTGCCGAAGTTGCCGGACGGCACGCTGATGACTGCCTTGGCGCGGTCGGCCTTGGGCAACTGGGCCAGCGCCTCGAAGTAGTAGCAGACCTGGGCCAGCAGACGGCTGATGTTGATGGAGTTGGCGGAGTTCAGGCCGATGGCGGTCTTGAGTCCTTCGTCATCGAAGGCATCTTTGACCAGCGCCTGACAGGCATCGAAGTCGCCATCGATGGCGATGGTGCGGATGTTGCCGCCTAAGGTGCAGAACAGTGCCTCCTGCAGCGGGCTGATCTTGCCCTTGGGGTAGAGGATGACCACCTCTATCCCCTCCAACCCGTAGAAGGCGTGGGCCACGGCGGCGCCTGTGTCACCGGAAGTGGCGGTGAGTATGGTGATCTTGTCGTTGGTTCTGAACGCAGCCAGACACTGGGCCATAAAGCGGCCGCCGAAGTCCTTGAACGCCAGGGTCGGGCCGTGGAACAGCTCCAGGGCATAGGTGCCATCTTTGAGCTTCACCAGGGGCGCCGGGAAGGTGAAGGCGGCGTCGATCAGCTCGCTCACCTTGGCAGCGGGCACCTCGTCCCCCAGCAGGTGGCTGATGATGCGAGCGGAGCGCTCGGCCAGCGGCAAGTCCAGCAGGGCATCGACATCGGCCAGGGGCGCGATGGTTTCGGGGAAGAAGAGCCCCTGCTCGCGGCCCAGACCCTGGCGCACCGCCTGGGCGAAGCTCACCTGTTCACTCTTGTCCTTGATATTGTAAAGATTCATAGCTCGCTTCCTGTTACCCGTGCCCCGGCCATGTCCAGTTTGCAGACCCGGGCAAATCCATCTTCGTTCTGCACAAAATGTGCGTCCATCCAATCCTTCATGCGCTCGGCTTGGGCCAGATCCTTCATCACCACGAAGACACTGGGGCCTGAGCCGGAGATGCCGGTGGCCAGCGCCCCGTTCTGGGCCGCCTGAGCCCGCACCTCGTTGAAACCTTCGATGAGCGCCGCGCGGTAGGGTTCGGCAATCACGTCTTTGAGCACGCTCGCCGCCAACCCCTCCTGACCTGTGTAGCTGGCGTGCACGAAGGCCGCCAGCCGACGGCCATAGGTGAGGCAGTCCTGGCGGCGATACTGGGCCGGCAGTATGGCGCGGGCGGCGGCGGTGGAGACCACAGTGCCCGGGTAGCAGACCACCCAGTACCACTGCTCGAACACCGGAATGCCCTGGCTGATGACGCCGTGCTCTTCGAGCACCAGCTGCATGCCGCCGAGATAGCAGGGGGCGACGTTGTCGTAGTGGACCGAGCCGGAGATCTTGCCTTCCATCTCCCCCATCAGCAACAGCATATCGTGTTCATCAAGCGGCGCGCCGTGGAAGGCGTTGAGCCCTTCCAGTGCCGCCACCACGCTGCAGGCGCTGGAGCCCAGACCCGAGCCCACCGGCAGGTTCTTCTCCAGCACCATCGCCAGCGGCTTGAGGGTCAGGCCGCGCTTCTCCAGGGCCTCCCCATAGGCAAGCCAGCAGTCATAGAGGATGTTCTTCTTGGGATCGTCCGGCAGCTTGTGGGCGTAGCGGCCCACGGAGGAGAGGGCGAACGCCACATCGGCAGCCTTTACCTGGACGCGATCCCCCAGCAGGGAGCCATCCACAGGGGCAAGCGCCGCCCCCAGGACATCGAATCCCACGCTCAGGTTGGCGCTGGAGGCCGGGGCATAGGCGACCACGCTGCCGCCCTGCGCCATGGCATCTTGTTCAAAATCGGGGTTCATCGCTGAACTCATGTTACAGCTCCTGCTTCCAGTTCTGGGTGCGCAGCACGTCGGCGAAGACACCGGCGGCGGTCACTTCGGTACCCGCGCCATAGCCGCGCAGCACCAGCGGGATGGGCTGGTAATAGGTGGAGAAGAAGGCGAGCGCGTTCTCCCCGTCTTTCACCTTGAACAGGGGCTCGTCGGCACCAACCGCCTTGATGGCGACCTTGCACTTGCCTCCTTCGATAGAGCCCACGTAGCGCAGCACCTTGCCTTCCCGCTGGGCGGCGGCGAACTGATCGCGGAACCAGCCATCGGCCTCGGGCAGACGAGCCATAAAGGACTCCACATCACCGCTCACATCGAAGCCAGGGGGCAGCGCCTGCTCCACTTCCACATCGGAAAGCTCCAGCGCCATGCCGGCCTCGCGGGCCAGGATCAAGAGCTTGCGAGCCACGTCCATGCCGTTGAGATCGTCGCGGGGATCCGGCTCGGTGAAGCCGTTGCCACGGGCAATCTTGGTCGCCTCGGAGAAAGCCATCCCCTCGTCCAGCTTGCCGAAGATGAAGGAGAGCGACCCGGACAGGACGCCGTCGAAGGCACGCAGCTTGTCACCGGCCTTGATGAGGTTCTGCAGGTTCTCGATGACCGGCAGGCCGGCGCCCACGTTGGTCTCATAGAGGAACTTGCGGCGGGTCTGGCGGGCGGTGCGGCGCAGCGCCTTGTAGTAATCCAGCGACCCTGTGTTGGCCTTCTTGTTCGGGGTGACCACGTGGAAACCGGCGGCCAGGAAGTCCGCATACTGGACGGCGACGGCCTCGCTCGAGGTGCAATCGACGATCACCGGGTTGATGAGGTGGCTCTCTTCCACCAGCTTCTTCACCGCTTCCAGGCTGAAGCTGTCACGGGCTTCCACCAGTTGCTCACGCCAGTTGGCGAGGCTCAGGCCATCCTTGTTGACCGCCATCTGGCGGCTGTTGGCGATGCCGACCACCCGCAGGCCGGTGCCCTGCTCGGCGAGCACCGGCTGCTGGCGGGCAATCTGATCCACCAGGGCCGCGCCGACGCCGCCCACACCGACCACGAAGAGATCGATGAACTGCTGACTGCCGAAGAAGTTCTGATGGCACGCCTTGATGGCCTCCGCCACCTTGCGATCCCGCACCACCGCCGAGATGGAGCGCTCGCTCGAGCCTTGCGCGATGGCGACGATGTTGATGGAGGCCTGGGCCAGGGAGGTGAAGAAGCGCGCCGCCATCCCCTTGCTGGTGCGCATGCCATCCCCGATGAGAGAGATGATGGCGAGATCGGTCATGATCTCGAGCGGGTCCAGCAGCTGGTTCTTGAATTCCAGCTCGAACTCGCGCTCCAGCACCTTGCGGGTCTTGTCGCTGTCATAGCTGTGGATACAGAAGCTGACGCTGTACTCGGAGGATGACTGGGTGATGAGGACGATACTGACCCCGGCGCGGGAGACGGCGGAGAAGATGCGCCCCGCCATGCCCACCATGCCCTTCATGCCGGGGCCGGAGACGTTGAACATGCACATGCCGGAGAGATCCGAGATGGCCTTCACTTTCAGATCGTCATCCCCCTGATCGACCCCGATCAGGGTGCCAGGCCCCTGGGGGTTGAAGCTGTTCTTGATGAGGCAGGGAATGTGGAACTGGGCCACCGGGGCTATGGTTTTCGGGTGCAGCACCTTGGCGCCGAAATAGGAGAGCTCCATCGCCTCTTTATAGGAGAGGGTCTTCAGCAGGTAGGCATCCGGCACCAGGCGCGGGTCACAGTTGTAGCAACCTTCCACGTCTGTCCAGATCTCGCAGCACTCGGCGTCCACACAGGCGGCCAGGACGGCGGCGGAGTAATCAGAGCCGTTACGGCCCAGCAGCACAGTCTCGCCCTTGTCGCTGCCGCCGGTGAAGCCCGGCATCAGGTAGAGGCATGACTCTTTTCCAGAGGGGTCCTGCCCCTCTACAACCGGGCGCAATCCCTTGGCGGCAAAGCGCAGGCGGGAAGCCTCGATGTCCACATGGGCTTCCAGATAACCGCCGTCGGTCACCAGCAACTGCTCCGGCACTATGAGATCCAGTTCGAGACCGCGCACTCGCAACAACTCGTGCATGAAGGCGATGGAGAGGTTCTCGCCGCGGCTCAGGATGCGGGCCTGCACGTTGTCCGGGCAGAGCCCCAGCAGGCGGATGCCCTGCATCAGCCGCTCCACCTGATCCAGCTCTGCGGTGAGGCGGGCCTGCAGCGCCTTGTCATCCAGCGCCGGATAGGCGGCCTTCAACCCGGCCAGCAGGCGGGAGAAGATGCCGTTGATTTCAAACAGGGTGGAACTGGCATCCATGCCGCGACTGGTCTGCTCCACCAGGGCGACCAGGTGATTGGTCACCTTGGCCGGTGCCGACAGCACCAGGGCAACCTGGGATTGGCCGTGGGTATTGACCGCGATATCCGCTACCCGTAAAAAACGCTCTGCGTCGGCCAGTGACGACCCGCCAAACTTCAACACTCTCATCGCTTATCTCCCTGTGAACCCTGCAAATTGATCTGAAAACGGTCTAAAAACAACTCAACAAAAAGGCCCGTACTGGGTGGGTACGGGCCTTTTAAGATTTCTGTGCTTGTTCGTCAGCGCATCAACCGGCCCCAGTGCCACCTGTGGTGGTACCGGTAATAATGGTGGTGGTGATGACGTTGATGAATGACTGCATGACGAACACTCTTGAACGAAGCTGGCTTTTAGCAATACCGCGCCGACAGCAAGGCTGTCAACCTAAACCTCTTTGCCGAACTTGCGAGCGAGGTCTTTACAGAGCAGATGCAGCATATTCAGATCCCGCTGCGGCAGCATGGGCACTCGGTCCATCACCCATTGATGTAGTTTTTCATCCTGCGAAACTCCGATCTCACCAAGTATTTCTGCTGTTTTTGATTTCAGTACCCGAACCTGTCCGGTGTTATCAATATTTTCTGCTACGACCTCGGCCTCGTCCAGCAAGGGGCTCATCTCATAGGCATACAGCATGATCGCCTGCCCCAGGTTCAGCGACGGGTAGCTCACCTTGAGCGGCAGGTAGCTGATGAGATCCACCTGAGCGAGCTGCTCGTTGGAGAGGCCGGACTCCTCGCAGCCAAACACGATGGCGACCTTGTTCACCGACGGCTTGGCGCGGATCTGGTCGCGGATCTCCCCCGGCGTCAGGTAGTGCTGGTAGCGACCGCGCTGGCGGGCCGTAGTGGCGATCACCAGATCCATGTCGGCAAGGGCTTCAGGCAAGCTATCAAAGGCCTCAGCCTCGGCCAGGATCTCCTGCGCCCCGTGGGCGACCCAACTCGCCTCTTCCTCTTCGTGTACCCGGCTGGCCACCAGGCGCATGGCATCGAAGCCCATGGTTTTCATGGCGCGGGCGGCCGCCCCGACGTTGGCCGCCCGGGCTGGTGCCACCAGGACAAAATAGAGTTTCATTGGGTTTCCTCTTGGGCAGGGCCGACCTCTCTCATCAAGGGTAAAGCATCGGCAAAACAGGGGCGCAATCTACCGTTTATCCCCGAAAATTGCCACTTGAACAGACGTTTGAATGTTGCCATAGTGACCCAATAGGTGGCCAAATTGCCGTCAATGATCCACGAAGTTACCGCGATGGACCGGCGGTGTGCGGATCGGGAACGAGCCGACAGACAGGCCACCACCGCCGTGCTATCGGGCCGGCTCATCACAAGGAAGAGAGAGATGCAGCAGCCATTGGAACAGGCCGTCGCCGAGACGATCTTGCAGCGCTTCGAGTCGTTTTACAGCCGGTTTCTCGAAATCACCCAGGGCAGCAAGAGCCGCTTCGAGCACGGTGACTGGCTGGGAGTGCAGCTCGCCGGACGCGAGCGTATCCGCCTCTATGACCATCATGTCGGCGCCACCACGGCCCTGATCAAGCAGATGATGGGGGAGCAGTTGCCGAGCCAGACGCTGCTCAAGCAGGTGAAGGGGGCCTTCAGCGATCTGCTGCCCCGCTGTGACAACTTCGAGGTGGCGGAGTCCTTCTTCAACTCCGTCTACCGCCGCATCTTCCGCCATCGCAACATCCGCGACGAGAACCTCTACATACACCCGTTCCGCAGCCGGGGAGATCACCCCGACCTGAGCGCACTGCTGCGGGTCTATCGCACCGATCTCGCCCATCTGCCGCAGACCCTGAGCCAACTGCTGGGGGATTACAGCTTCACCCTGCCCTTTGAGGACAAGCAGCGGGACATCATCGACATTCATCGTCATCTGGCGGAGAGCGGCCCGGCCATACTGCACGAGGAGCCGTTCGCCATCGAGCTGCTCAAGGAGGTGTTCTACCGCAACAAGGGGGCCTATCTGGTGGGGCTCATTCGGGTGAAAGGCGAGGTGCATCCCTTCATTCTGCCCCTGCTCAGCACCGGCCAGAGCATCTATGTGGACACCGTCATCTTCGAGCCGGAGCTGGCCTCCATCGTGTTCGGCTTCGCCCGCGCCTACTTCATGGTCTATGCCCCGGTGCCGGCGCTGTTCGTGCTGTTCCTGCGCCAGATCATGCCCCGCAAGCCCGATTACGAGATCTACAACGCCATCGGCTGCCAGAAGCACGGCAAGACCGAGCTCTATCGCCACTATCAGCAGCACCTGGCCCAGAGCTGGGAGCAGTTCGTCATCGCCCCCGGCATCAAGGGGATGGTGATGAGCGTATTCACCCTCCCCTCCTACGACGTGGTGTTCAAGGTGATCAAGGACGAGTTCACCCCCCCCAAGGATGTGAGCCACGAGCAGGTCAAGGCGAAGTACCGGCTGGTGAAACAGCACGATCGGGTGGGCCGCATGGCCGATACCCAGGAGTTCACCAACTTCGAGTTTCCCCTCGAGCGGATCTCCCCCGAGCTCTTGGCCGAGCTCAAGACGGTAGCCCCCTCTGCGCTCACCCTCACCGCCGACAAGCTGGTCATCAAGCACCTCTACACCGAGCGCAAGATGATCCCGCTCAACCTCTATCTGGACAAGGCGGACGAGCAGCAGACCCGGCTCGCGCTGGAGGAGTACGGCAACGCCATCAAGCAGCTGGCTGCGGCCAACATCTTCCCCGGCGACATGCTGTTCAAGAACTTCGGCGTGACCCGCCACGGTCGGGTGGTGTTCTACGACTACGACGAGATCTGCTACATGACGGAGTGCAACTTCCGCCAGATCCCGCCGCCGCGCTATCCCGAGGACGAGTGGAGCGCCGAGCCCTGGTACTCGGTCGCCCCCAACGACATCTTCCCCGAGGAATTCGCCACCTTCCTGCTGCAAAAGCCCCAGGTGCGAACGATCATGATGCAGGTGCACAAGGAGCTGTTCGATGCCAGCTACTGGAAGATGCTGCAGGGCAACATCAAGGAGGGGGTGTTCGAGGATGTCTATCCCTATCGACGCAAGAAACGCTTCCGGTTTCAGCGGGGGGGATGAGTCATCTCATCCCGATGACCATCAAAAAAGGGACGCCATGGCGTCCCTTTCTAATACCGATGCGAGCGTCCGATTGCGACAGACGCTGACGGCAGTGCCGGTTATTTCACGGCATCGAAGGTGAGCAGCGTCGCCTTGTTGGCATCGCTCAGCACCAGTTGCTGGCCCTTGATCTGGAAGGCCGCGACCTTCTCCAGGGTCTGCAGATAACTCATCTCCTTACCGGCCAAGTCCCCCATACACATCATGCGGGTCGCCCCCAGCGGGCCCAGCACCAGGACACCGTCACCTTGCTGGGTGATGGCGCCAAAGTAGCGGTTGCAGCCGCCCTTGCCGGCCACCTTGTCACCGGCGACCTGCAGGGTGAAGGCGTCGCCGCTTGCCCCTTGCAGTTGCCAGTTCGATGCCTGCAGCTCTGCCATATTGGAACCCGTTGCCATGGCGCAGCCTCCCAGGGCCAGGGCGGCCAGCAGGGTCAGTTTCTTGTTCATGCGTTCATCTCCCGATGGAAAAAAGCGTGAAGACGCGGAATGAGGGGCCTGTGTACCACGAGCGTGGCGCCAATTAAAACTCTTTTATTGTGAGCGAGGTTGCCTTTACTCCCCGCAGTCCTGTGCCATGCTTGTAGTCCTGTTCGGACCCAGGGAGGGGAAACGAATGGTCAAGTCTCTGATTATTGTGCTCACATCCAGCCTTGCGCTTTCGGCCCAGGCAGCCGACTGGAGCTTTCTCCAGAACGAATCAGACAGCCAGCTCTACGTGAAAAGCTATTCCGGCGTACTGCTCGGTACTCAGACCCACCACAGCGACAACTTCGATCTCTGGCTCATCAACACCGGCTACCAATATCCGGTCGAGGATAATGTCAGCCTCTACATGGAGGCAGGGCCCGCCATCGGCGCCCGCAGCGAACAGGCTGGCTTCAATATCAGCTCAGGGGTGCGCTACCAGCTCTCCCCCTCGCTCAACATCGGCAGCCAGCTCAAACAACTGGAAACCAGCAAGCCCAGCACCCTGGTGGAGCTCAACAGCAGCCTGTTATTGACCCCTCAGCTCGCCCTCACCGCCAACTACGGTGTCAGCGCCTTCAGTGCCGAGCAATTTCTCATCCTGGGGGTGGGCCTCAACTTCTGATCCTTCAGAGGAGCCGGGCGCCGCTCACCAGCACGCCATTGAGATCGGCGTAGACATAGTCGCCCGGCGCTATGATCATCCCGGCAAAAGAGACCACGACATCCAGCTCACCCCGCCCCAGCTTCTCGGTCTTGACTGGACAGGCCGCCAGCGCCTTGACGCCTAACGCCAACGTCGCCAGGGTACCCAGATCCCGCACCGCGCCGTGGATGAGGATCCCTTCCCATCCCTGCTCCACCGCCTTGATGGCCAGCTGATCTCCGAGCAAGGCACGGCGCAGGGAACCACCGCCGTCGATCACCATCACCTTGCCCTGACCGGGACGGGTCACCAGCTCGCGCACCAGGCTGTTGTCTTCAAAACAGGAGAGGGTGACCGCCTCGCCGTAAAACAGCGACTTGCCGCCATAGTCGTGAAACAGGGGCTGCGCCACCTGCAGGGCATCGCCGTGTTGGTCGCAAAGATCGGGCAGTAAATCCAGCATATTCAGCATCCTTCCGTGGAATGAGTAAGTCCGCTCATTCTTTCATCAAGCCGCTATGCTGACAATCCAGAGAGAGGCAGCGCTGACGACCCAGGCTCGAACATGGGCTGCATTCTGGGCCTTGACCATGGCACAGGCAGGCCTGGATGGTGGTACCGAGGGGCAATAAGACACAGTTTTCTGTAGTTTTCCCACAAATCCATGTCAACCACATGTTACATCCCATTACATTTCATGGGGGCGAAAAAGCGGGCTAGCCCAAGTATCATGCAGCGAACTCAGGGATTGACTTATATCAAACCTGAGTTAAAAAGTTGCTATCTGACGGCAAAGAGTGTTGTTATGCGCCTGTTAACTGATAAAATGCAGCCACTTTTGTAATGGATGACTTTTCAGGCTTTGCTCGCTCAGACTTGATGAGTGCCTATGCATGGCACAGGGATGTTTGCCAACGCTGATACCACATTCGCGATGATTCGACCTGATTTTCATATCCAGGATGACGTAATAAATTTTCAGGACCGGTCGGATAACGCCAAAGAGTGTTAAAATTTCGAAAATTAACTGATAAGAATCTGGGAATACTCAATGCAAACACCGCACATTCTGATCGTCGAAGACGAACTGGTCACTCGCAATACGCTCAAAAGCATCTTTGAGGCCGAAGGCTATATAGTGCTTGAAGCCAACAATGGCGACGAGATGCACCAGGCCCTGACCACTCATACCATCAATCTGGTGATCATGGACATCAACCTGCCGGGCAAGAATGGCCTGCTGCTGGCACGCGAGCTGCGTGAAGATGACAACATCGCCCTGATGTTCCTGACCGGTCGTGACAACGAGGTGGACAAGATCCTGGGTCTGGAGATCGGCGCCGATGATTACATCACCAAGCCGTTCAACCCCCGCGAGCTGACCATCCGTGCCCGCAACCTGCTGAGCCGCACCATGAACGTGACGGCGGGCGGTGAAGAGAAGAAGCTGGTCGAACGTTACCTGTTCAACGGCTGGGCGCTGGACATCAACAGCCGCGCACTGGTCAGCCCGGCGGGCGACATGTTCAAACTGCCGCGCTCCGAATTCCGTGCCATGCTGCACTTCTGCGAAAACCCGGGCCAGATCCAGACCCGCGCCGAGCTGCTCAAGAAGATGACCGGCCGTGAGCTCAAGCCTCACGATCGCACCGTGGATGTCACCATCCGCCGTATCCGCAAGCACTTCGAGAGCGTGGGTGACACCCCGGAGATCATCGCCACCATCCATGGCGAAGGCTACCGCTTCTGCGGCGAGCTGGAGCAGGAATAATCCCTGTTCGTCAGATCCCTGTGTGGTAAGAAGAGGCGCCGTTGGCGCCTCTTCTGTTTCCGGCGATCGAGGCAAGCGAAGCTGGCCCATCCAATGAGCCGGAAAACAAAAAGCCCACTCGATTGAGTGGGCTTTTTGCATGAAATCTGGAGCGGGCAGCGGGAATCGAACCCGCATCATCAGCTTGGAAGGCTGAGGTAATAGCCATTATACGATGCCCGCAAGGCTCAGAAACTGCTGTCGATATTCGGGGATGGGTCTGCGTCTGGGGTAGCGTGCTAGGCAGAGGCAATAACGAGACGGGTCGTCTACCGGATATCGGAATGTGGAGCGGGTGATGGGAATCGAACCCACGTATGCAGCTTGGGAAGCTACCGTTCTACCATTGAACTACACCCGCGTCAGTGGCCTCTACTATATGCATTTTGCCGGTGAGCGCAATCACCGCCAGGGTGTTTTTTGCCGTAAATCAAGCTGTTCGACCAACTAATGAGCATGGAGGTCGTTTTTCAAGCAAACAGTCTCAGGCTCCCGGCACGGCAAGGTTGCCAAGCACAGGGGGCGACGATAGTCTTGCGCCACTCGTTTGAGGAGGGTGGTAATGGACAAGAATACGCAGAAACATCTCTATGGCTGGTTGCGCAAGCAGTCGAGCCATGGCCGACGCTGGATCGGTCTCTCCATCGGCCTTGGCATGGGCCAGGGCATCATGATGGTGGCCCAGGCCTGGCTGCTGGCGACCCTGCTCCATGGCTTCATCATCGAGGGTACTACCCCCGAGCAATCCATCCCCCTCTTCATTAGCCTGCTGCTGGTGACGCTGACCAAGGCCGGGCTGGCCTATGGCCGCGAGGTCGCCAGCTTCAAGGCGGGCAGCGCGGTGCGCCAGGCCATCCGCGAGCTGGTGCTCACCCGCCTCGGTCGCCTTGGCCCTGCCTACATCCAGCGCCGCCCCGCTGGCAGTTGGGCCAGCCTGCTGCTGGAGCAGATCGAAGACATGCAGGAGTTCTTCTCCCGCTACCTGCCCCAGATGGCCGTTGCCGTCTTCATCCCCCTGGTGATCCTGGTGGCCGTGTTCCCGGTCAACTGGGCCGCCGGCATCATCTTGCTCGGCACGGCGCCCCTGATCCCGCTGTTCATGATCCTGGTGGGGGTCGGCGCCGCCGATGCGAACCGCCGCAACTTCCAGTCGCTGGCACGCCTCTCCGGCCACTTCCTCGACCGCCTGAAGGGATTACGCACCCTGCAACTCTTCCTGCGCACCCAGGCCGAGGGCGAGGCCATCCGCGATGCCTCGGAAGACTTCAGGGAGCGCACCATGGAGGTGCTGCGCCTCGCCTTCTTGAGTACCGCCGTGCTGGAGTTCTTCGCCGCCATCGCGGTGGCACTGGTGGCGGTCTATTTCGGTTTCTCCTACATAGATCACCTGAACTTTGGCAACTATGGCGTCAAGGTCACGCTCTTTACCGGCCTGTTCGTGCTCTTCCTCGCCCCCGAGTTCTATGCCCCGCTGCGGGAGCTTGGCGCCCACTATCACGCCAAGGCACAGGCCATCGGCGCCGCCGAGCAGTTGCTGGAGTTCCTGGAGGCCGAGGTCAGCGAACCGGCTTCCGGCAATGCTCCCTTCCATGCAGATAACCCCATCCGGGTGGAAGCCCGTAGGCTCGAGGTGCTGAGCGCCGAGGGCAAGGTGCTGGTCGGCCCACTCGACTTCCAGCTGACAGCCGGTTCGCGTACGGCCCTGGTCGGCATCAGCGGAGCGGGCAAGAGCTCGCTGGTCAACGCCCTGCTCGGCTTCGCCCCCTATCGCGGTGAACTGAAAGTCGATGGCCAGGAACTCGCCGAACTGGACATGAGCCAGTGGCGCCTGCAACTGGGCTGGCTATCCCAGAACCCGCAGCTGTTCCACGCCTCCTTGCGCGACAACCTGCTGCTGGCCAAGCCCTCAGCGAGCGACGCCGAGCTGGAAGCGGCTCTGAAACGGGCCCAGGCCTGGGAGTTTGCCAGGGAGAAGGGCTTTGACTATCGAGTCGGTGATCAGGCGGGCGGCCTCTCGGTCGGTCAGGCCCAGCGTCTCGCCCTGGCCCGCACCCTGCTCAAGTCGACCCAGCTGATGGTGCTGGATGAACCTACCGCCAGCCTGGATCGCCACTCGGAACGCGCCATCATGAGCACGCTCGAGCAGGCAGCGGCAGGCCAGACCCTGCTGATGATCACCCACCGCCTCGATCAGCTCACCAAGATGGACAATATCCTGGTGCTGGAACGCGGTTTGTTGGTGGAGCAAGGCAGCTTCCAGCAACTCAGTGAGGCCAAGGGGCCCTTTGCCCGCCTCTTGTCACAACACCTCTCCCAAGGGGACTCTCTCGATGCGTGATCTACTGCCGTTTCTGCGCCTCTATCGCCAGCACTGGCTCAGCCTCTCCCTCGGCCTGCTGCTGGCGCTGGTGACCCTGGTGGCGGGCATGGGGCTGTTGTCCCTCTCCGGCTGGTTCCTCTCCGCCGCCGCGGTGGCCGGTCTGGCCATCGCCAGCCGCGACACCTTCAACTACATGACCCCGGCCGGTGGGGTGCGCTTCTTCTCCATCATCCGTACCGCCAGCCGCTGGGGTGAGCGAGTGGTGAGCCACGACGCCACCTTCCGGGTGCTGACCCGGCTGCGGGTCTGGTTCTGGCAAAAGCTCTCCCCGCTCCAGACCAGCGCCCTCGCCGGATTCCGCCAGGCGGACCTGCTCAACCGGCTGGTGGCCGACATAGACGCCATGGATCACGTCTACCTGCGCCTCATCACCCCCATAGGGGCGGCCCTGCTGAGTTGCGCCGGGCTGGTGTTCTTCCTCTCCTTCTTCGACAGCCAGCTGGCACTGACCCTGGGCGCCATACTGCTGCTCGGCATGATTGCCCTGCCGCTGGTGTTCTACTTCGCCGGTCGCAAGCCGGGCCAGGCCTTGATCGCCGAGAAATCCAGCCTGCGCACCCGGCTGGTGGACTATCTGGACGGCCAGGCCGAGTTGCAGATGTTTGCCGCCGCCCCCAAGGCGCTCGATGAGTTGCAACAGGCCGAGCAGGCCCTGATCCGCGCCCAGGCCCGCATGGCCAGGGTGAGCGGGTTGGCCAATGCCAGCGTCCAGCTGCTGAGTGGTTGGACCCTGACCCTGATGCTGTGGCTGGCCGGCCACGGGGTCGGCGGCGCGTTGCCGGATCCCATCACGGCGCTCATGGTGTTCGCCACCCTGGCGAGCTTCGAGGCATTGCTGCCACTGGCGGGGGCCTTCCAGCACCTCTCCACCAGCCTCACCTCGGCCCGTCGTCTCAACGAGATCCTGCAGGAGGCCAAGGCCCCCGACTGGGGTGACGAGCAGCAGCCTGCCCACGATGGCTCCCTGCGGATCACCGATCTCCACTTCGCCTACCCCGGCAACCCTCAGCCCGTGCTGCGGGGTTGCAGCCTGCGACTGCAGGCCGGTGAGAAGCTGGCGCTGCTGGGCCAGACCGGCTGTGGCAAGTCCACCCTGATGGGGCTGCTGACCCGGGAGTGGAACCCGCAGGCGGGGGAGATCCTGCTGGGTGGCAAACCCTTGACCTCGTACAGCGAGGCGGCACTGCGCACCTCCTTCTCGGTAGTGAGCCAGCGGGTGCACCTGTTTGCCGCTACCCTGCGGGACAACCTCAAGCTGGCCGCGCCAGAGGCCGACGATGCACGGCTCATCAAGGTGCTGGAGCAGGTGGGCCTCGGCACTTTGTTGGAAGATGACTCTGGGCTGGAAGATGATGCCGGGCTGGACGCCTGGCTCGGGGATGGCGGTCGTCCGCTCTCCGGTGGCGAGCGCCGCCGTATCGGCATCGCCCGCGCCCTGCTGCACGACGCCCCGCTCTGGCTGCTGGACGAGCCGACCGAGGGGCTCGACAGCCAGACCGAGCGGGAGATCATGGCGCTGCTGTTCAGGCTCGGCGCCGAGCGCACCCTGCTGCTCATCTCCCACCGGCTGATCGGGCTGGAGCAGATGGACAGGATAGCCCTGATGGAAGAAGGACAGATCCGTCTGTGCGCGCCCCACGCAGAGCTGCTGGCCGACGACTACTACCGCAGCCTGCATCAGCGACTGGCGCCGATCTGATACCCGTGCCAGAAAAAGCACGACAGAAGGGGGAAGCCGCCTGTGCGCCCTCCTCCTCTCCGAGCTGCTGGCCGATGACTACTATCGCAGCCTGCATCAGCGGTTGGCGCCGATCTGATTCCCGTGCCAGAAAAAGCACGAAAGAAGGGGGAAGCCGCCTGTGCGCCCCCTCCTCCCCGAGCTGCTGGCCGATGACGACTATCGCAGCCTGCATCAGCGGTTGGCGCCGATCTGATTCCCGTGCCAGAAAAAGCACGAAAGAAGGGGGAAGCCGCCTGTGCGCCCCCTCCTCCCCGAGCTGCTGGCCGATGACGACTACCGCAGCCTGCATCAGCGGCTCACACCAGCCTGAACGCTATGAACCCAAGAGGGGGCATTCATGCCCCCTCACTCTTTTGCCTCTTTTGAAAAAATGCCGGTCCGATGACGACGAACGTCGCCAGCCCCCAAAGACCAGCACAGGCCCGATCCCCGTCACACCCCGTCTTGCTGGCTAAAAATGGGGCTGGTCCCGGGCAGCAACTGGCCCCTATAATGACCCCCTCACCGTTCAACAAGATGCCGACATGAAACGCCTGACCCTATTGCTGCTGCCCCTTTTCACCTCAGGTTGCGCCTACTTCTCCTTCAACAGCAATCTGGACAAGGAAAACTTCGACGACTACTTCAAGCCGGGCGGCGTCCGGATCTATGAACAGAGCCAGCTTGCCGACCTCAACTACCTCTACCTCGG
Source organism: Aeromonas aquatica (assembly GCF_000764655.1). Classification (GTDB taxonomy): domain Bacteria; phylum Pseudomonadota; class Gammaproteobacteria; order Enterobacterales; family Aeromonadaceae; genus Aeromonas; species Aeromonas aquatica. The sequence continues at coordinate 47,420 of NZ_JRGL01000089.1, forward strand.
CACCGTCGAGGGGGAATCCTGCCAGAGCGACGCCAATCAGGCGGTGCCCAACGCAGGGGAGGCGCGCACCTTGGCCCGTCGCCGCGTGGCCGACATGGGCGGCAACGGCGTCAGCTTCGACAAGTGCGCCGAATTCAGCGACGTGCCGGGCTGCCTGAAGCAGGTGATCTGCTACGGCCAGGCGCTGAAAGTGGCCGAAGAGAAGTAACCAGAAATGGCGCTGGCCATCGTCCGGCTCGGCAGCCCCCGCCTGCCCGATGAGGGCTTGCGCATTGGCACCGTCCGTCGCCCGCCCCGTGGCGTGCCCAAGAGCGAATTCGCGAACCAGGATTGGTACGACGTCTGGTTCCCCAACCTGGCCCCCAGCCCCGAGACCATGAAGCTGGGCCAGGGCGCCGAGACCCCCGCTCAGTGGGCCACCTTCTGCAAGCAGTACAAGGCAGAGATGGCGACACCGGCCGCGAGGCACGATCTCGCGCTGCTGGCCGCCCTCTCCCACCACAGCAACCTGTCGGTGGGTTGCTATTGCGAGCAGGAGTCCCGCTGTCATCGCAGCATCTTGAAAGAGCTGCTGGTCGGCTGCGGCGCCAGCCTGCGCTAAATCTCGTGGTTTCATTGCGATAAAGGGCGTCCCGTGGGACGCCCTTTATCGCATGACATAGACCAACCACAGCCTATGGCAGAGCGCTGACCCGCAGGCGCTGACGCAGGGCCTCCTCCTGCTGCGCCGTCATCCCCGTCACCGCCCCCTGCCCTCCCTCTGCCAGCCACTGGGCGAGATCGGCCACCGTCTCCTCCAGCGGCCGGAAGTTGAGCCCCTGCACTATGGCCGCCTCGGCGCTGATCCGGCCGTAACCTGCATACTCCGCCAGCTCGCTCGGCAGCAGGGTGGGGTAGCTCTGCCAGGACTCTACCCCGGCCCCCAGCAGTGCGGGCCAGGGCTGCCACTCGGGCTGGATAGGCACCGCCGGGGCCAGCCGCGCGGCGAGGCGCTCCACCCAGTCCCCTAGCGCTATGCCTGGTTTGAGCAGGTTGAACACCCCTCCCAACCGCTGCTCGGCGGCCCGCAGCACGAACTCGGCGCAGTCCCGCACGTCCAGATATTGCAGCCTGTCCTGCCCCGCCCCCGGCAGCAGCCAAGGGCCGCCGCGCTCTACCCGCTTCACCCACCAGGCCAATCTTCCGGTGTGATCATGGGGGCCACAGAGCACCCCGGGGCGCAGTATGCACAACCGCTCCCCCCAGCGGGCCAGGTATTCTTGCTCGCACAGTACCTTGAGGGGGCCGTAGTCATCCGGCATCTCCCCTGCGGGGATCCGGTGCAACGGCGCCGACTCGTCCATTCCCGGTTGGGCGAAGTCGCGATAGACGCTGATAGTAGAGATGAAGATCAGCCGCTCGCAGCGCCCGAGCAGGGCCGCGGAGAGGCTGGCCGCCTGCTCGGGTCGATAGCAGCAGGTGTCGATGACCAGATCCCAGTGCAATCCCTTCCCCAGCAGCGCGCTCAAATCCTGGCTTCTGTCCCCTCGCAGCGCGGTCAGCTCGCGCCAGTCCGGATGCTGGCGGTGGCCGCGATTGAACAGCGTCACCTCGTGGCCCCAATCCAGCGCCAGCGCGGTGAGATGGCGCCCCAAAAAGCCGGTGCCGCCGATAACAAGCAGTTTCATCCCTGTCCCCCTATGCGGCGCGATCGCTTGCCTTGAATGAGGTGCGAGTGCCATGCCGACATGACTCTCGCCCCAGCCTACGCAAGTCGACGCCGTGGCACAGCCGCCATAGTGCCGGGATGAGACAGGGATCACGGCAGGGCGATGCAGATGAGCGGAGCGAGGTGGAGCCTGCGTTTTGGGGCCGCTTGTGCTAAATTGCCGGGGTTTTTAGTCACGAGTCCGCCATGAAGTTCGAAATCGACACCCTCGGGATCATCCACTCTCCCTACAAGGAGAAGTTTGCCATCCCCCGCCAGCCCGGCCTGGTCAAATCGGCCCGCGCCCGGCTCGAGTTGCTGCCTCCCTACGATCAGCCGGACGTGCTGCGCGGCATAGAGCAGTTCTCCCACCTCTGGCTCAGCTTCGTGTTCCACCAGACCATGGCCCAGGGCTGGCACCCGACGGTGCGCCCGCCGCGCCTCGGTGGCAACGAGCGGGTCGGAGTCTTCGCCACCCGCTCCACCTTCCGCCCCAACCCGCTGGGCCTGTCGGTGGTCGAGCTGCACGGGGTGGGGCGCGAGCGGGGCAAGCTGTGGCTCGAACTCGGTGCGGTGGACTTGCTCGATGGCACCCCCATCGTCGACATCAAGCCCTACATCCCCTATGCGGACAGCCTGCCGGCCGCCCGTGGCGGCTTCGCCCCGGATGCCCCCACCCCGCCGCTGACGGTGAGCTTCGGCCAAGAGGCCGAGCAGCAGCTCGCTCAACTCATGAGCCACCATCCCGAGCTGCGCCAACTGGTGAGCGAGGTGCTGGCCCAGGATCCCCGTCCCGCCTACAAGAAGGGCAAGCCGGACGAGAAGGAGTACGGGGTGAGATTGTTCGACTTGAACGTCAGGTTCCAGATAAAGGAACCAGAGTGTGTCGTTATAGCCATAGAACCGACATGAAAAACGCGAGTCATGCAGTGTAAAAAACCACCCGAGCGGGTGGTTTTTTCATTGTAAGAACGAGGTCGGAGCCTTTAGCGGCGCTGCAGCAGCAGGCTGCCGATGGAGTAGCCGGCGCCGAAGGAGCAGAGCACGCCGCGGGCGCCGCTCGGCAGATCCTGATTGAACAGGTGGAAGGCGATGATGGATCCCGCCGAACTGGTGTTGCCGTAGCTGTCCAGGATCACCGGCGCCTCCGCTTGGCTGGCATCGTGGCCCAGCAGCTTGCGACCGATGAACTGGTTCATGGTGAGGTTGGCCTGATGCAGCCAGAGCCGGCTCAACTCATCCGCCTCCCAGCCCTGCGCCTTGAGCTGACCATCTATCTGCTCGCACACCAGGGGCAACACCTCCTTGAACACCTTGCGCCCCTGCTGGCGGAACAGCTTGTCATCGCCGTAGCGGGTGCGCGGGCTGAAGCGGTTCAGGAAGCCGAAGTTGTTGCGGATGTTGTTGGAGTACTGGGTCACCAGCTTGCTGGCCACCAGTTGCCAGGGGGCCGCCACCTTGCAGTCGGCCTCCCGCTCCAGCAGCACGGCGGTGCAGGCATCGCCGAAGATAAAGTGGCTGTCCCGGTCGCGGAAGTTGAGGTGACCCGAGCAGATCTCCGGGTTTACCACCAGCGCCAGTTTGACGGTGCCCGCCGCCAGCAGATCCGCCGCCGTCTTGATGCCGAAGGTGGCGGAGGAACAGGCCACGTTCATGTCGAACGCCATGCCACCGGCACCGAGATAGTGCTGCAGCTCGATGGAGAGCGCCGGATAGGGGCGCGGCATATTGGAAGCCGCCACTATCACCAGATCGATCTCGCCGGGTTCGCGACCGGCGGCGATCAGTGCCTGCTCGGCGGCCGCCACCGCCATCTCCACCATGATGGAGGGCTTGTCATCGGGACGCTCGGGGAGCAGCGGTTGCATGATATCGGGATCCAGCACCCCCTCCTTGCTCACCAGATAACGACTCTTGATGCCGGAGGCCTTCTCGATGAACTCGCAGCTCGAATGCTGCTTGGCGTCCAGCTGGCCGGCGTCGATGGCGGAGGCGTTCTCCTCGTTGTAGAGATCCACATACTGGTTGAAGGCCGCCACCAACTCTTCGTTGCTGACGGCAAAGGGCGGGGTATAGAGGCCTGAGCCGCTGATTACGATGGAAGTCATCTTTGCTCCTGGCCGGGTGCAATCCCGGCTTGTCTGTTTTGTAGGGTCAGAGGATTACAGCTGATCGATCGCCTGGGCGAGACCAGCCAGGGTCAGCGGGTGCATGCGCCCGCCGATCAATTCGTTGATCAACTTGATGGAGGGATGCCAGAGCCACTCCCGCCTCGGGAGAGGGTTGATCCACACCAGCTTCGGATACTGTTGCTGCAGGCGGGCGAGCCACAGCTGACCCGGCTCCTCGTTCCAGTATTCGACGGCGCCCCCTGGCCAGGTTATCTCGTAGGGTCCCATCTTGGCATCCCCCACCAGGATCACCCTGTAGTCGTGGCCGTAGGTGCGCAGCAGGCGCCAGGTATCGAACTTCTCCTCGAAGCGGCGGGCGTTGTCCCGCCAGACGAAGTCGTAGAGGCAGTTGTGAAAGTAGAAGAACTCCAGGTGCTTGAACTCGTGGCGCAGGGCCGAGAACAGTCGCTGCACCTCGGCCACGTGGCTGTCCATGGAGCCTCCCACATCGAAGAACACCAGCAGCTTGACCCCGTTGTGGCGCTCGGGCCTCAGCTTCACATCGAGCCAGCCCTGGCGGGCGGTGCTCTGGATGGTGTCGTCGAGATCCAGCTCGTCGAGACTCCCTTTACGCACCCAGCGCCTGAGCTTGCGCAGGGCCAGCTGGATAGCCCGCTGGCCCAAGGGAGAGTCATCGTCGCTGAAGTTGCGATAGTGGCGCGCCTCCCACAGCTTGGCGGCACGGCCGTGCTCCCCCTCGCCCCCCATGCGCACCCCTTCCGGGTGAAAGCCGCCGTGACCGAAGGGGCTGCTGCCGCCCGTGCCTACCCACTTGTTGCCGCCGGCGTGACGCTCTTTCTGTTCCGCCAGGCGCTGGTTGAGGGTCTCCAGCAACTTGTCGAGGCCCCCCAAGGAGCGCAGCAAATCTCGCTCTTCCAGGCTCAACAAGCGCTCCAGTTCCCGGCGCAGCCAGTCATCCGGCAAGGTTTCCGGCAACAAGGGGCTGGCCTGCAAGCCGTCGTAATACTCAGCGAAGGCGCGATCGAAGCGATCGAGGTACGCCTCGTCTTTCACCAACAGGCAGCGGGCGAGCAGGTAGAAGGCATCCATGTCGAGGCTGACGAGCCGGGCCGCGAGTGCCCCGTGCAGGTCCAGCAATTCCCGCAGGCTGCAGGGCAGCTTGTGGCGACGCAGATGGAGGAAAAAGTCGATCAGCATTCAGCCGCCGCGCCGGGCCAGGAAGGCGAGCTTCTCGAACAGATGCAAGTCCTGCTCGGTCTTGAGCAGGGCGCCATAGAGCGCCGGCACCAGCTTGCCCGGCTCGCGATTGCGCATCGCCTCGGGGGAGATGCCATCCGCCAGCAGCAGCCGGATCCAGTCCAGCAGCTCCGAGGTGGAGGGCTTCTTGCGCAGCCCCTCGACTTCCCGCAGCTCGAAGAACAGCGCCATGGCCTCGTCCAGCAGCGCCTCTTTCAATTTGGGATAGTGCAGACGGACGATGGCCTGCATCTCGGCCTTGTCGGGGAAACGGATGTAGTGAAAAAAGCAGCGGCGCAGGAAGGCATCCGGCAGCTCTTTTTCGTTGTTGGAGGTGATGATGACCACGGGGCGCTGGCGGGCCTTGACCCGCTCGCCCGTCTCGTAGACGTCGAACTCCATCCGATCCAGCTCCAGCAGCAGATCGTTGGGAAACTCGATGTCCGCCTTGTCGATCTCGTCGATGAGCAGCACGGGTCTCTGCTCGGCGCCGAAGGCCTGCCACAGCTTGCCCCGGCGGATGTAGTGGTTGATGTCCCCCACCCGGGGATCCCCGAGCTGGGAGTCCCGCAGCCGCGCCACGGCGTCATATTCATAGAGCCCCTGCTGGGCCTTGGTGGTGGACTTGATGTGCCAGGCAATCAGCTCGGCGCCGAGCGACTCGGCCACCGCCTCCGCCAGCACCGTTTTGCCGGTCCCGGGCTCCCCCTTAATGAGCAGCGGCTTTTCCAGCACGATGGCGGCATTGACGGCCATACTCAGTGCCGTTGAGGCGAGATAGCGATCGCTTCCTGCAAATCCCATGACGTCCATTCCTTTGGTAGCACAGGGCCCGGCCAGGGCTCCGGTAAGAAAGAATAAGTTCTATATGTTCTAATAACATATTGTTATAACGATTCGTCACTTCTCATTCAGAAATCACAGGGTAATCTGGTTTCATCGCCTTAACAAACACAGGGATAACACCATGAGCAAAATTTTTGAGGACAACAGCCAGACCATAGGCAACACCCCGCTGGTTCGTCTCAACCGTGTTACCAAGGGCCGCGTGCTGGCCAAGATCGAGAGCCGCAACCCGAGCTTCAGCGTCAAATGCCGGATCGGTTCCAACCTGATCTGGGATGCCGAGAAACGCGGCGTGCTGACCAAGGGCAAGGAGATCATCGAGCCCACCAGCGGTAACACCGGCATTGCTCTGGCCTTCGTGGCCGCCGCCCGTGGTTATCCCATCACCCTGACCATGCCGGCCACCATGAGCCTGGAGCGCCGCAAGCTGCTCAAGGCGCTCGGCGCCAACCTGGTGCTGACCGAAGGTCCCCTCGGCATGAAGGGTGCCATCGCCAAGGCTAACGAGATCCTCGAATCCGAGCCGGGCAAGTATGTGTTGCTGCAACAGTTCGAAAACCCCGCCAACCCCGAGATCCACGAGAAGACCACAGGCCCCGAGATCTGGGACGCCACCGACGGTGACGTGGATGTGTTCGTGGCAGGGGTCGGCACCGGTGGCACCATCACAGGGGTCTCCCGCTATTTCAAACAGACCAGGGGCAAGGCCATCGTCTCGGTGGCGGTCGAGCCGTCAGAATCCCCCGTCATCAGCCAGAGACTGGCGGGTCTCGAGATCAAGCCGGGTCCGCACAAGATCCAGGGCATAGGCGCCGGTTTCATCCCGGGCAACCTGGATTTGACCCTGCTCGACCGCGTCGAGCAGGTGAGCAGCGAGGAATCCATCGAGATGGCCCGTCGCCTGATGGAAGAGGAAGGAATTCTGGCGGGGATAAGCTCGGGGGCCGCCGTGGTGGCCGCCGCCCGTCTGGCCGAGTTGCCGGAGTTCGAGGGCAAGACCATAGTCGTGATACTGCCGAGCGCCGCCGAGCGTTACCTCTCCAGCGCGCTGTTCGCCGGTGTGTTCAGCGAGCAGGAACTGCAGCAGTAATTGATCTCCTTACATCAAAACAACGGCGCTCTTCGGGGCGCCGTTTTTCTTTATGAGCTAAACTCAGTCGTCATTAGTTTCAGTCGACCCCTTATTTTTTGGGGTAAAATAACAAATTTCAGAGTGACAAAAAAAGCAGACATTCTGTGATAAATCTCATATCCTGTGCGGCGTCACGAGGTGTTTGCCGGTTAGGTATCACAAGGTAACAAAGTGTTATTTTTCGTTATAAATTAATTTCAGGCCAGTCCTGACGCGGCTTGTAGCCCGATAACGAAAAAGACTTAGCCAGGACGCCGAATACTGCACAGAAAATTGACCTGGATTAAACCATTGCGGGTCTGATTTCGTTACTTTACAACATATCCATACTGACACGGTGAGACAGGTAGCCTCATAAGCAACCATCTCTCCACACAATATCAATAATATGGGGTGAAACCATGTACGAGAAGTCTGTTGTTATTACTGCTGAAAACGGCCTGCACACCCGTCCCGCAGCTCAGTTCGTGAAAGAAGCCAAAGAATTCCAAAGCGAGATCACTGTGGTCTCCGGTGGCAAGTCCGCCAGCGCCAAGAGCCTGTTCAAGCTGCAGACCCTGGGCCTGACCAAAGGCACCAACGTGACCATCCAGGCCGACGGCCCGGACGCTCAGAAAGCCGTTGAGAAGCTGGTTGCCCTGATGGACGAGCTGGAGTAATCCGGCTTTATTCCTCCCCCACAGTCGTTTTAATAGGAAGGATTATGATATCTGGCATTCTTGCGTCCCCCGGTATCGCATTCGGCAAGGCGCTTCTTCTGAAAGAAGATGAAATCGTTATCAATCAGGGCAAGATTTCTGTTGACCAGATTGACGCCGAAATCAACCGCTTCCTCGAAGCTCGCACCAAGTCAGCCACACAGCTGGAAGCCATCAAAGAGATGGCCGGTCGCACCTTCGGTGAGGAAAAAGAGGCCATCTTCGAAGGCCACATCATGCTGCTCGAAGATGAGGAGCTGGAAGGGGATATCAGATCCTTCATTAAAGACAACAAGGCATCCGCCGACAAAGCCATCTATGAGGTGATCGAACAGTACGCCAAGATGATGGCCGATCTGGATGACCCTTATCTGCGTGAGCGCGCCACCGACTTCCGTGACATCGGAACCCGTCTGGTGAAGAACGTGCTGGGCATCGCCGTTGTCAACCTGAGCACCATCAACGAAGAGGTCATCCTGGTCGCCAAAGACCTGACCCCGTCCGAAACCGCTCAGATCAACCTGAAATACGTGCTGGGTTTTGTCACCGACATCGGTGGCCGTACCTCTCACACCTCCATCATGGCCCGCTCCCTGGAGCTGCCGGCTATCGTGGGCACCAACGACATCACAGCGCGTGTCAACAATGGTGACATGCTGATACTGGATGCGATCAACAACCAGCTCATCATCAATCCGACCGCCGAGCAGCTGACTGAAGCCAAGAAATTCCAGGCTCAGTTCCAGGCCGAGAAAGACGAGCTGGCCAAGCTTAAAGACCTGCCCGCCATCACTCTGGATGGTCATCAAGTCGAAGTGTGTGCCAACATCGGTACCGTCAAGGATACCGAGGGTGCCATCCGTAATGGCGCCGAAGGCGTGGGTCTGTACCGCACCGAGTTCCTGTTCATGGACCGTGATGCGCTGCCGACCGAAGACGAGCAGTTCAAGGCCTACAAAGAAGTGGCAGAGGCCATGCCGGATCAGCCGATCATCGTCCGTACCATGGACATCGGCGGCGACAAAGAACTGCCCTACATGAATTTCCCGAAAGAGATGAACCCCTTCCTGGGCTGGCGTGCCGTGCGCATTTTCTTCGATCGCGAAGACATCATGCACGCCCAGCTGAAGGCCATTTTGCGTGCCTCTGCCTTTGGCAAACTGCGCATCATGTTCCCGATGATCATCTCCGTCGAAGAGTTCCGCAGCCTCAAGGCCACCGTGGAGCAGCTGAAGGCCGAACTGCGTGCCGACGGCAAAGCCTTTGATGAATCCATCGAAGTAGGTATCATGATCGAGACCCCGGCCGCCGCCGTGATGGCTCATCATCTTGCCAAGGAAGTGGATTTCTTCAGCATCGGTACCAACGACCTGACCCAGTACACCCTGGCCGTCGACCGTGGTAACGAGATGATTTCCGCCATGTACAACCCGCTGTCACCCTCCGTCCTGACCCTGATCAAGATGGTCATTGACGCTTCCCATGACAATGGCAAGTGGACAGGTATGTGCGGTGAACTGGCTGGTGACGAACGTGCCACCCTGCTGCTGCTGGGTATGGGTCTGGATGAGTTCTCCATGAGCGCCATCTCTGTACCGCGTATCAAGAAGCTTATCCGTAACACCAACTTCGAAGATGTGAAGGCAATGGCAGACCAGGCTCTGAGCTATGCGACCGCCGCCGAAATCGAAGCCTGTGTAGATAACTTTATTAAGCAGAAGGCAGTCTGCTAAGATCGGCTGCAAACAGCGACAATCATCTCTAGGAGCTTTTACTATGGGTCTGTTTGATAAACTGAAGAAACTGGTTTCCGATGACAGCTCTGACACCGGTGGCATCGAAATCTTTGCCCCCCTGTCAGGGGAAATCGTACCGATCGAAGACGTGCCTGACGTCGTCTTCGCCGAGAAGATCGTCGGTGACGGCATCGCCATCAAGCCGGCTGGCAACAAGATGGTTGCCCCGTGCGACGGCACCATCGGCAAGATCTTCGAGACCAACCACGCGTTCTCTCTGGAATCCGACTCTGGTATCGAGCTGTTCGTTCACTTTGGTATCGACACCGTCGAGCTGAAAGGCGAAGGCTTCACCCGCATCGCTCAGGAAGGTCAGAAGGTCAAGCGCGGTGATACCATCATCGAGTTCGATCTGGCCGTTCTGGAAGCGAAAGCCAAATCTACCCTGACGCCTGTGGTCATCTCCAACATGGATGAGATCAAAGAGCTGATCAAGATGACTGGCGCCGTGACCGTGGGCGAGACCCCGGTGATCCGCATCAAGAAATAATGCGCCGCTGGCCTGTGCCAGCTGCCGCAACGAAAAACCGAAGCCCTGGGCTTCGGTTTTTTTATGGGCTAGGATCCGTTGACGACAGCCCCCCCTCGCCCATTTCCAACCGGCCGCCCAGCGCCTCGGTCCGATACCGAGTCACAACCCTAACCTGCCTCCAACCCCTGATCCACACCATGCGGAGTCACGGGGCTGCCCGTCACGAGGGCCTATGATCCAGCGGCATGGCCCCCGGCATCGGCTGAGCAATACCATCCGAGCAGAACCAGCCCATCACCCGTTTCTCATCGGCACGGCCATAACAGGCAGGGTGGCCGCCGTATCGCCCGCGCCTGAAGCTGCCTGTCGGTCACCGCTTGGGAGCTGGGGTAAAATGTCAGAAAGTTATCGAGATCAAGGTTTTGGCAAGCAAGCCTTGTAACATGGAGATGACCAAGACCACATCGGGGTACAGAAAGCGAGGCCGGAGAGGCAGAACCAGAGCGGATGCAACGGGCACCCCGAGCAGGAGATGAGCATGTTGAAGAATACGGAACGACGTTATGGCAGCCTGAGCATCGGGCTGCACTGGCTGACCCTGCTGTTGATGATTGCCGTCTACAGCCTGATGGAGTTCAGGGACATCTTCCCCAAGGGCTCCGTCGGCCGCGATGCCATGAAGGAGTGGCACTTCATGCTGGGTCTACTGATCCTGGCACTGGTCGTGGTGCGCCTGCTGGTGCGCTTCAGCAGCCCGTCACCACGTATCGAGCCCGCCCTCTCTCCCCTGATGCTCAGGCTGGCCCACCTCGCCCATCTGGCGCTGTACGGCTTTCTGCTGCTCACCCCGCTGCTGGGCTGGCTGCTGCTGAGCGCAGGGGGCAAGCCCATCCCCTTCTTCGGAGCCGAGTTGCCCGCCCTGATGGTGCCGGATGATGGCCTGAAGGGGACCATCAAGGAGCTGCACGAGACGCTGGCCAACATCGGCTATGCCCTGATCGCCCTGCACGCCGCCGCGGCCCTCTATCACCACCATGTGCTCAAGGACAACACCCTGACCAATATGTTGCCCGAGAAGAGATAACCCCGGACCGGCCACGCCAACAAACAGGCCCCATAACTGGGGCCTGTTTGTTGGTCGACACATAGTCTTCAGGGCAAGACCACCCGGCTCTCCCCCCCGCCGAGGGCTTCGACCCTGATCTGCACGCCGATCCGCTCAACCAGGGTCTGGACGTGAGAGATGACCCCGATCTGGCGGCCCGCCGCCTGCAGGGAGTCGAGGCTGGAGAGCGCGAGATCCAGGCTGTCCGGATCCAGGGTGCCGAACCCCTCGTCGATAAACAGCGACTCGACCTGGGTCTGGCGCGACGAGAGGCTGGAGAGCGCCAGCGCCAGCGCCAGCGACACCAGGAAGCTCTCGCCACCGGAGAGCGAGTCCACCGAGCGCACCTCGTCCCCCATGTCGAGATCCACCACCTGCAACGCGAGATCGGTACCGGGCACCCGCTCCAGCCGGTAGCGCGGCGACAGCTCGGCGAGCTGGGCGTTGGCCTCCAGCAGCAAACGCTCCAAGGTGAGGCTCTGGGCGAAGGTGCGCAATTTGGCACCGCTGGCCGACCCTATCAGCTCGGACAGCTGTTGCCAGTGATCCACCACCCCCTGCTGGCGGGCCAACTCTGCCTGCAGGCTCCCCGCCTTGAGCGCCGCTGTCTCGGCCTGGGCCAGCATGCTCTTGCACTGGAACAACTGCTCCTCCAGCTCGCGACAATGGGCCTCACAGGCGCCGAGGCGCTGACTCAGAGCCTCTGCACTGAGCGCCGTCAGCTCGCCGTGGTGCTCACGGTAACGCTCCAGCTTGGCCTCTTCCTGCGCCTGCGCCCGCTGGCGCTCACCGAGCCGGGTACGCGCCTCGGCCTGGGCATAGTCCAGCTGCTGCAAGGCGGCGCGGCGCGCCTTGATCTCATCCGGCTGGATGGCCAACAGCCGGCGCAGCTCATACTCGGCGATCCCGATCGCGCTGGCCTGAGCCGAGCAGCGCCCCTGCACCTCGCGCTGCCGTCGGCTGCTCACCAGCCTGTCCTGCTCGAGATGGGTCAGCCGGGTCTTGAGCTCGGTCTGGCGCTCCCGCAATGCACGCAGGGCCGTCACAGCCCCGTCGAGCTGACTGTTCAACTGCTGCAGTCGCTGCTGCCACTCGCTCTCGACCGTGGCGATGGCACGACCGCCGAGGCAGGCCTCCCGACTGGCGACCAGTCCCTGCCGCTGCTGGTCCCCTGCCTTGTAGTCAAGCTCCAGCTTATGCATCAGCTCGTCCTGACTCTGCACCCGCACCGCCTGCGCGCTCAGGATGGGCGTCTGGCTGGCGATGTCCGCCCCGAGTTGCTCCCACTCCCCCTGCCCCTGCAGGCAGGCCTCACAGGTCTGCTGCCACTCAGACCAACGCTCACCCTCTGCCCACTCGCGCCAGGGCTCGGACCCCATCTGCTGATCGAGTCGGGCCTCCCCCTGTGCCAGCCGCTGGCACAGACTGCTCTCTTGCTCGGCCAGGCCCTTCAGCTCGGCCTCCCACTGCACCTTCTGCCGCTCGCTCTCGTGCCACTGCTGTTCGAACTGCTGCTGACGGACATTGAGCTGGGCCAGCTGCTCACGCAGTCCCGCCAGCACCTGCTGCCCTGCCTGGGCCTGCGACAGCTGCCGCTGCCCCTCGGCCAGACGCCGCTCCAGCGACTCCCCCTGCACCAGCAAGCGGGACTGCAGCTCGCCCCACACGGCCGGGCTCTGATGCGGCGGCAGCTCGCCCCCGGACAGTTCGTTACCACCCAGTTGCCCCCAGCGCTCGGCCAGTCGAGCAGATCTCGCCTCCAGCTCGGGCTGCTGTTGCCGGCGAGCGGCCAGCTGGCGGGCCAGCTCAACCCGCTCGCTTTCCCCTTGAATATGTTGATGATTGAGCCGCTCCCACTCGAGCTCCAGCTGACGGATGCGCTCGGCCTGCTGAGCCAGGATGCCCGCCACCTGGGGCTGGCTCTGGCGATAGGGATGCTCCTTGGCGCCGCAGAGCGGGCAGGGTTCATCATCTTGCAGTTCATGGCGATGCTGCTCGAAACTGGCCACGGCGCGGGCCTGATCCAGTGCGCGGCGCGCCTCGTCACGCTGGATGGCGAGGCGAGCCAGCGCCGGCTCCCGCTCGGCGTGCATTACGGCGAGCCGGGCCAGCTGCTGCTCGAGCGCAGCGATCTCTTGCCAGAGCCGCTCCTGCTGCTCGCTGTGGCTACGCCCCGACTGTGCCAGTTCCAGCAACTGGTGCACCCGTGCCAGTTGCTCGGTATCGGATTGGCGCTGCTCTTGCGCGCGTGCCACCTGGCCATCCCACTCCAGCGCCTGCTGCTCATCGTGCTGACGTTGCAGCCGGGTGTGTTCATGTTGCCAATCATCACGCTGATGCCGAGCCTGTTCCAGACGCCCGTTGAGCGCGCGCAGGGCCTGGCTTCGCTGCTCACGACTCTGCTGCACCCGCTGCAACAACACCCGGCTCTCGACCCAATCCTGCATGGCGGTGAGCAAGGGGCGCCACTGGGGTGCCAGGGGAGCCAGGGTCTTGCGCTCCTCGAGCCAGCTCGCCCATTGCTGGCGGCGCGCCGTCAGCCCTTGCACACGCTCTGCTTGCTGTTGCCACTCCTGTTGCCACTGGAGTTGCAGGGTCCGCGCCTGCGCGCCCTGTTGCTGGATCTCCTGCAGCTGGCTGACCCTCTCTCTGATGCGGGTATCAAGCTCCTGCGCCCGCTTGATCTCCGGTTGCAGCGCCCCCCACTCCCGCTCGGCAGCGCTTTTTTCTGCCAGCAACTGCTGCTCTCGCAGCACGGCCTGCTGCTGCTCCTGCTCAATTTGCGCAAGCTCCGGGCCCAGTTGGCCGATAAGCAGCGTTTGCTGCTGCAGCTCCTGAGTCAGGCGCGCCAGCTCGTCGTGATCGGCGCGGGCCACCTGGGCCTGCTCGAGCCGGGCGAACTCCTCCCGCTCGGGAGCGGCCTCGCCATGAGCCGTCTCGGCGGCGGCCAGCAACCCCTGCCCCTCCTGGCAAGCCTGGCGCAGGGCCCTGATACGCTCGTTGAGATCGCGCAGGTCCTGCAACAGCTGGCGCTGCTGTTGCTCGTGCTTGAGGCCAGTGGAGAGGTTTAGCTGTTGTGTGACCCAGTGCTCCCGGGTCGCCTCGTCCATCAGCGCCACGTCGCCGAGCCGTTGTGCGATGGCCGTCAGTGCCTGCTGCTCGGCCCGCGCCCGCTCATGGGTCTGTACCGAGATGGCGGAGTAGAGCTCTGTGCCCGTCATCCGCTCCAGCAGCGCCGAGCGCTCGTCGGCACTGGATTTCAGAAAAGCCGCAAACTCCCCCTGAGGCAGGATCACCGCCCGGCGGAACTGCTCCCAGGAGAGGCCCACCAGCTCGTCGATGCGCTCCTGCAACTCTCGCTTGCTGCCGGAGAAGAGCTGACCAGTCTGGACATCGGTCAGGCTCCGCTCCTGGGCCTGGAAGCGTCCCTCCGAGCGGTTGCGTGCCCGGCGTACCGCCCAGCGCGCCAGATAGCGGCGACCGTCACAGCCGCGAAACTGCACCTCGGCAAAACCGCTGGCATGACCGCGACTGAGGATATTTTTAACATCGTTAGCTGTTAATTTTTCTTTTTCGTCTTCATCAGCTCGGCCAATTTTTTCAACATTCTTGCGATTGGCGATAAAGCGCGGCATCTCGTCATAGAGCGCGAGGCAGATGGCGTCGAGCAGGGTGCTCTTGCCCGCCCCCGTGTTGCCGGTGATGGCGAACAGGCCGGCAGCGCCGAGGGCACCGCCATTGAAATCGATGGCGAAGCTGCCGGTCAGGCTGGCCAGGTTCTCGCCTGACAGAGAGAGTATTTTCATGCCTCTGACTCCTTCACCTGCACCAGGATTTCTTCGAACGAGGCCACCAGTTCGGCGGTCGGCTCCCCCTCGAACTGGCGCTGGTAACAGAGCCTGAACACCTCGGTCGGGGAGATCTCATCGAGCCTGCGCCGGTTCGCCCCATCGGCCAACCCCTGACCCGAACCCTGATAACGGGTGCTGATGCGGGCCAGACGCACCGGTTTGCCGGTCATGGCCGCCAGGATGCGCTCACGGATGCGAGCCTCGGGCTTGGGCAGCAGCAGTCGCACCTCGAGGAAGGGCTGGGCCTCAACAGGCAGCTCGGGCAAATCGAGCGCAGTGATGGCGTCAAGGGCCTCATCGAGCGCGCTCTCCGGCAAGCGGATCATCTCGACGCTACGGGGAACCGGGATCCGCTCCAGCGCCGTCAGCTTGTCGCCCTCGAAGGTCACCTCCAGTACCTGGTGGTTGTAGTTCGCTTCGGCCAGCGACAACGGCAGCGGCGAGCCGCTGTAGTGCACGCCGGGGGCCGGGCTCTGGGCGAGATGCAGGTGACCCAGGGCCGTGTAATCTGCCCCCGCGAAGATGTCGGCGGGCAGGGCGTGCTGGTTGCCACCGAGCACCCGCCGCTCCGAGAGCTCCGAGAGCTGGCCCGCTGCCAGATAGGCGTGGCCCATGGCGATCAGCGCCTGACCCGGCTCACAGCGCGCACGGCCGGCGCCGAGCACGGCTTCATAGATCTGGCGTACCCCTTCGATCAACCTGTCCTGCCCCTCGGCCAGCGCCTCGACCCGCAGATCGCTGCTGCGCAGGAAAGGCACGGCGGCGCACCAGGCGGCGACCTGGCCCTCCCTGTCGTGCAGCGGCACCAGCAGGCGCTCCGTTTCGAGCCGCCCCTCTCCGTCCCGACTGATGCTGCCCACCAGGTGCAGATCGAAGGCCCGCAGCAGCTCGTGGGGGGCATCCAGCTTGGAGGGGGAGTCGTGATTGCCGCCGACGAGCACCATGTCCAGCGTCGGGTGCTCGGCCCGCAGCCTGGCCAGGAAGCGATAGAGTTGCTGCCAGGCGCTGGCGGGGGGATTGGCGGTATCGAACAGATCGCCCGCCACCAGCAGGGCATCTATCTGGCGCTGCTCGATAATGTCGGCCAGCCAGTCGAGGAAGGCATCGTGTTCGAAACGGCGCTCATGGCCATGGAGTTGATGGCCAAGGTGCCAGTCGGCTGTGTGCAGGATCTTCATGAGAAAGCGGCTCGGCATAGAGAGGGGGTGCCAAGGGCACCGAATGCAGACAGGATGCGGACAAGGCCCCCTTTTTTCAAGCGCCGCCCGCCAACAAAGCGGGCGGCCGGGTCAGCTTCGGCTCGGTATAAAATGCATCTGATACTGGGGGTGACCGGTCAGGGGATCCGAGACTTCGTCCCCGACGGTGAAGCCATGGCGGCGATAGAAGCGTACCGCCGGCTCGTTTTCCACAAATACCCGGGTGTGCAGCTCACCCCCCTGCTGCTTGGCCTCCTGCAGCAGGGCATGACCGACACCGCGCCCCTGCCGGTCGGGGCGCACGAAGAGGGCGGCCAGGAAGTCATCCACCAGCGCCATGAAACCGAGCAGCTCGCCCCGCTCCTCGAACACCCAGATACGGGCATGATCGAGGTAACGGGTTCGTAGCTCCTCCTGAGCCTGCCACCAGCAGGACGCATCGACGAAGTCATGGGCCTGCAAAGACGCCAGCAACCAGATTTCGACTATTTCTTCCATGTCTTGCGGCCGACTCGCTCTCAACATTTTCTTATCCTTATTAACCTGAACACAAGCAGTCTAGGGGAGTTCGGTCGCCGCCCCAGTGCCGAACATGATGCCCTGTGAACTCGATCGCCCTTTATTTAGCGAGAATGATTGGCTGATCACAAAGCGCCTCTCTAGTACAATGCCCGCCGGACAATCTATGAGACCGAGGACGCCATGTGGTTTAAAAACCTGCAGATTTATCGCTTTACCCGCCCCTTCGAACTGACCGTGGAGCAGCTGGAAACCCAGTTGGAGGCCTGTGCCTTCACCCCCTGTGGTAGCCAGGACATCTCCCGGTTCGGTTGGGTCAAGCCCCTTGGCAAATTCGGCTCTACCCTGACCCACAGCGCTTCTGGCCACATCCTGCTCTGCGCCCGCAAGGAAGAGAAGATGCTGCCAGGCACCGTGATCAAGGAGATGCTGGCGGAGAAGGTCGAAGCGATCGAATTCGAGCAGGGCCGCGCCCTCAAGAAGAAGGAGAAGGAGGCGCTGAAGGAGGAGATCATGCATACCCTGCTGCCCCGCGCCTTCAGCCGCACCAGCCAGACTTTCGCCTGGATCAACCCGGCCGACAACCTGATGGTGGTGGATGCAGGCTCCGCCAAGAAGGCGGACGATCTGCTGGCGCTGCTGCGCAAATCCATCGGCTCCCTGCCGGTGGTGCCGGTGGCGCTCAAGAACCCGCCCGAGATCACCATGACCGAGTGGTTGAACGAGGGTAACCTGCCGGCCAGCTTCACCCTGGAAGACGAGGCCGAGCTGCGCAGTGCCATGGAGCACGGCGGCATCATCCGCTGCAAGCAGCAGGATCTGATGAGCGAGGAGATCAAGAATCACCTGGCCAACGACAAGATGGTGACCAAGCTGGCCCTGAACTGGGGCGAGACCCTGAGCTTCGTGCTGGGGGACGATCTCTCCATCAAGCGTCTCAAGTTCAGCGAAGAGCTGCGCGAGCAGAACGACGATGTAACCAGCGAAGATCCGGCCGCTCGCCTGGACGCCGACTTCGCCCTGGTGACCGCCGAGCTGGCCCAGTTCATCCCGGCACTGTTCGCCGCCCTGGGGGGCGAGGAGCAGTCCATCTGAGGGCTCAGTCCCGCTGGCGACAGAAGCCATCGTACAAAAACCGCCATCCGGCGGTTTTTTTCATTCTGGTGCCAGGCTAACCGACTGCATCCGTCATAGACGATGCAACTCAGAGCGCCCCGCGATCCTTCAAGAGCCCATGGAGCCGCTCGGCCAGGGTGCGATAACCCAGCTCGTTGAAGTGCACCGAGTCTGACTTGAGCCCGGGGCTGCGCAGCAACTCCCCTATGCTGTCGTTGTCCAGCACCAGCCCATAATGCTCCGCCAGCTCCCCGTAGAGGGGGGCCCCGTCGGCAAACAGGGACTTGCGGGGCACGGCCACCAGCAGCACCTGGGCACCGCTGCCCTGCGCCGCCTCTATCATGGCGGCCAAGTTGTCCTTGAGCGCCCCCTCCCCGCTGCCACGCAAGATGTCGTTGCCCCCCTCCAGCAGGATGACCAGTGCGGGCCTGTGCTCGGCCAGCAACCCGGGCAGACGGGCCCTGCCCCCCAGGCTGAGCTCCCCGGAGACGCCGCCATTGATGACGGTATGGCCACTCAAATCCGCCAACACGCTGGGGTAGCTCTGGGCCGGGCCGACGCCACGCCCCTCGGTCAGGCTGTCACCGAAGGCCAGTATGGTCGCCCCCGCGGCCAGAGGCTTGAGCCCGGGATCCCCGCAGGCGGCCAGCAGCAGGCAGAGCAGCCCTATCATGATTTCTCTCATCCACCTCTCCTTGTGGGTTGCACCCTCATCCACCGATGGCCATATTGCCGTATGAGTACATAGACAATCTTTTCATCGAGGTTCGATTGTGCCACATTCCGACCGGTGAATGAAAAACAGACAAGGAGAGTGTCATGTCCCACCGATCCCTCGGCCTGCTGGCCGCCTTAGGCCTGCTCGCCGGCTGTGCCCCTCAAAATACCTTCCACTACGTGACCCCACCCCAGACCCTGCTCGCACCCGAGTCGGCCAGCGGCTGGACCGACAAACAGGGCTGGCAGGGCCGTGACTTCATGGTGGCCGCCGCCAACCCGCTGGCGGTGGATGCCGGCTATCAGATCATCAAGGCCGGCGGCAGCGCGGTGGATGCCGCCATCGCCGTCCAGCTGGTGCTGACCCTGGTGGAGCCCCAATCCTCCGGCATCGGCGGTGGCTCCCTGTTGCTGGTGTGGGATGGCAAGCGGGTGAGCGCGGTGGATGGCCGGGAGACGGCGCCGGCGGCGGCCACGGATCAGCTGTTCATGAAGGATGGCAAGCCCATGGCCTTCTACGACGGCGTGGTGGGGGGCCGCTCGGTCGGCGCCCCCGGCACGGTGCGCGCCCTGGCGCTGGCCCATCAGCGCTATGGCAAGCTGCCCTGGGCCAGCCTGTTCGACCCCGCCATCACCCTGGCCGAGCAGGGCTTCATCATCAGCCCGCGGCTGGCCACCCTGATTGCCAAAGACCCCTACCTCGCCAGGGATCCCGAGGCCCGCGCCTACTTCTATCAACCGGACGGCGCCCCCAAGGCGGCGGGCACCCGGCTCACCAACCCTGCGCTGGCCGAGGTGCTGAAGACCCTGGCCCACGAGGGAGCGGACGCCTTCTATCGAGGGCCACTGGCACAGGCCATGGTGGCCAAGGTGCACCGGCATCCCACCAACCCTGGGGTGCTGGCGGCGGCCGATCTCGCCAGCTACAGCGCCAAGCTGAGAGACGGCCTCTGCTTTGATTATCGCCAGAGCGAGATCTGCGGTTTCCCGACCCCCTCCTCCGGCACCCTGGCCCTTGGCCAGATCTTCGGCATGCTGGAGAGCCGCGACATGGCGGCGCTCAAGCCGGTGCCAGGAGCAGACGGTCGGCTGGCTGCCTCGAGCGATGCCATCCACCTCTACAGCGAGGCGGCGCGGCTCGCCTTCGCCGATCGTAACCAGTACGTGGCCGACGGCGACTTCGTCAGCGTGCCGGTGGCCGGGTTGCTCGACAAAGGCTACCTCGCCGAGCGTGGCAAGCTGATAGGCCCGACATCCATGGGGCTGGCCAAGCCCGGCACGCCGCCACTATCGCTCGCCAGGGGACGGGACAATACTCCTGAGCTCCCCTCCACCAGCCATGTCTCCATCGTCGACCAGCATGGCATGGCGGTCTCCATGACCAGCTCCATCGAGGATGCCTTCGGCTCGCGGCTGATGGTCAACGGCTATCTGCTCAACAACCAGCTCACCGATTTCTCCTTCACCTCGATGGACGCCGCCGGCCTGCCGGTGGCAAACCGGCTCGAGCCGGGCAAGCGCCCCCGCTCCTCCATGTCTCCCCTGCTGGTGTTTGACAAGCGGAGCGGTGCACTGGAAATGAGCCTCGGCTCGCCGGGCGGCTCCGCCATCATCAACTACGTGGGCAAGACCCTGCTGGCTACCCAGGATTGGGGGTTGAACCTGCAGCAAGCCATAGCCCTGCCGAATTTTGGCAGCCGCAACGGCCCCACCGAGCTGGAGCAGGGGCGCACGCCCCAGGCCGTTATCGAGGGGCTCAAGGCCAGAGGACATGAGATCCTGCTCAATGAACAGACCTCGGGGTTGCAGGGGGTGCAGCGCAACGCCGGCGGCTGGTTTGGCGCGGCCGATCCCAGGCGCGAGGGGGTGGCCAGAGGCGAGTGAAGGTCTCTGACACTCGTCTTTAGTTCCCGATTGAGACGGAGGCGGCCTGGTGCCGCCTCCGTCCTTTCCACCCTCGACACTCTTCAGCCAAAGCCGCATAAAACTCATCACAGATTGATTGCGACTGCCAAGAAATGTGACAAAGCGCAATTCCCTCTCCCTAATTCTATGATTTATACGCGTTTAATCTCAAATACTGACTTAAACGTGGATAAGTGTTGCTTGGAGTAAAAAAATACATTATTTTTCAATAGAAACGGCAACTGTTGTCCCCAAGATATTGTGCTTGCCACGGCCAACATCTGTCTCTTTCGCCCCCTGCTCATTGACAGCTGCCCTCTTCACCCCCGCGGTGACCTGGTAGCCCCTGACTGCCATTAGCGAGGTGACGACATGGACCACTCACTCCCCCTTATCACAACCCTGGTTGGCGGCCTCGTGTTGGCCTATCTCTTTGGCATGCTGGCCCAGCGCCTGCGGATCTCCCCCATGGTAGGTTATCTGGCGGCCGGGGTCGTGTGCGGTCCCTTTACTCCCGGCTATGTCGCCGATCTGCAACTGGCCCCCGAGTTGGCGGAGATAGGTGTCATTCTGCTGATGTTCGGGGTGGGGCTGCACTTCTCCCTGAAAGATCTGCTCTCCGTCAAACACATCGCCATCCCAGGTGCCATCGTCCAGATAACCCTGGCGACCCTGCTCGGCCTCGGCCTCTCCCAGCTGCTCGACTGGAGTATCACCGCCGGGGTGGTGTTCGGATTGGCACTCTCGACCGCCAGCACCGTGGTGCTGTTGCGGGCGCTGGAGAACCGCGGCCAGGTCGATACCAATGAGGGCCGCATCGCCATCGGCTGGCTCATCGTCGAAGACCTGGTGATGGTACTGGCGCTGGTGCTGCTCCCCATACTCGCCAACCTGCAACAAGGGGATGAGAGCCTGACCCTCGCCCATGTGCTGTGGGACCTGGGCCTCACCCTGGCCAAGGTCGCCGCCTTCATCGCGCTGATGGCCATCGGGGGTCCTCGCCTCATTCCCTGGCTGCTGGCCCGCACCGCCGCCACCGGCTCCCGAGAGCTGTTTACCCTGGCCGTACTCTCCTGTTCGCTCGGCATCGCCTTCGGCGCCGTCAAGCTGTTCGGGGTTTCCTTTGCCCTCGGCGCCTTCTTCGCCGGGGTGGTGATGAACAGCTCGCACCTGAGCCACAAGGCCGCCAACGATACCCTGCCCTTGCAGGATGCCTTCGCCGTGCTCTTCTTCGTCTCTGTGGGCATGCTGTTTGATCCCACCATCTTGCTGCGCGAGCCGCTGGCGGTGCTGGCCACCATCTTCGTCATCGTCATCGGCAAGTCGGTCGCGGCCTTCGCCATAGTGCGGCTGTTTGGTCACAGCCAGCGTACCGCCCTGACCATCTCCGCCAGCCTGGCACAGGTGGGGGAATTCTCCTTCATCCTGATGGGGCTGGGGATCATGCTGGATCTGGTGCCCGAGGTGGCGCGCGACCTGGTTCTGGTCGGCGCCTGCTTCTCCATCATGCTCAACCCCCTGGTGTTCAACCAGGCCGAACGCTGGCTGCGGCGCAACCCCGAGCCGAAGGTGGAGGAGAGCCCCCCGCACTGCCCCTTGCAAGGCCATGTGGTGGTAGTTGGTGCCGACGGCATCGGCATTCATCTGATCCGGCAACTGCATGCGCAAGGGACGGAAATGGTGGTGATAGACAGCGATGAGAGATTGCTCGATCCCTGGCGCGCCCAGGGCATCACCTGCCTAGCCGGCCATCCCGTCCAGCAGGATCTGCTCGCGGCGGCACTCCCCAATGCCAGCTGGTTGCTGATCACTTTGGAGGACAGCCTGCTGGCCGGCGAGGTCGCGGCAGCCGCGCGCGAACAGGGTGCCCTGCTGCGGATCGCCGCCTGTGCCCATCAGGCCGAAGAGGTGCATCATCTGTTGATCCGCGGGGTACATCAGGTGGTCAAAAGCGAGGAAGAGGCGGCGCGTCGGCTGTGCCAGCTGGCAGTCCAGCCAGCCTGAGACTCGGCGGGTCCTCATTGAAAGCGCCTCCCGGTCACTCATCCCTGAAACCGGCATAAAAAACAGTCCGGGCCATTAGCCCGGACTGTTTTTTTGAGCACCCTGCGTCGACAAACTCACAGCAAATCGTGTTTATCCAGCAACCGGTAGAGAGTTGCCCGCGAGATGTCGAGCCTGCGCGCCACCTCCTCCAGCTGATCCGGAAAACGGGCGAGGGTCTGCAGTAATGCCTGACGCTCGGCGGCTTCTCGCACTGCCTTGAGCGATCCATCCAGCAGCAGTGAGTCCATGTTGGTCAGCTCCATATCATGGGCCTCGATAAAAGGGCCCGAGCACATGACAGCGGCCCGTTGTACTCGGTTGCGCAGCTCCCTGACGTTACCGGGCCAGCCATAGGATTGCATGGCCTGGCGCGCCTTGTGGGTGAAACTGAGCACACGCGCTCCCCGTACCTCGGCCAGGATATCGTCAGCCAGCAACTGGATATCTTCGACGCGCTCACTCAAGGCGGGAGTGCGCAGCCGCACCACGTTGAGCCGATAGTAAAGATCCGTTCGAAAACCACCGTTTGCAACCGCCTGCTCCACATCGATATTGGTGGCCGCAATGACCCTCACATCGACGTTACGGGACATGTGGCTGCCCACCGCCTCTATGCTTTGCTCCTGCAAGAAGCGCAGCAAGGTCGCCTGATCCTCCAGCGGTAGCTCGCCGATTTCATCGAGGAACAGGGTGCCGCCATCTGCCGCCTCTATTTTGCCGATCTTGCGGCTCTGCGCCCCGGTGAAGGCGCCCTTCACGTGCCCGAACAGCTCGGACTGGATCAGCTGATGGGATATGGCACCGCAGTTGACGGCGACAAAGGGGCTCTCTTCTCCGAAGGTGCTGTAGTGCAGCTCCCTGGCCACCAGCTCCTTGCCCGTCCCGCTGGGCCCCGTCACCAGTACCGGCAGACGGCAATGCTGCAGACGCATGATCTGATCCCGCAGGTGGCGGATCGGAGTGCTTTCTCCCTGGATAAAACGCAACTGGACCGGCAGCTTGGGGCGGTGACGCCGGATGAGCTGGGCCATGCCAAGAGCATGCCCCAGACTGTGGGAGAGTCGGTCCGGATCGAGCGGGAAGGTGTGGAAATCATGGAAGCAGGCAGCAAGCAGATTACGCAGTGCCTCGCTGGCAAGGCAATCGCGCTGGATCAGGCCAATCCACAGGCTGCTGGCATGCTGCGCAATCAGGGCATGCAACGCCTCGTGCTGGTCAGGCCCGATGGCAACCAGTACCAGCGGATAGTCCCGCTCCTGCAATTTCTTTTCTGCCACTGCCAAGGTACTCGCCAACTCTAGTCGCCACTCGTCTTTTACCAGCAGACTTTCCAGCACGGCACATGAATTGATGAGTAATAATGCCGTTCCTGTCATATGAAAACCTCCTTGTTATCCCTTCGAGACAGTAGAGCCAGACCATGACTCTTTGAGGTTCACACTTTCATTGAGAGAGGACTTTTTCATTATCAAATGACGCCAATCCAACACCACCAGACGATGCTAACTATAACCTATCTCCCATATAGACTAATGGCACCACAATAATGAGAACGTCACTTTAACGGTGAGAAAGCATAAAATCATTGATAAACAATGAGTTAATGTTAGTCATAAATCCTCATCTCAGACATGAGACATATAGATAAATAAATCAAAATAAAAACCCATATTAATCAACTAATTACAGGTTGGCATATTCATTGCTCTATCTAGTTTGCTCTAGTGGCATACGGAGAAAGAGCATGAAAATATATATTGCACTGGCAATTTGTTCCCTTTCGATATTAACGAGTCAACCACGAGCAGAGAATCGTGTTGATCTCGGTTCGCAGGCCCTTAGCAATATCCGGGGAAGCATGGGTGTCAATATGGTTGCCGGTAATAACAACCAACAGGGCAACCTCTCTGCCATCGCTATCTCGGGGCCGGCTGTTATTCAATTTAACCAGCAGAATCAATCCACTACCAATCTCAGTGGCAAGCAGAGCGTCGCCATTCTTGGACAGGCTCTCAGCCATAACCAGGGACTCGTCGGTATCAATCAAGGTGCGGGTGAGGCCAACCAACAACTCAATGCCTTCGCACTGTCACTGGATGACAGCGGCATGGGTGTGGTGACCGATATCAATCTTAGCACCAGCGTCGCAAAGACCCCTTCCGGCAAGGTCCCTGCGACCACGACTACCAGCATCTATCTGGATGACAATGCCCTAACAGGCAGCAAAGGGGTCATTCAGGTGAACCAGGTCACGGGGCAAGGAAACCAGGCAGTCAACATGGTTTCCCTGCCTCTGGCAGGCGCAGTAACGGTATCACCATGATACCGCAGGGATAGGAAGCCAAGCTTTGAGGTGTAGAACTAGCCGATAGGCACATCTTCCAAAGAAAGCTCAATGGAGAGACTCATTATGCGTGGACTTATTTATAGCTCATTAGCCGCCGCGGTCGTCATGGCCATGTCGGGCGCCGCATTCGCGGATTATCGCGGTGACAGGGATGAGACAGGGGCAACCTTGACCAAGAAGGTCAAGGCAGAGGTCGATGTTGAATACGAAGGCAGAGTCAATGTCGGTGGCTTCATCAATGTTAACAAGCTCGGCATGGCGGTGGTGGACAACCAACAATCCAGCTCCATGATTGGCACCGCCAATTCAAGAACCGAGAACAAGAGCCAGATCGATGGCTCCTTCCAGGATGCATCCGGTAACGTCGGCGCCAACGTAGCGGCCGGTGATTCCAACGTGCAGGGCAACAGTGCCGCCTTGGCCGCCTATGACCAAGTCGACGCCGATGCCGAATTTGTCATGGGTCGTGGCCAACAGCACGGTACCCCAGGCGGATCCTCGGATGCCGAGATCTTCTCCGACCAAAGTGCCAGCCAAAACTGGACCACCAACAGTGGTCATCAGAACGAAGCCGGGATAGGCGATGGGGCATTCGATGGGGCGGCAGGCAACATCGGGGCCAATGTGACCTCCGGGTCGGGTAACGTGCAGGCCAACAACATGGCGGCCTCCGTATCCACCGGTAACATGGCCGTCGCCACCGTGGCCAACAGCCAGAGTGTCTCCAAGAACCTGACCGAGAACAAGAGCCTGAGCGCCACCAAGACAGTGGACTACAACCCCATCTACCTCAAGCTCAAGGCCAATGGTGAGTACGAGGGGACCAGCAAGCAGTCCAACAACGTCTATCCGGAAATCTGGAAAGATGGGGATCACCCGGGTGGTGGCGACATGTGGGGTCATATCGACTATGACAATGAAGGTAAAAATGACGGCAAGTTCGAGTTCAAGGAAGAGGGGGATATCAAGCTCAGTGGTTATGCCACCGGCTATATTCCTGTGGTCAACACCTACACCAGTCGTGAGACCTTCAATCACGCCACCATTGATGGCGGATCCTTTAACAATGCTGTCGGCAATATCGGGGTGAACGTGTCTTCGGGCACCAACAATCTGCAAGCGAACAATCTCTCGCTGGCAGCCGGCTTTGCCAAGTAATCCACTCAGGGGGCCTTTGTGCCCCCTTTTTCAAGGACATGGAGGTTTCGATGCGCTGGCTACTGCTGTTGTTATGTTGCCCTGCGGCCTGGTCGGCCACTCTGCCATTGGGAGAACACCTCCCGGCACTGGGGGATCTCAACAAGCCGGTGCAGAGTATTCTGGAGCGCCGTTATGCCAATATCGAGCGCCAACATACCGATTTCAGCTGTGGAGCCGCCGCCGTTGCCACCATACTGCGCTACTCCTATGGCCAAGTAACCAATGAGCGCTGGGTGATGGACGGGATGCTGGCCATGGCCGACCCGGAGCAAGTCAAGCGCTACGGCTTTTCCATGCTCGACATGAAGCAATATCTGCAAATGCTCGGCATGCGCGTCAGGGGCTATCGCCTGGGCGATGAAAAACTTCGCCAGGTGAGAGTGCCCACCATCGTTTTACTCAATATTCGAGGCTACCAGCACTTTGCCGTGCTGCGCGCCATTGATCGACATGACCGTGTTTATCTGGCAGACCCGGCGCTGGGGAACCGCGTCATCACCTTCCAGGAATTCAAGGAAAGCTGGAACGGGATCCTGCTGGCCGTGATTGGCTCAGGTTACCGTCCGGATGCCCCTCTAGCCAATCCCTCTCCCCCGCCATCGGCCAGAGGAAAAGACGGGATGTTCGCCCCTGTCAATGAAACATCTTTGCTGGAATTTGGTTTTCAGCACAAAGAACTAATGTGAGGTCATCATGAACACCCGCCCAGCTATCTGCCTCATTTGCAGCCTAGGTGGCGTTGCCTGCCCACTGCTGGCAGCCTCCGATCCTCTGGCATTGCTGTCAGATCACTTTGCACCCGAGCTGGCTGATGGGGAACTGGCCCACTTGCGTGGTCGTTATGTCAGTTCTCACGGGATCAACTATTTCGGTATCGAATTCATTTCGACCCTGACCACGGCCCAAGCTCAGCAGACCGCTGCCATGAATCTGACCCTGAGCGTGCTACAAAATTCCCCCAAACTGGATATCCGGATAAAAGACCAGATCAAGGCAGTGACAAGCACGCCTGACACGGCCTCGGTGCAAGGATCAGGCTTGGTGCAAGTCGTGCAATTGGAAGGCAGTGGCAACAGCTCCGTGAATCAGGCCGGTATTGCACTGACTCCCCCCGTCATGACGGGACAGATTGTTCCTGCCGGCAACTATGAACATCAGGGAAACCTGGGTACCGCCAGCTATCGGGTTTCAGGCAACTATGCGGGGCTGCAACTAAACTCGTCCGATGGACGCGTCCTATTGGAACAGAGTCTGAGAGGAACCGATTTCAGTCGAGGTCTGCTGCAACTCAATAGAGTCAGAGGCGATGGTTTGCAGACCCTCAATCAGACCAGGATCTGGCTTTCTCACTAGGCAAAGATGAATCCCATTGGCTGCGCTATAAAAAGGATAATAAACAACAAGGATGAATTTCGATGAAACAGTCCACCATGCTGTTGATTGCATTGACCCCTTTCACCTGCTGGGGCGCAACCGCAGAGGAAGAAGCGCTACAACAACAGCTGGATCAATTACGTCAGCAATTGATCCAGCAAAATCAGGCGCTCCACCAATTGCAAGCTCGGCTGGAAGCCGTCAAGGCGGCCGGAACGACCACCACCACAGCTGGCACTGCTGCGGGAACCGCCGCCGTCGCAGCCTCCTCCCAGTCGGATCCGGCGCGCCGTGCACCCGAGGCCGGTCGCAGTACCGAAGATCTGATGCTCGAGCAGCACAACGTGTTCGACCGCGCCCTGACCTTCGACTTTGGCCTCTCCTACCAGCATTACAATCGCAAGGATCTGGCCCTGCGCGGCTTCCTGGCGCTGGACGCCATCTTCCTCGGCGAGATCAACCTGGACAGGGTCCGCTCCGATCAGTGGACCGCAGACCTGGTGACCCGTTATACCCTCAATGACCGCTGGCAGTTGGAACTCGCGATTCCCTATATGTATCGCAACACCAACTATCAGAGTACCGGCAAGGAGAACTCCAGCCGTGATTTTGAAGAGCAAAGCGTCAGCGATGGCGGGCTCGGGGATCTCAGTCTCGCCGTCTACTACAGGGTCCTGGCCGAGGATGAAGATTGGCCGGATCTGGTGTGGAACGTTCGGGCCAAGGCGCCAACCGGCAAGGATCCCTACGGCACAGAGTTCGAGTCATCGGAATCCGGCAATCTCATGACCCCCAAGGAGCTCGCCACCGGCAATGGGCTCTGGCAGCTGTCGACCGGCTTCTCGCTGGTCAAGACCCTGGATCCCGCCATCCTGTTTGCCAACCTCAACTATGGCCACAGCCTCAAGCAGGACTTTGACGACATCTCCTATCAACCGGGGGAGCAGCCCGGCAGCATTCAGCTGGGTGACTGGTATGAATACGGGCTGGGGGTGGCGTTTGCACTCAATGAGCGTTTCAGCCTCTCCTTCAACGTCAACCAGCGCATCACGCTCGAGTCTGAACAGGGGGCCGAGGGCTTTGACATGGAGAAGGTCACCGGCTCGGATGCCAACGCCGCCAGCTTCGGGATGGGCTCAACCTGGGCCATCACCGACCAGCTGTCCATGGCGGTCAACTGGTCAGCAGGCCTCACCACCGATGCGCCGGATTACAGCATAGGGCTCCGCTTCCCCTATCGTTTCTAATGGATGTACGCGGTGTCTGACTCGCTTGACGACTGATACCACTGTGTAATTTGGCCGCCTTAGCGGCCTTTCAAGATACACAAAAGAGGGAGGCATGATGCCTCCCTCTCCCTTTTCACGTCTCGTGGTGCAAGCGCCAAGCGCAGGCTGCACCAGCCCTCCCCATCCAGCACCAGAGCCAACGGCGGTGGCCCAAGCCTCATGGTCGATGGCCGTCGAATCACCTGTAGCTCGCCACCTTCATGGGTCGCTATACCCCCAGGCGATCCCGCAAGGTGTACCAGGCAGCGCCGGCGGCAGTGAAGGGGATGCGCAACAGACGGCCACCCGGGAAGGGGTAGTGAGGCAGCTTGGCGAAGGCATCGAACCGTTCGGCCTGACCACTCAGTACCTCCGACAGCAACTTGCCCGCCAGATGAGTGCAAGTGACCCCGTGGCCGCTGTAACCCTGCATGTAGTAGATGTTGGGGCCGATGCGACCAAATTGCGGCAGACGCGACAGGGTCAGCAGGAAGTTGCCGGTCCAGGTGTACTCCACCTTGACCCCGGCGAGCTGAGGGAAGGTCTTCAGCATCTTGGGGATGATCAGCCGCTCGATATCCGCCGGATCCCGCGCCCCGTAGACCACGCCACCGCCGTAGAGCAGGCGGTGATCCCCGGTGGTGCGGTAATAATCGAGCAGGTAGTTGCTGTCTTCCAGGCAGTAGTTCTGCGGCAGCAGGGCGCGGGCCCGCTCCTCCCCCAGCACCTCGGTGGCGATCACCTGAGTGCCGCAGGGCATGCTCTTGCCCGCGAGCTCAGGCACCAGGTTGCCGAGATAGGCGTTGCCGGCCACCACCACGAAGCGCGCCTTCACCGCCCCCTTGGCGGTCTTGATCAGGGCGGGCTGCCCCGGGGTGATACCGATGACGGCGGATTGCTCGAAGATCCTGCCTCCCTGCATGCGGATGGCTTCGGCCTCCCCCAGCGCCAGGTTGAGGGGATGGATGTGGCCACCGCTCTTGTCGAGCAGGGCACCGACGTAGCGATCGCTCGCCACCACCTCACGCACCCCCTCCCCATCGAGCAGCTCCAACTGATCGTTGCCCCACCTCTGCCAGCGCTCATACTGCGCCTTGAGCTCGTGCAGTTGCTTCTCGGTCTCGGCCGCGAAGACCCCGCCCTGCTGCAAGTCGCACTGGATGTTGTAGCGCTTGATCCGATCGCGGATGATCTGGCCTCCCTCAAACAACATGGAGCCGAGCAGCCTGGCCTGATCCGGCGGGCAGTTCGCTTCGATGGTGTCGATATCGCGGCTGTAGGAGTTCACTATCTGGCCGCCGTTGCGACCGCTGGCACCGAAGCCGACCCGGGCGGCTTCCAGCACCACCACCTTGTAGCCTTTCTCCACCAGGTGCAGGGCGCTGGAGAGCCCGGTGTAACCCGCCCCAATGACGCAGACATCGCACTCCAGCTGCTCGGTCAGGGTCGGATAGGGCGCGTGTTTGTTGGCGCTGGCTGCGTAGTAACTGTTTACATGTTCGGTCATGATCCTTGTTTCCTTACCGGTTCTGTTCCCAAACTATCTTCTTTCAACATCAGAAACTGGCCGGGGTATGGGCGCTGACGATGCGACAGACCTGCCCCGACGGATTGCTGAAGCTGTGGGGCTCGCCCGTGTCGATCACATAGCTGTCCCCGGCACAAAGCTGGTAGGTCTGGCCGGCCAGGGTCAGCAGCACCGAGCCTTCCAGCACGGTACCGACCTCCTCCCCCAGGTGCTTGACCTGGCCCCCGGTGTCGGTACCGGGGGCATAAGTCTCCAGCATGAAGCCAAGCTGGCGCCGGTTGTTACCGTTGTGCACCAGCTTCATGGAGACCCCCTGACTGCCCAGCTCGATCAGCTGTTCGGCCTTGATCACCACGCTCGGCGTCCTCTCCTCCTCGGCGAAGAAGCGCGACAGCGGCAGCTCGTAGACGCTGAGCAACTTCTGCAGCGAGGCCACCGACGGGCTCACCTTGTTCTGCTCTATCATGCAGATGGCGCCGTGGGTCAGCCCGCTCAGCTCGGCGACCCGACGCTGGGAGAGCCCGAGGCGGCGGCGGGTGGCGGCGAGCCGCTCCCCCATGCTTTTATCCATCCCTTTGCCCGTCAAGGGGTTATCCGTCATGGCCTGCCACTGGGCCTCTCCTTGTGGTTGCTGCATCGCCCACCTCCCTGTGTGCCTGTGTAGGTGCCTGCCTAAGTCCTGTGAGCCATCTGGTTAAAATAGCGGACCAATTCCACCGCCGTGTTCGTTATCCTGCACAACCAGGCTGTTCATTATTTTGCACACCGCCCCCGCTAAAAACCGATAGAATCGTCCTGACAGCCCCATTTCTAGCATGTAGCACACCCTTCACTCAAATATATTTAACACTTGAAAAACATTTCGGCTCAATTTATCGTCATTGTGTGCTTATTATTCTATACGGTGGCACCTTCGGATGAGTTGGCCACCCAGACCCACAATCGAGGCTTCCCATGTCAGCATCGTCAACATCACAACCGGTTCAGGCTCATGCCTTACTCAAGTCTCTCGCCTATATAGATGGTCGCTGGTGCGAGGCCGAGGACGGGCGCCAGTTCGAGGTGCATAATCCGGCCGATGGCCAGGTCATCACCCGGGTCCCCGATATGAATGAGACGGACACCCGACGCGCCATCGCGGCGGCGCACGCGGCGCAACCGGCCTGGGCCGCCCTCACCGCCAAGGAGCGCAGCAACAGGCTCCATGCCTGGTTCGAGCTCATCATGGCCCATCAGGACGAGCTCGCCCGCATCATGACCCGGGAGCAGGGCAAGCCGCTCGCCGAGGCCAAGGGCGAGGTGGCCTACGGGGCCAGCTTCATCCAGTGGTTCGCGGAAGAGGGCAAGCGCGCCTATGGCCGCACCATCCCGGGCTTCTCCGGGGATAGGCGCCTCGCGACCATCAAGCAGCCGGTGGGCGTGGTGGCCGCCATCACCCCCTGGAACTTCCCCATCGCCATGATCACCCGCAAGGCGGGGCCGGCATTGGCGGCCGGTTGCACCATCATCATCAAGCCCGCCGCCGAGACGCCCCTGTGCGCGCTGGCACTGGCAGCCCTGGCCGAGCAGGCGGGCATCCCCGCCGGGGTCATCAACATAGTCACCTCTCATCAGGCCTCGGTCGTGGGCAACGAGCTGTGCAACAACAAGACAGTGCGAAAACTCTCCTTCACCGGATCCACCCGCATCGGCAAGCTGCTGATGCGCCAGTGCGCCGACACCATGAAGCGGCTCTCCCTGGAGCTGGGTGGCAACGCCCCCTTCATCGTGTTTGACGATGCAGATCTCGACGCCGCCGTCGCGGGTGCGCTGGCCTCCAAGTACCGCAACGCGGGCCAGACCTGCGTCTGCGCCAACCGCATCCTGGTGCAGGCCAGCGTCCATGACGCCTTCGCAGACAAGCTTGCCGCCGCCGTGCGCGCCTTCAAGGTGGGGGATGGCATGAGCGAGGGCACCCAGATTGGCCCCCTCATCAACCCGGCCGCCGCCGACAAGGTGGCAACCCTGGTCAAGCAGGCCGAAGCCGCCGGTGCCCGGGTGCTGGTGGGGGGCGAACCCCATCCCGCCGGCCCGCTCTTCTACCATCCCACCATCCTGACGGAGGTGGCCAGAGACAACCCCATACTGCAGGAGGAGATCTTCGGCCCCGTGGCACCCCTGGTGCGCTTCGAGACCGAGGCCGAGGCTATCGCCATTGCCAACGACACCCCTTATGGCCTGGCCGCCTACTTCTATGGTCGCGACATCGCCCGGGTATGGCGGGTGGCCGAACAGCTGGAATACGGCATGGTGGGCATCAACGAGGGGATCATCTCGACCGAATTGGCGCCCTTTGGTGGCATCAAGGAGTCGGGGCTGGGTCGGGAAGGGGCGGCAGAGGGGCTGGAGGAGTACCTCGAGACCAAATACCTCTGCTTTGGCGGCATCCGATGATGCCCATGCCCCGCAGAGGCATCGCTGAAAAAGATGTCTCTGACACCAGTCCATCGTTTTTATAGATAGACATGGGCGCCGCCTCGGCCTCACGAGAGCGTCGGCGGCGCCCTGCGGTACGTCACCCGCGCCCCGCACCAGACATGCCGCCCTGCCAGATGGCAGTGCGCGGTTCAATCGATGAGCAGATTGCACAGGAATATCAGGGGCCCGTGCCCCTCAGGGAGGAAAGATGAGTCATTCAGAGAATAACCAGAGCTGGCAGGCCCGCCGTGAAGCGGCCGTGGTACAGGGTGTGGGCACCCTGCTGCCGGTGTTTATTGAGCGCGCACAGAACGCCGAGCTGTGGGACGTGGAGGGCAATCGCTACATCGACTTTGCCTCCGGTATCGCCGTGCTCAACACCGGCCACAACCACCCGAAAGTGCTCGCCGCGGTGCGCACACAGCTCGAGAAGTTCAGCCACACCTGCTTCCAGGTCACCCCCTACCCCGGCTACATCGAGCTGGCCGAAAAGCTGAACGCCCTGGTGCCGGGACCGACCCCCAAGCGTACCCTGTTCCTCTCCACCGGTGCCGAGGCGGTGGAGAACGCCATCAAGATCGCTCGCGCCCACACCGGTCGCAGCGGCACCATCGCCTTCAAGGGCGGCTTCCACGGCCGCACCATGATGGGGATGGCGCTCACCGGCAAGGTGGTGCCCTACAAGACCGGCTTCGGGCCCTTCCCGGGGGAGGTCTATCACCTGCCCTTCCCCGCCGATTATCTGGGAGTGAGCGAGGCCGATGCCCTGGCGGCGCTGGATCTCTGCTTCAGCGCTGACATAGAGCCGGCCCGGGTGGCGGCCATCATCATAGAGCCGGTGCAGGGCGAAGGGGGCTTCTATGTGGCCAGCCCAAGCTTCCTGCAGAGCCTGCGCAAGATCTGCGATCAACACGGCATCCTGCTCATCTGCGACGAGATCCAGACCGGATTCTGTCGCACCGGCAAGACCTTCGCCACCGAATACAGCGGCGTCGAGCCGGACATCATGACCCTGGCGAAAAGCTTGGCGGGGGGCTTCCCGCTCTCGGCCGTGGTGGGCAAAGCTGAGATCATGAACGCCGCCAAGCCCGGTGGTCTGGGCGGCACCTATGCCGGCTCCCCCATCGCCTGCGCCGCCGCCCTGGCGGTGCTGGAGGTGATCGAGGAGGAGAAGCTCAACCAACGGGCCCTGGCTCAGGGGGAGCAGATCAAGGCGCACCTGCACCGGTTGGCACAGGACGTCGACTGCATCGGCGACATCCGTGGCCCCGGCGCCATGGTGGCCATGGAGCTGGTCAAGGAGGGTGACGCCAGCCGCCCCGACCCCGACCTCACCAAGCGCCTGGTGGCCGAGGCCGGCAAACGCGGCCTGGTGCTGCTGGCCTGCGGCGTGCGAGCCAACGTGATCCGCTTCCTGGCGCCGCTGACCGCCTCGCCGGCCATCGTCGACGAGGGATTAACCCTGCTCGAACAGGCGCTGGCAGCCGCCAGACCCTAGGCTGCTCACCAGCGCCTCGCATTTGTGCTAAAAAATGCGTTTTTACCCCCTTGATATGCTTGTCAGGGGGGCATCACGAATGCACAATGCGCCTCCGCTTTCAAGGACCGCCCGCTCATCGCAGCCCGGTCTTTTTTTGCGGCAACCAAATCCATAACGAGGCCGGAACAGACCGGAAATGATAGCGAGATGGGCTGCCATCTCACGACACCCGCTTCTTAGTGAGGAACACCATGGGGTATTTCACCGCTTTCCTGCCGGCCCGCGCCGGTCTGCGCCAGCCGTCTGTGCAACACATTGGCGCCCCCAGTGCCCAGGCTGACGCCATCGTCAACCTGATCCCCCCGGTCAACACAGAGGGGAAAGCATGATGAATGCCCAACCCGTCGGCCTGAAAAAAAGCCTGAAACTCTGGCACGTGGTCATCATGGGGCTGGCGTACCTGACCCCCATGGCCGTGTTCGACACCTTCGGCATCGTCACCGAGATCACCGAAGGCCACGTGCCGACCGCCTACCTGTTCGCCCTCATCGGCATGCTGTTCACCGCCATGAGCTACGGCCACCTGGTGCGCAAGTTCCCCTCGGCAGGCTCCGCCTATACCTATGCCCAGAAGGTGTTTCACCCCTATGTGGGCTTCATGGTGGGTTGGGTCTCCCTGCTCGACTACATGTTCATGCCGATGATCAACATGCTGCTGGCCAAGATCTACCTGGAGGTGTTGCTGCCGGGCGTGGAGCCCTGGACCTACATCCTGGTGCTGGCCGCCATCATGACCTTCCTGAACCTGCGCGGCATCAAGCTGGTGGCCAACTTCAACAGCCTGATCGTCATCATGCAGTTCAGCATCATCGCCGTCTTCATCGGTCTCATCGTCGCCGGGGTCTACCAGGGTGAGGGGCTCGGCACCATCACCAGCAGCCGTCCCTTCTTCTCCGAGCACATGAACGTGACGCCCCTGCTGACCGGCGCCTCCATCCTCTGCCTGTCGTTCCTCGGCTTCGATGCCATCACCACCCTGTGTGAGGAGACTCCGAACGCCGAGCGGGTGATCCCCCGCGCCATCGTGCTCACAGCGCTGATCGGCGGCGTGCTCTTCATCTCCGTCTCCTACTTCCTGCAGCTGTTCTTCCCGGATATCTCCCGCTTCCAGCAACCGGATGCGGTGCTGCCGGAGATAGCGCTCTATGTCGGCGGCAAGCTGTTCCAGGCGGTGGTGCTGGTGTGCACCACGGTGGCGGTGCTCGCCTCCGGGCTCGCCTCCCACGCCGGGGTGTCCCGCCTGCTCTACGTGATGGGGCGGGATCGCGCCCTGCCGAGCCGCTTCTTCGCCTATGTCCACCCCAAGTGGCAGACCCCGGCCCTGAACGTGCTGCTGGTGGGGGTACTGGCCCTCTCCGCCGTGTCATTCGACCTGGAGATGGCGCTGGCGCTGATCAACTTCGGTGCCCTGGTGGCCTTCACCTTCGTCAATCTGGCGGTGATCGCCCACTTCTACCTCAAGCTCGGCCACAACAAGACGCTGCGGGATCACCTGGTGTTTCTGTTGCTGCCCCTGTGCGGCGCCGCCTGCATCGGGGTGCTCTGGCTCAACCTCGAGCCCGCCTCCTTCGAGCTGGGGCTGATCTGGGCCGCCCTCGGCGCCCTCTACCTGTTGCTGCGCCTGACCCTGTTCCGGGTCCCGCTGCGTCGGCCCGAGACCGATCTCTCCTGAGCCTGACGCCCTTCCCGAGCCCGCCCCGTGCGGGCTCTTTTTTGGGCGACGCTGAGCAGGAGCCCTCCCATCACGCGGTCCGCTGCCACCCCGACGGCTCTCGCGCCTGCGGACACCCATCCCGGGGTTGACGCCCGTCAACAAAATGCCCAATAGCACCCTTTTTTTGCTTGTCACCCCCCCCCCCTGAGGGCACAATGTCGCGCCCCTTGAGAGCCGATGTTTTACAACATCGGTTCTTTGCATTTCAGGGGCAAACCACCATCCACCAAGAGGCCGGTCTTGTGCCGGAATTGATACCGAGATTGCTCAACAATCTCCCGACGTTGTGAGGAAATACATGGGGCATTTCACTGCTTGTCTGCCGGTCCCCACCGGCGTGCGCCACCCGTTTGGCGCCCCCTGTGTCCAGCGATGCCCCGCCGCATCCCTGATCCCGTTCACCTTCGCCCCCCGGGCCTGTGCAGAGGAGAACGCGTGATGGCCGGTGCCAAGCTGCTCAAGACGCTCACCCTGTTCCAGGTGGTGGTGATGGGTCTGGCTTACCTCACTCCCATGGCGGTGTTTGATACCTTCGCCATCGTCGGCGATATCACCGAAGGCCGCGTGGCCACCGCCTACCTGCTGGCGCTCGGCGGCATCCTGCTGACCGCCTTCAGCTACGGCCATCTGGTGCGCCGCTTCCCCTCGGCGGGCTCTGCCTATACCTATGCCCAGAAGGTGTTCAACCCCTACATCGGCTTCATGGTCGGCTGGTCCTCCCTGCTCGACTACATGTTCATGCCGATGATCAACATCCTCTTGGCCAAGATCTACCTGACCGCCATGTTCCCCGGTGTCGAGCCCTGGATCTTCATCTTCGGTCTGGTGACCGTGATGACCTTCCTGAACCTGCGCGGCATCAACCTGGTGGCGAACTTCAACGGCGTCATCGTCTTTATTCAGATCGCCATCATCCTCACCTTCCTCGGCCTCATCGGCTGGGGCCTGACCCACGGTGAGGGCACCGGCACCCTGCTCAGCAGCCGTCCCTTCCATGTGGAATCCGCCAGCATGCTGCCGCTGTTCACCGGCGCCACCATATTGTGCTTCTCCTTCCTCGGCTTCGACGGCCTGAGCTCCCTGTCCGAGGAGACCCCGAACGCCGGCAAGGTGATCCCGCGCGCCATCGTGCTGACGGCGCTCATCGGCGGCATCATCTTCGTCACCGTCTCCTACAGCCTGCAGCTGTTCTTCCCGGATCTGGCCCGCTTCAAGGAGCCGGACGCCGTGCTGCCGGAGATCGCCCTCTACGTGGGTGGCACCCTGTTCCAGAGCGTGGTGCTGGTGTGCACCACGGTCGCGGTGCTGGCCTCCGGCATGGCGGCCCACGCCGGGGTATCGCGCATCCTCTATGTGATGGGGCGCGATCGCATGATCCCGGAGCGGGTGTTTGGCTACATTCACCCCACCTGGCGCACCCCGGCCATCAACGTGCTGCTGGTGGGGGCCCTGGCCCTCTCGGCGGTGTCGTTCGATCTGGACATGGCGCTGGCGCTGGTGAACTTCGGCGCCCTGGTGGCCTTCACCTTCGTCAACCTGTCGGTCATCGGCCAGTTCTGGGTGCGGGAGAAGCGCAACAAGACCCTGAAGGATCACCTGCTGTTCCTGGTGCTGCCGCTGCTCGGCGCCGCCACCATAGGGGCACTGTGGATCAACCTGGAGCGCAGCTCCCTGGAGCTTGGCCTCATCTGGGCGGGGATCGGGGTCACCTATCTGTTCCTGCGTCTGGCGGTGTTCCGCATCCCCTTCCGTCAGTACGAGGAAGCGGCCGACGGCCAGTAAGTCATCCGCGTGATGCAAAGAGGGGAGCCCATGGCTCCCCTTCTTTCATTCAGACATCCGCCCCGGGGAGCCTTATCCCTTCACCTCTGTCCTATCCTGAATGTCCCCTGACGGCTGTCATCAAACCATCATAAAAATGTCACTTTGTCATATTTCTGTCATGGAGCCTTGCTGTAATGCGCCCGTCCATTTTCACAGACTGCCCAGAGGCAACATGCACAGCACCCCCTCTTCCCCACAACAGCAGACCCAAAGTTCCGGCCCACTGTTCAACTGGCTCGCTGTCATCACCCTGATCTACCTGATCCTGGTCGCCGTCGGCGCCGTCTCCCACGGCTTCAAGGGCTTCTCCGGCGGCGCCGAGGGCGCGGCCCAGATCTTCGCCTTCGCCAATAACCCCTTCGTCGCCCTCTTGCTCGGCATCCTGGCCACCGCCCTGGTGCAATCCTCCAGCACGGTCACCTCGGTCATCGTCGGCCTGGTGGCAGGCGGCCTGCCCATGGGCATGGCCATCCCCATGGTGATGGGCGCCAACCTCGGCACCACCATCACCAACACCATCGTCTCACTGGGCCACATCCGGGACAGGGACGAGTTCCGCCGCGCCTTTGCCGCCGCCACCGTACACGACTTCTTCAACCTGCTGGCGGTGTTCATCTTCCTGCCGCTGGAGCTGATGTTCGGCCTGCTGCAGAAGAGCGCAGAGGGGCTGGCCAATATGCTGATGGGCTCCGCCGACATGTCGATGAAGGGGGTGGACTTCATGAAGCCCCTCATCGAGCCGGCGTTGAACCTCATCGACAAGCTGGTCGCCTTCCTGCCGGGCAAGGGCGGCGCCATCGCCACCATCGTCATCGGTATCCTGCTGATCCTCGGCTGCGTCACCTGGCTCGGCAAGGTGCTGCAACGGGTGCTGGTCGGCCGCGCCAAGGAGCTGCTGCACAAGGCACTGGGCCGTGGCCCCCTGACCGGCATCGCCTCCGGCACCCTGGTCACCGTCATGGTGCAGTCCTCCTCCACCACCACCAGCCTGATGATCCCGCTGGCGGGGAGCGGTCTGTTCAGTACTCGCCAGCTCTACCCCTTCACCCTGGGCGCCAACATTGGCACCACCATCACGGCCCTGCTGGCGGCCACCGCCATCAGCGGCGCCGGTGCCAAGCTGGGGCTGACCATCGCCCTGGTGCACGTGCTGTTCAACCTGTTCGCGGTGGCGCTCATCTATGGCGTGCCCTTCCTGCGCGAGTTGCCCATCAAGGCCGCCGAGACCCTGGCCCGGGTCGGCAGCGAGAACAAGCTGCTGGCGCTCGGCTACGTGGGCGGGCTCTTCTTCGCCCTGCCTGCGCTGATGATGGTGGCGGCCAAGTAATTCCCGCGAAGACGAGGGGCACCCATCACGTGCCCCTCGTCCTTTGTCTGCCCAGTCACATCCCCTGCCCCTGTGGCTCGCCCTCTCTCCCCGGCTGGGATAAGATGCCACTCTCACCGCATGTAAGGAAAACCGATGAAATTCATACTGATCGCGTTGCTGGTTGCCGGCGTCGCCTACTACTTCTACTCGAGCAGCAACAACAAAAAGCTGGCCGCAGATAACGTGCGCCAGGGTGCCGAGTTCCTCGCCAGCAACAAGGAGAAGCCGCTGGTGACCACCACGGCCTCCGGCCTGCAATACGAGGTGCTGACCCCGGGCACCGGCACTGTTCACCCTACCGCCACCAGCAAGGTGAAGGTGCACTACGAGGGCAAGCTGCTGGATGGCACCGTCTTCGACAGCTCGGTCGCCCGCGGCGAGCCCATCGAGTTTGGTCTGAATCAGGTGATCCCTGGCTGGACCGAAGGGGTGCAGCTGATGGTGGAAGGGGAGAAGACCCGTTTCTACATCCCCGCCAACCTGGCTTACGGCGATCGTGCCGCCGGCAAGATCCCGCCGGGATCGGTATTGATATTCGACGTGGAGCTGCTGGGCATCCAGTAAGCCCCAAGGCTCAACCGCCATCAAAAGCCAAGGCCAGCGCTCACACGCTGGCCTTGTCGTTTCTGCCCATCCCCCCATTTCACCGCGCTCTCTGACCGAGCCATCCTGGCGGGCTCGCGTCCATCCGCCGGCGCTTCGAACCGACCAGACTATCAACCCATGGTGAACAGTGCTTATACATGGCGCTGGATTGTTAACCACAAAACCGGGGAGGATAATGACCTCAATCTCAGTGGCCCTTCGCCCTGATCCCGTTTAACGCGGTGCCGGTCAGCTGTGCCGATGCCGCCAACCAGGAGTCTCATCATGGCTATCGCTCCCGTCTGGTTCATCTCCCACGGCGCCCCGGATCTGGTCTTGCGCGATCAGCCTGCTACACAATTTCTAACGAAATTGCGCCTTGGGGATATCAAGGGGCTGGTGGTGATCTCGGCCCACTGGTTCAGCCGCACCGATCTGCAGCTCAACGTCGAGCCAACGCCGGCGCTGATGTATGACTTCTACGGCTTCCCCGACCCGCTCTACAGCATCCGCTGGCCCGCCAACAGCCCGGCCTGGTTGCAAGAGGCAGTGAGCGATCAGCTGCTGCTTGCCGGTTTGAATGCCACCCCGGTCAAGCGTGAGCTGGACCACGGCGTCTGGTCGCCGCTCTCCCTGATGGATCCGGCCAGCGAGATCCCGCTGGTACAGATCTCCATCCCGGCCAACTTCGACCCGAGCCAGCTGTGGCAGCTGGGAGAAGCACTGCAGGCCCTGCGTGAACAGGGGATCGGCATCCTCGCCTCCGGCGCCATCACTCACAACCTGCGGGCACTCGGAGCGGACGGCTCCCCTGTCCCGAACTGGGCGAGGGACTTTGCCCACTGGCTGGAGCAGACCATGGCCGCCGGCGATCGCCCAGCACTGGAAGATTACCGGGCCCGCGCGCCGGGGGCGGTGGAGTCCCACCCCCACGACGATCACCTGCGCCCGCTGTTCGTGGCACTGGGGGCGGCTGGGGCCGACAAACCCCAGAAGCTGCACGACAGCTGGGATTACGGCAGCCTCTACATGGGCTCCTACCGCTTTGGCTAAGTTCAGAGTGATAAATCAACACAATGGCGGGCCACTCCCGCCATTTTTTGTGTGACGAATGCCTTGAAAGGGGAATGAGGAAGAACATCGACCAGCCACTCGACAGCACTCGGGTGGACACCATGGGGACGGTTGGCCAGGGACCGATAATCAAAGCCTGATGACTTGTATTTCATGGTGTTGCAGAAATAAAAAAAGAGAGCCTCGGCTCTCTTTTTTTATTGTGCGGCGGGATCAGTAGAAGATCCGCTCGCCCCTTTCGCTCATCTTGAGCCACACCGGTTTGGTGCTGGTCTTGTTCCAGATACGGTGCAGGTAGCTGTAGAAACGGGCGCGATCTCGGCGAAACAGCATCACCGGGAAGGCGAGTAAACCCACCAGCAACACGAAGATGCGGCGCAGGATTATCTGAGTCAGAGAGAAGGGATGGAACATGATTTAGCACCTCACTGGTAAGACCACTTGGCGAATATTACGCCACAAACTGTAGGATTACTACACCATTAAAGCCGCTTTTTGGTAAAAATCCCCGCCAGCAGACCATGAAATGAAAACGGGTTACATTAATTAACCAAAAAACAACAATCATGAAAAAACGCGGCGGCTGGGCCAGAGTTAATTGGAAGGCTGACATCGGCAAGGAGATGAGAGAATGAAACTGGCAGAAGTCGCAGTCCTGAGCGTGCTGGGTCTGCTTGCCTGGTCGCAGTGGCAGGAGTGGCAACTCAATCGAAATGACAGCATCGAGCTCGCCTACAGGGGCACCCCCACCGTCAGCCTGTGGCAATGTGGCCAGCTGAAACAGAAGATGTCGGCCCTGGCCGAGCAGTCGGCGGAGATGCAGTATCAGTTTCGAGGCCAGGCACTGGCCGACATGGATCGCTATCTGCACAAGGAGTGGCGCCTGCAGGGCTGCGAGCAGTTGACGGAGCAACAGTGAGCACTGAGTACGCAGAGAACA
The DNA here is from genome assembly GCF_000764655.1 of Aeromonas aquatica. Taxonomy (GTDB): domain Bacteria; phylum Pseudomonadota; class Gammaproteobacteria; order Enterobacterales; family Aeromonadaceae; genus Aeromonas; species Aeromonas aquatica. The sequence goes on from NZ_JRGL01000089.1 coordinate 89,097, forward strand.
AGATATGGAATAGAAATGCTGGGAAGTACAAGAAGATGGAGGCACGTTCCGGAGTCGAACCGGACTAAACGGATTTGCAATCCGCTGCATAACCGCTTTGCTAACGCGCCATGCTGACAAGGTATTGAACCTTGAGAGTGATGCTCATGCTTGGTGTCATGAGATATTGGAGCGGGAAACGAGACTCGAACTCGCGACCCCGACCTTGGCAAGGTCGTGCTCTACCAACTGAGCTATTCCCGCCTTATTGCCTGATGTCAGTTACCCGACAACGAGGCGCATTATACGTACCCCGAGCACGGGCACAACCCTTTTTTCTGACTTTCAGCACTTTTCCCGGTCGTTTGCTCAGGCTTTAAACGCCTTGGCCGAAATTCCCTCGGCCCGCTGTGACTCCGTAGGCGAATTCAAGATAAAGTCATTGAAATGATTAGTCTTTAATCAGAGACTTGTCGCGTTTAGTAACTGGATTCTCAATTGAAAATCATACGATGAAATGGATCTTCAGGCCACGTGGGCTCAGACCACAGCTGATGCTGGCGTTTTTCATGTTAGGCCTGGTGCCCTTCCTGGTCGTCACCCTGTTTTTCCTCTACAGCCACGGCAAGGACCTCACCACCCAGACCTCCAATCATCTGGTGTCGGTACGTAACATCAAGAAGAGCCAGCTGGAGGATTACTTCGGCAACCTCAAAGAGCAGATCACCAACTTCTCCCAGCAAGACTTCGCCGGCGACAGCATAGGCCGCTTCTATGGCTTCACCGGCGCCTTCGAGAAGCTGGGCACCACGCCCCAGGGCGCTCGTGCCCGTGCCCAGGCCCGCTACGTGCCGGGCTCCTGGGACAAGTTGCAGCAACCCGACAGCAAGCTGGTCATCGAACCCTCCATCAGCGCCCTGATCCTGGCGGACGAGATGTACGGCCGGGTCCACCAGCGCTTCCACCGCGGCTATGCCGACATGGTGCGCAAGAGCAACTACAGCGACATCTTCCTGGTGGATCTCAATGGTGATGTGGTCTATTCGGTCACCAAGCACCCCAACTTCGCCACCAACCTGCTCTCCGGCCCCTATCAGGCCAGCGGGCTTGGCAACACCTTCGCCAAGGTCAAACGCCGCCTCGACGGGGGCCAGAAACCGCGACAGATCTTCGAGTTCACCGACTTTGGCCGCAACGAGCTGACCGGTCAGGTGGTCGCCTACCTGGCCGCCCCCGTCATGCAATATGACGATGTGCGCGGCGTGGTGATCTTCGAGCTGCTGCCGGACAAACTCAACCAGATCATGGCGGAGCGGGAGGGGCTCGGCGAGACCGGCGAGACCATCCTCGTCGGCCCGGACAAGCGGATGCGGGCCGACGCCTGGCTGGCGCCGGAATTTAGCGTGGAGAACAGCTTCAGCCCCAACTTCCGGCCGCTGCAGACCCCGCTCGTCATCAAGGCCTTGTCTGGCGAGCAAGGGGTTGGTCCCTTCCTCTCCTATCACGACGACGAGGTGCTGGCCGCCTATACCCAGGTCAAGGTATTCGATACCGAGTGGGCCTTCATCGCCGAGATCTCCACCAGCGAGGCCTATGCTCCCATCCGCCAGCTGGAGACGCTAGTGATCCTGCTGGGGGCCGGCTCCTTGCTGCTGCTGACCCTGTTCTCCCGCTGGCTCTCCCACTCCATCACGGCGCCGCTGCGCTCCCTCACCGCCGCCGCAGAGCAGGTGGCCGATGGCGCCCTGGATCACCCGATCGAGATCCCCCGTACCGACGACGACATCGACCGGCTGGCCCAGGCGTTTCGCCACATGCAGCGCTCGGTGAAGGACAAGATTGAGCTCATCGAGTGCCAGACCCAGGAGCTGCAACAGCAGGTCAAGCTGACCCACAAGCAAAACCTCAGTCTGCAGCAGGCGGACAAACTCAAGGATGAACTGCTCGCCAACACCTCCCACGAGCTGCGCACCCCGATCCACGGCATCAAGGGGATGGCGGAGTCCATGCTCGCCAGCCAGCAGGACCTGACCGAGGGCCAACAGAAGCAGCTCGGCCTCATCATCAAGAGTGCCGACGGCCTGGCGCGGCTGGTTGACGATCTGCTCGATTACCTGGTGGGCAACGCCATCAAGTACACCCCCCAGGGCAAGGTGGTGCTGAGTGCCCAGGTGGAGGGGCAATTCCTGCGCATCCGGGTGACCGACACCGGCATCGGCATTCCCAAAGAGCACCTTGAGCACATCTTCGAGCCGCTGGTGCAGATGAGCCCCGAGGTGAGCAAGCAGGGGGCCGGCCTCGGCCTCTCCATCACCCGTCAGCTGGTGCACCTGATGGGGGGAGAGCTCTATGTGGAGAGCGAACCCAGCGTCGGCTCCACCTTCGCCTTCACCCTGCCGCTCGCCAGTGGCAAGGCGGGTGGGCTGACCCTGGACAGCCGCCAGATCGAGCACCAGCTGGTACGCCAGCAGCCGCTGATCCTGCCGGATTGGGAGAGCGACGATCTGCCCTTGCCGCCGGCCGATGCGCCCCTGATCCTGGTGGTGGATGACGAGCCCATCAACTTGCACATACTGCGCCACCTGCTGCAACCCTGTGGCTACCGCATCTTGCCGAGCAGCGATGGCCACGACGCCCTCGCCAAGCTCGCTCAGGAGCCGGTCTCCCTCATCCTGCTGGATGTGATGATGCCGACCCTGTCCGGCTTCGATGTCTGTCGCCGCCTGCGCGAGCAACACCCCAAGGATCAACTGCCGGTGCTGCTGCTCACCGCCCTCAACCAGCCCAAGGACATCGAGGAAGGCTTCAACGCCGGCGCCAACGACTATCTGGTCAAGCCGTTCTGCAAGGAGGAGCTGTTCGCCCGGGTCAAGTCCCTGCTGGAGGCCAGCGCCGGCCGCGCCTCCCTGGTGGAGAACCGGCTGCTCAAGCAGGAGATAGAGCATCGCCTGCGCCTGCAAGGGCAACTTCACCAGGATCAGGAGCGGCTGCTGACCCTGCTCGGGGAAGGGGCCGATCCCATGGTCTTCATCGACGAGCAGGGCACTGTGCTGTTTGCCTCCCGGGTGCTGGCACGCCTGCTGGGACAGGAGCCGGAAGCCATGGAGGGGTTGCCGCTGGACGAGTGGCTGGCGGCGCCGCTGGCCAGTCAATGGCCGGACATGGTGACGAATCCCGAGCAAGATCTCACCTTCCTGGTGGCGGGTCAGCGGGATGCGCTCAACGCCCGTGCCCTGCCCATCACGCTCGGTGGTCAGAGCGCGTTCGCCCTCACCCTCAGTACCGAATCTCGCCAGGATGACAACCGGGTGATGGCGCTGGAGAACGCCCTCAAGAGCCTGTCCCGTCAGGCCATCATCGAGGATGGCCAACTGCTGGGCGAGCTCAGTCGGTTGGGAGGCGAGTTCCGCTCCTTGGCCGACAACCTCATCCGCCAGCAGGATGACGAACCACTGCGTCGGGCTTTGGTGGACACCATGCACCTCACCCTGGATGCCTGGCAGCAGAGTACCGGCAAGGGCAAGATAGTGCTGGCGGAGAAGAGCAAGCTGTGGCGCGTCTACATGGACAGATCCAGCCCCCAGACCCGCACCCTCGACAAGTACCTGAGCCTGGACACCCTGCCCAAGGCGCCGCGCTGGAAGACGGTGGTGGCCAGCGCCGAATACGTGCTCAAGCAGTGCCCCCTGAACGAGGCCCAGCAACAGAGCCTGCACCAGAGCACCCAGCTGCTGCGCCAGCTCGCCAACCGCAAGGGCTGATGATCCGGTGCGATCTCGGGTGGTATGTATCCCGTTGCCAGGAGGGATTGAGCAGATGGCATGCCAAAAACACCACACCCGCGACTGACGCGGGTATGGTGCATTAGGGGCGGTGTCATAAAGAGCGAAGGGGCAACGCCTCCAGGGCAGTGCGATTCAGCAAGCGGCCTGGCACATCAGAGACAAGGGCATACTGCCTATCCCATGTCAGCCGACTCTCACGTATCCCCCAAGGGCGCCGGCAACCCAACGCCTCTAGGATGAAGCATGTTCACTCAGGCCAATCCCCTATCACCCGGCTTATGGCGTCAATTCTCTATTCACCTGGGCAAAGGATTTGGGCCAGGGCTCCGCCTTCTGCAGGGCAGGCGGCAACTTGCGAATGGCCGCCTGCGCCTGGCTCAGGTCGGCATAATCTCCTTGCAGCACCACATACCAGGGGCTGCCATGGAAATTGGTTCGATAGACCCACACCTTGTCGGCGAGCCGATTGGCGAGCACAAACTGCTCGATGGCATCCAGTCTGCCTGCTCCCATCAGCTGAATACTGAGGTGGTTGATGCTCTTCTGGTTCAGGACGCTGGCGGGCGTCAGGCTGACCTTGCCGGATGCCTTGCCTTGCGACTCGGGCGTGGGGGCCGGTTTGGACACAGGTTCCGAGGCTGGCTTGGACACAAGCTCGGTGGCAGGTTTGGACACAGGTTCCGAGGCTGACTTGGACACCGGCTCGGGGGACGCTGCAGGCTCGGCCGCAACCAAGGGAGCAGAGGGGACGGCGGGCATTGGCATTGGCGGCTCAGGCGCCATTACTTCTTCGGTCGCGGTCGGCAAGGCGCCGCTGACCGGCATATCCAGCATGGGGGCCAGCGTGCCGGCCATACCATCGGCCTGCCCTTCGATCGACTCGGTAGCAGAAGGCAGGGAGAACCCGGTCTCAGCCGGCGGGATCAGGGTTGCTGTGGCGCCACTGCTCTGATCCGAGCCGGCGGCAGGCAAGCTGGCGTCCGCCGGCGCAGGAGCGGCCACCCCCACCTCGGGCTCGTCCTTTCGAGCAGAAAGATCTGAATAACTCAGTACCAGGAAGCACAAGATGCCGGCGACCAGACCGAGCACTATCTGGCGAATGAGAGAAGGGGTATTGCACTTGCGCAGATGAGATTCGGTCATCATGTCCTCCAGGACGTCATGAGCATGGTTAGAGGGCCACCGAGGCCACGAAAAGAGATCACCGGCCAGCATCAAAGCCAGTGAATCATGTGCAGGAGATCACATCCTTGATGAACGCGACCCGGTCAGGCAGATCCGTGATCTGGCCCCGACGCTGTCACTTCGCGTATCGACGCGGGATGAAGGAGCAATCTGGACAACGGCACCAGCAGCCATCTCTGCCTGTTACTCGTTACACCACATAAAACGCCGGAAAACGATACCGGGGTAGCGCTGAACTCGGCCTGAATTCACCGGCTGTCCATCGGGATCTGGCCGCCGCCAGCCGATCATTTGGGCAGAATTGGCCTGAATCCGCGGCCGCCCCCTCTGCAGCGGCCCATACACCGAGGAGAAACGGTCTTGCCCCTCCAAAGGGGCTACGAGAGCCCATGGCTGCCGGTGGAACGAGCAGACAGCAAAAGGCCCAACCCGATCAGCCCGCCAACAGTCGCCATTTCACTTTCGAGATAGCCAGCCATACTATGGTTAACATAATGAATTGAAATGGGATTTCATGATGAGCAACGAAGCGGGGCAAGGCCGTATGGCCATCACATTGGCGGCCTTGGGGGTCGTCTACGGTGACATAGGCACCAGTCCGCTTTATGCCCTGAAGCAGAGTTTTGCCGGGAATATGGGGCTACAGCCGGGTAAAGAAGAGATCTATGCCATCGTCTCCCTCTTCTTCTGGACCATCATGCTCGTCGTGTCGCTCAAATATGTGCTGCTGGTGCTGAAGGCCGACAACAAGGGGGAAGGGGGCATACTGACCCTGGCCTCCCTCGCCGCCCGGCGCCTCTCCCCGCGCACGCGCGCGATCGTGATGCTGCTGGGGCTGGCCGGGGTCGGATTGTTTGTCGGGGATGCGGTGATCACTCCTGCGATCTCCGTACTCTCCGCCGTCGAGGGGCTGGAGATCATGGCCCCGGCTCTCGCGCCCTTCGTGCTCCCCATCGCCCTGGTCGTACTGGTGGTGCTGTTTGGCGTCCAGCACTACGGCACCGCCGGGATCGGGCGCTGGTTCGGGCCCATCATGCTGCTCTGGTTCACCATACTGGCGCTGCTCGGCGTACTCGAAATCGCCAAGACGCCCGCCATCCTGGCAGCCGTCAACCCGCTCTACGCCCTGGATTTCCTGCTGGCGAGACCGGGGACGGCCTTCGTGGTGCTGGGCGCCGTGGTGTTGTGCGTGACCGGAGCCGAGGCCCTCTATGCCGACATGGGGCACTTCGGACGGGGTCCGATCCAGCTGGCGTGGAATAGCTGGGTGATGCCGGCGCTGCTGCTCAACTACTTCGGCCAGGGAGCTTTGCTGCTGCGCCACCCCGAGGCCATCGAGAACCCTTTCTACCTGCTGGCCCCCGGCTGGATGACACTGCCGCTGATCGTGCTGGCCACCATGGCGACCGTGATTGCGTCTCAGGCGGTCATCTCCGGCACCTATTCGGTGGTGCGCCAGGCCATCTTGCTCGGATTTCTTCCGCGCCAGGAGATCCGCCACACCTCCGAGCACGAGAAGGGACAGATCTATCTGCCGCTGGTCAACTGGCTGCTGCTCGGCGGCATAGTGCTGGTGATCTTCTGGTTCAAGAGCTCGAGCAACCTGGCGGCCGCCTACGGCATCGCCGTGACCGGCACCATGGTGATCACCACGCTGCTGTTGATGGTGGTCGCCTTCCACCGCTGGAAACAGCCGCTCTGGCTGATCGGCCTGGTGGGCACGCCGCTGCTGGTGATGGATCTGGCCTTCTTCAGCGCCAATACCACCAAGTTCCTCGCGGGCGGCTGGCTGCCCGTACTGTTTGCCCTGCTGATCATAGTGGTGATGACCACCTGGAAGCGTGGCCGCGAGCTGGTGCTCGAGAAACTCGAGAGCCAGGCGTTATCCTTGCAGGGCTTCGTCGACAATATCCAGATCCGTCCGCCGCTGCGGGTACCTGGAACGGCAGTGTTCCTGTCCAAGTCCATCAAGGTCGTGCCCCACGCACTCCTGCACAATCTCAAGCACAACAAGGTGTTACACGAGCGGGTCATCTTCCTGACCATCAAGGTGAAGGATGAGCCCTGGCTGACGGGGGAGGAGCGGCTGGAACTGCTGCAGATCGGGGAAGGATTCTGGCAGGTGGTGGCCCATTTCGGCTATCAGGAGACGCCATCGATGGAGGAGATCTTCCAGGCCTGCGCCAAACAGGCATTGAAGGTGAGGCTCAATACCACCTCCTTCTTCCTCTCCTACGAGTACCTCATCAGCACGGACATACCGGGTATGGCGCGCTGGCGTGAGAAGCTATTCATCTGGATGAACCGCAACGCTCTTCGGGCAACCGACTTCTTCCAGATCCCGACCAATAGAGTGGTGGAGCTGGGCGTGCAACTCGAACTCTGAGTGCGCGTCTCGGCAACGCCCCTCCCCCTGAATCAGCCGCGGCAACGGCAGACCTGACCGGCATATTCACGGGGTAGAGAGGTACGCCGACCATACACAGCCATGGCTGTGTATGGTGACATCAAGATCTGTACATCAGTGGCGTTCGCGAATGGGAAATGGACCCAGTGTGGGGGAATTTACCCAGGTTCCCTGCCCTTCCCTCCGCCCCCAACAGAGAAGCGTCCCCTGAACAAGGGAAGAGAGGCATTGGCTATAGCTGAACTGAGGTATTGGCTGGCATAGGATAGAAATGCCAAGCCCGCGACTGGCGCGGGCTTGAAGGACATAAATGGCGGAGAGACAGGGATTCGAACCCTGGGTGGCATTGCTGCCACAATTGATTTCGAGTCAATCCCGTTCGGCCACTCCGGCATCTCTCCACGGGCCCTCATATTGACCCAACCCAAGTCGGGAAATCAATGTAAATATCGTTGCAGATCAGATGACTGCCTAATAAATCAGCACCTAACGGCAAAGTGCGCCCAAGGGGCATTCCCCATCCAGATCCGCTCCCCATCCCGGCGTGACCACGCGGCCGTGTCGGGACTTGTCGATGCTCCATCCCCCCTGCCGCCTTTCTCCGGGCTGCGGCCTTGTCCAATGAGACCAGGAAAATAGAGGCCTGCAGGCTAAAAAGAGCGCAAGAGTCGCATAAATCCGGCTCGGGCATACCTGGCTCCGGCGCTGGTAATCACCGGGCTATTGGTTAACAATCCCAGCTCTTTTTTTGGGAGGGAAGCGCTTCCCTCAAGACATGCTGATAGGAAAAACCATGTTGTATACACGTATCGCCTCACTGCTGCTGGTGGTTGCCAGCCTCTGGGCCGCGCCGGTCTGGTCCATCACCTATCCCCTCCCGCCGGACGGCAGCCGCCTCATCGGCGAGCTGGAAGATTACATAGTACAAGAGGGCGACCACCTGGAGCTGGTGGGTAAACATACCCAGATTGGCTTTTTGGCGCTGCTCGAGGCCAATCCGGGGGTTGACCCTTATTTGCCCACCCCGGGCACCCGGCTGACCCTGCCAACCCAGATGTTGCTGCCCGATGTGCCCAGAGAGGGGATCGTCATTAACCTGCCCGAGCTGCGGCTCTACTACTTCCCCAAGGGCAAACAGGAGGTGATGGTGTTGCCCATCGGCATCGGTGACATCGGCCGCGAGACGCCGGAGATGACCACCACAGTCATTGCCAAGAATCCGAATCCGACCTGGGTGCCCGGCCCCATGGTGCGCAAGTCCTGGCTGGAGCAAAAAGGCATAGACCTGCCGGCCGTGGTTCCCCCCGGGCCGGACAATCCCCTCGGCAAGTTCGCCATGCGGCTTGGTTATGGCAACAAGGACTATCTGATCCACGGCACCAACAAGGATTTCGGCGTCGGGTTGCGGGTCAGCGCGGGCTGCATCCGGTTGCGCCCCGACGACATCGAGACCCTGTTCAAACTGGTACCGGTCGGTACTCAGGTGCGGGTGATCAATCAGCCGGTCAAGATGGCGGTGGAGCCGGACGGCCGACGCTGGCTGGAGGTCCATTCCCCTCTGTCCCGCACCGAGGAAGAGCTGGCCGAGGGGGCCCCCCTGGTGCTGTCCGCCGAGGTTGAGCAGTTCATCGCGGCCCCCGAGGTGGACAGCGCTCGGGTGACGGCCGTGCTCGACAGCAAAAACGGGCTGCCCCAGCCCGTCAGCGGCTAACTGATGGGATCGGCTATGTCCGCACTGCGATACGGGCCCTGGAGCCTGATCGCCCTGCTCGCCAGCCCAGTAGTGTGGGCAGACATACTGTGGATGCACAACGGCGATCGCCTGACCGGCACCATAGAGGAGATCACCGACGAGCAGATCAGTATCAAGCCAGCTTACAGCCAGGCCCTGACCATCCCACGTGATGCCATCAAGCGCTGGCGGCTGGACAAACAGGAGCAACCCAAGCCGCTGACCAGGACGGGGATCCCGTTGCTGGACTCCCCGGATGAGCTCAACGCCTGGCTCTGGAGCGGGACAGGGGATCTCAACATCAAGTTGAAGGAGAGCGACAAGAAGACCAACAACGTCAACCTCAAGGCCTCCACAGAGCTGGCCAACCTGGACTGGCGTTACACCCTGGATGGGGAGTACATCTACGAGACATCGAACAGCATCACCGACAGTCACGAGTACAAACTCAGCCCCAAGCTGGACTTCTTCTTCGATGAGCACTGGTTCCTGCGCTCCTCCCTCGATGCCGACTACGACCTGATCGACAGCAACTACCTGGAGCTGAGCTATGCCTCGGGACCAGGTTATCGTTTCTGGAACGACAAGCGGCGGCGGCTGGAGTTGATCAGCCAAATCGGTCTACAGCGCTCCTACTTCACCCCTGACGTCTGGAGCGGCTCGGATCTGTTCGATGACCGCATCATCAACTACCCCTATCTCAGCCTGGGATGGGACTATCGCCAGCCTGTCTCCGTCTGGCAGCAGCGGTTCGAGCTGTTCAGCAAGGGAAGCTACGAGAAGTTCATCGACCAGCCCTCCCCTTACCTGACCCGCAACCAGTCCATCAACGGCAGCCTGGGGCTCAGGTATTACTTCAACGATCACCTGCGCCTCTCCTGGTCGAGCGAGCTGAGCTGGGACGATACCTGGCTCGAGTATGGTGGTCTCAGGGATAGCCTGGATGAGAAGGAGTGGCGCCACACCATCACCTTGGGGGCCAGCTTCTAATCTCCTCCGCCAAACGTCAGAAACGACACAGGCCCACCGAAGTGGGCCTGTGTTTATCCGCGTCAAACGAGGAGGGGGATCAGAAATAGATGCGGGTGAGAGACTCGATGACGCAGCCGGGGCGGCGGATCCCTTCGATCTCTATCTTGATCTCTTTGAGCAACTCGAGCCCGCCCTTGATGGGGGTGACCCTGGACAGCTTGGTACGGGCGCGAATATTGCTATCCACCTTGATGGGGTACGGGAAACGCACCTGCTCCAGGCCGAAGTTCACCACCATGCGAGCACTGGGAAACTCCGGAGTCGCCTCGTCCACCGAACCGGTCAGCTGGGGCAGCAGGGCCAGGGTCAGGAAGCCGTGAGCAATGGTGGTCTTGAAGGGTGACTCGGCCGCCGCGCGCTCAGGATCGGTGTGGATCCACTGGTGATCCCCGGTGACGGACGCGAACCGATCGATCAGCGGCTGGCTGACCTGCAGCCACTCGCCGACATGGGTCTCTTCCCCTATCCGGGCCTGCAACTCGGCGTACAGGCTGGCCGCCTCGCCGCTCAGCTCGACCGGGTTCTCCTCGGTCAGAACCGGCTGGCTGTTGACCGCCTGAGCCTGAGCCGCCCCCTGCCGTCGCAGCAGTTGCTGCTCGGCCTGCAGGTCGAGCACCCGACCCAGCAGCGGGTGAAGGTGTGCTTTTTGCTGAAACTCACGCCAGTAGTCGCGGATCGCCGGAGAGAGCCAATCCTTGAGCTCAAAGGGGTGCTGCGCCAGTATCTCGCGCTTGTGTTTCAGAAAATCGACAACTTTCATTTACCGATCCCTATTCGATTCAATGCCTGTAAAGAGGTCTAACCAGTCCTATTTTATGAAAGTTTCACCAGTAAGTGCAAAAAAATCTCGGCGTACAACTGTACCAGAGGTGAGAGTGATCACTAACCTGCGGGGGAAACCAGGCTTGAACGTGCAGTAAAAACGATTAACGTGGCGACAACGTCACCGGAAATGATGGGCGTGAAAAGGGAGCCGTTCAGGGTATTTTTTCCTCAAGGCCCCCATTTTCACTCAATCGATCCGGGCTGACCACCAGTCGGCCCGGTTCGCCGCATCCAGGAAGCTCCAGGCCAGGATCCGGCTCACCTTGTTGCCCTGCGCCATGTCGATCACCCGAACCTCACTCGCCCCCGCCTGAGCCAGTGCCTTCCTGGCGGCCGGCAGATTCTCCTTCTTCGACACTAGCGAGCTGAACCAGAGGCACTGGCTGGCGACCTCCTTGCTCTGGCCTATCATGGCCGCCAGAAATGCCGCTTCTCCCCCCTCGCACCAAAGCTCGGCCTTCTGGCCACCAAAGTTGAGCACAGGTGCCCCGGCGACCGCCTTGCCGAGATTGCGCAACTTGCGCTCAGACCCCTTGCTCGCCTCGGCCAGAGAGGCGTGAAACGGCGGATTGCAGAGTGTCAGGGCAAAGCGCTCCCTGGGGCCAACAATGCCGCGAAAGATCTGCTTGGGATCGCTCTGATGACGGCAGGCAATCTGGCTGGCCAGCCCATTGCTGCTCGCCAACAGGTTGGCCGCCTTGACCGAGACGGGATCGATGTCCGATCCCACGAAGCGCCAGCCGTATTCACGGGCCCCCAGCAAGGGATAGATGCAGTTCGCCCCCACGCCGATGTCCAGCACCCGCACTCCCTTGCCGGTGGGCACTTCCCCCGCGCTCTCGGCCAGCAGATCCGCCACTCGGTGCAAGTAGTCCACCCGACCCGGGATGGGCGGGCACAGATAGCCCGGCGGCAGATCCCAATGCTGGATGCCATAGTGCAGCGCCAGCAAGGCCCGGTTGAGCGTCTTGACGGCGGCAGGATCGGCAAAGTCGAGTGTCTGGGTGCCGTGCTCGTTGATGAACACGAAAGGCCGCAGCTCGGGCGTGCGCTGGCAGAGAGCGTCAAAATCGTAGGGGGCTTGATGGCGATTGCGCGGGTGCAATCCGGATTTATGCTGGGTCTTCATGCTGGGCCTGCCGAGGTTCAAGGGGGCCACACTATAGAGAGTTGATGACGGAAAGTCTAAACGGCGGCCATAAAAAAGGCTCTGTCCCAATTACGTGTTGAAAGGCTAACCTTGAAATAGGTCATCACCCTGAGGGCCACCATCATGGATACCCAAGCCTTTCAACACCTGCTGTCTCTCTTCCCACTGCTCAGCTTGCGCCAGCGTCGTCTTGCGCAA